>JBDRHN010000123.1:0-3419 GCA_043816765.1 bacterium | reverse complement strand
CATAATCTGACAAGTTAAATCTTTCCACTGCTATTGGCATTAGAGGCGGAAAAATGCGATGGTGTTTTTTTATAAAAGGAATTTTCTGCAAAAACGAAGCCCGGATTTTCTTTCCCGGGAAGAATTCATCAACTATTTTTTGGTCGTAAAATAAAGTGTAAATCGGCGCATCAGGAAAAATCTCGATAAATGCTTCAAGCACTTTTTCCGCCCCCCCATATTGATTTAGGTAATCATGAACAAGAGCTATTTTCATATTAGCAGGCTGATTTATCTGTAAAAAAAATAATTATTGTTTTTAGTAAAATATAAATATCTTTTAGCAGGGTCCAGTTTTCGATATAATAAGTATCCAATTTCACTTCTTCCTCAAACGGCAAATCAGAACTGCCGCTGATTTGAGCCATTCCGGTCATCCCTGGCTTGATTAATAAAACCTTTTTGTGGTGTTTCTCGTATTTTTCTATTTCATCCGGCTGATGCGGCCTTGGACCAATCAGGCTCATATTCCCCTTTAAAACATTAATCAACTGCGGCAATTCGTCAATTCTTGTTTTTCTTAAAAATTTCCCCACGCGCGTTATCCGCGGATCATTTTTCATTTTAAATAACGGACTATCTTTGCGTTCATTTAAAGCAATTAATGAAGATTTTAACGATTCGGCTGAACCGTCGAGGTCGTGCGCAATCATGCTACGAAATTTATAAAGACCGAATTCCTGTTTCTGGCTGATTCTTTTTAATTTCACAAAAATCGGCCCTTCAGAATCTATCTTTATAATAATGGCAATTATTAAAAACAACGGCGAGAGTATAATCAGACCGACTAAAGATCCCACGATATCAACCCATCTTTTGATTATTTTGCCCCAGCCATCAAGCGGAGTTCTTTTTATCTCAATCAGTGGTACGCCATCAAAAGTATTCATTTCTACATTGATGGCATGTGTTTGGAAAAGATTGGGAACGAATTTAAAGCCAATCCTCTGCTCTTCACAAAAATCTAAAAATTCCAGAATATTGTTTCTTTCATAATGCGGACTGGCTAAGACAACTTCATCTATTTGCGGATTGCTGTTCAGAAGAAACTCTTTTATTTTATCCGTTTTTAATTCGAAAAATCTTTTAATTATCCTGTATCCTAAATCTGGATTGCGTTTTATCTCTTTAATAACTTTTCTGCTTAATTTATCCTCGCCAATCACAACAATATTTCTGACTCCGACATTATATTTCCCGACTAAAAAGCGCTGAAGTTTTTTAATAAAAAAACGGCCGAAACTGACAAAAATTATTGCCAGAACCCAGGCCGCCAGAACTATAAAACGCGATTCAAAGAGCTCCCTACTGAAAAAAACATAGAGAATCACAACCAAAATAGTGGCAGAAGTTGCTACAATAATCTGAAAAAACTCCTTAAACAACCGCTTCTGAGTGCTAATATGATACAAACCGGAAACAGCGAAAATCAAAACACCAAAAACCGCTACTGCCAACGTTAAGAAAAGATATCTTTCAAAGGGCAAATTCATGGCAAAAAGCACTGGCCTCCATTTTGCTACTAATGGGCTAACACGCAAAAAATAAGCTGCGATTCCAGCTAAAATGAGCATCAAAAAATCAACCGGCACCAACAATGCGCTGAATATAAGTTCTGATTTCTTCATTAATCCTATTGTAGCTCTGAATAGGCTAAAAATCAACCTTGCCAGAGGCGAGGGGGACCTTGACTTTTATATTTTTTTGTAATACAATAAATTTGTCCTAGTAAGTCGGATGATTACCCTAATTCATATTGGGGAGGAAAGTCCGAACACTCTCCCGACATATGTCGGGAAACAGCCTAGCGGGTAACGCCCGTCCATCGTAAGATGAGGGATGCGAACAGAGACGATACCTTGACTAGTTGGGGGTTTACCCCGAGCGAAGTCGAGGGGTGAAACGGCTAAATTCCTAGGTGGGTGCAAGAGTAAATATCTAGTGGGAAGTGATTATGATTTTCTGCTAGTGAAAGGTAGCTCGCTCGACTCCGGCGGTAACGTCGGGGCTAGATAAATGATCATCGATTACAGAATTCGGCTTATAGACTTACTGGGACAATAAAAATACTCCGATGGACATCGGGGTATTTTTTTATTCTTCCCGAAAAATTATATTCCCGGCAATCCGTCGTCTTCTTTTGTTTTAGAATCCAGTGCTCGATTAACCAGTCTATCCGCTTCTGTATTGTTGTTTCGGGGAATGTAGACAAATTTTACATTGCCAAAATCAATTTTTAAATTCCAAGTTTTCAGAAATAATTGTTCAATTTTGCGATCTAAAATCTTATACTTGCCGTTCATTTGTTTAAAAATAAGTTCGCTGTCCGTTCTTAACTCTAAGTCCATTTCTTTTGCCTGTTTTTTGCCAAAAAGCAGTTTAGCTTTCTGTAAAGCAAAAATTACTGCTTCATATTCAGCCTCATTATTTGTCGCCCTGCCAATTTTTTCCGCATATTCTTTGATTACTTTTCCTTTTCCGTCGGAAAAAATCACTCCAATCGCCCCTGGTCCTGGATTCCCCCTGCTTCCACCGTCTGTATAAATCATTATCTTCATATTTTTTTCAAGTCCACAATTTTAAACTCTAATTCTTTGGTGTTATTCCATTCATTAGCTAGTATCTCGAAAACAATATCTATTTTATCCCCTAATTCTATTTTAGCACAAGAATTCACCAAATTAAAGCCAATGGCGCTGAATTTTTTAATTCCTTCTTTTGTTTCTTTTTCTAAATATAATTTCAAATGATTTTCCCTTGAACCGACATTTTTCATTCCGATTATTTTTAATTTTCTCATCACGAATAACGGAGCTGTATTATTACTACCGAATGGTTGGAATCTTTCAATCTCCTCAAAAACCTTCCAATTTATTTCATCTGCTTCAATCTCGGCATCAATATTCAAAAATGGAGCAATGTCTTCTTTTTTGAGTTTTTTATTGGCTGTTTTCTCCAATATTTTCTGAATTTTTCCCAAATTACAAACATCTGCCCTGAATGCTCCGGCAAAAGGGTGTCCGCCGTATTCTTCTAATAATCCTTTACATTTATCGAGCGCGTCTATAACATCGAATCCCGCTACACCTCCCCTGGCTGAACAAACAGCGTGGTTTTTCGATAATTGGCAAATAAATGCCGGCCTCCAGAATTCGTCCTTTAATTTCTGCGCAATTAAACCGGCTAATCCCGATGTCCACGTTTCATCCGCCTCGAATATAATTTTCTTTTTATTCTTGGTTTTTAATGCTCTTGTGCGCGCTTCTTTAAAAATTCTCTCCATCTGCCTCTGCCGTTCCTGATTTTTTAATTCCAAACTGTCTGCCAATCCACCTGCTTCGATTTTGTCCTTACTTAACAAAAGCCGGAAAGCAACTGTG
>JBDRHN010000122.1:0-4100 GCA_043816765.1 bacterium | reverse complement strand
ACAGATATTATTATACGATTTATCTGACATTATTATATGTTCATAATAATTACGTTGCCAAAATCGTTTATCAAATGGTTTCCAATTATTTTGTTTTACATTTTTAATGTATTCGTTGGTTGACATTCTTTTGAACCATGAGATATATTGTCCCAAACCATTATATGTATTTTTTATTTGTTTTCGTCGTAGGGGTGAAACCATGTTTTCACCCGCGTCGTCGTGCGTCGTTTTTACGCCGACGGTTGTCATTTTATTATTATTTATCGCATTATCATCGTTCATCTGTCCTTGAATGTCATCATTGCAATCAGGGCAATTACATGGAATTGCCCCTACAGCGGTATTATTAACAATATTATAGACATTATTATTTTTTACCTATTTTTAACACCACCTCCGCTATCCTCTGCGCCGCTTCCGGATTAGCTAATTTTTTAGCATTTTCCCCCATAGACTTTGCCAATTCTGGATTTTCTAAAATTTTTCTGATCTCCATTAAAAATAAATTCGGAGTAAGATTTGGTTGTTCTATAACAATTCCGGCTCCCGCGTCTTTAAGAGTAAAGGCGTTTTCTCTTTGATGATTACCGGGAGAATTATAGATAGGAATTATAATAGAAGGTTTGCCGATTGCGGTAGTTTCCGCCAACGCATTCGCCCCGCCACGCGTGATAATTAAATCGGCGCAAGCTAAAACATCTTTCATTTCTTCTCCGATAAATTCCACTGGATGATAGCCAACTTTTTCATAATCGTTTCCCAAAATTTCAGATGCTGTTTTTTTAATTTCTTCTATATTTTTATGACCTTTGACTGTTTTATTCCCACATTGATGAATAACATTTGCAGATTTTGTAAGTTCAACCAAAATTCTTAAAACAGCTTCATTTATAAAAGAGGCTCCTAGACTTCCGCCTGTTACAAAAACTAATGGTTTGTCTTTTTGCAATTCAAATTTCTTTTTACATTCCTCGGCGCTCCCATTTAATAACTCTTCTCTGATAGGATTTCCTATTAGAATAACTTTTTCTTTTTTGAAGTATTTTCCAGCTTTTTCAAATGCTACTATTACTATTTTCGCCATTTTCCCAATTACAAGGTTAGCCAAGCCGGGAACAGAATCAGATTCATGGACAATAATTGGGCATCGAAAAAACCACGCCGCAAATGATCCGGGAAAACTTGCAAATCCCCCTTTGGAGAAAACAACATCTGGCATAAACCAATACACAATCCACATTGCTTGAATCATTCCAAAGGCAAGTTTAAAAATATCAGTAAAATTTCTTAATGAAAAATATCTTCTAAACTTTCCGCAAGCAACATTTTTAACTTTGATATTTTCTGATTCTAATAATACCTGCGCGTTTTTATCAATGGAGCCAACGAACAAAAAATCAACTTTCTCTTTTGTTGTTGATTTTATTTTTTTTGCGACAGCGATGGATGGAGTTATATGCCCGCAAGTTCCTCCGCCCGTTAATAGTATTCTCATATGTTTATTATACTACACATTATATCTGTTTGGATATATTTATTAATATTCCCACTCCTCCCAACGACATCACTAAAGATGAGCTCCCATAACTAATAAATGGCAACGTGATTCCAGTCAATGGCATCAAGGAAGTGATAGCGGCAATATTTATAATAGCTTGAAATATGATCCATGAAGTAATCCCTACCGCCAAAAGCATCCCGAATTTATCTGGAGCATGTTTAGCAATTCTAAATCCGCGCCAAGCGAAAATCCCAAATAAAACCAATATTATTGCCCCGCCAATCAGTCCAAGTTCTTCAGCAATAATCGCAAATATGGAATCACCGATAGGTTCAGGAAGATAATTAAATTTTTGTCTACTATGACCAAAACCCATCCCAAAAATTCCGCCCGATCCAATCGCTATCAGCGCTTGATTTATATGATAACCAATCCCCTTCGGATCTATGCTCGGATTTAAAAAAACTAAAAAACGATTCATTCTATATGGAGCTATTTTAATCAACCCCCACAAAACCCCCGCTAGACCTGTTATGAAAATGAAGATATGGCTGAAACGACCACCCGCGGTAAAAAACATCGTAATGGCTATCACCGCTATAATCCCCATCGTCCCTGTGTCTGGTTGTTTCAAGAGCAAAATTGACACTGCGCATATAACGGCAACAAATGGGAGAAAAGATTTTGTAAAACTTTGAACGCTTTCCTTATCTTTGGACAACCACGCCGCTAAATAAATAATCACTCCCAATTTCACAAATTCAGATGGCTGGAAGGATAATCCTAATTTAATCCATCTCTGCGCTCCCCCAAAGCTCATTCCAATGCCCGGAATAAAAACAAGGATCAGCATTAAAAACGATAGAAACAAAAACACAGGAGCGAATTTTTTCAACTTTCCGTAATCTATCTTTGACATTATGTAACAAAAAATTCCACCGCCGATAAAACCGATAAAAAACTGGTGCTTGAAATAATAGTAAGGACTGCCGAATTGTTGAGTCGCCAAAACAACACTTGAACTGGAAACCATAACAAGTCCAATTAGAACAAGTATGGCGGTTACAATAATGAGTGGCAGATCATAATGTTTTTTCATAAAAACAAACTAAATATTCTATAAGGTTCTGCCTAGTAAAGCGATTGTCATTCCCATAATAGACATTGCCGCGCTGATGATCCAGAAGCGCATAACGACTTTCTCTTTAGTCCATCCTTTCAGCTCAAAATGATGGTGAATCGGAGCGGCTAGAAAAATCCTTTTGCCTCTAAATTTCTTGGAAAGTATTTGTATGATGTCCGATACCGCGGTTAGTAATGGAAGAAAAGCGATAAACGGAAGAGCAATTACAGAATCCGTCAGAAAAGCTATTACGACAAGCGTAGTAGTCAGACCTAAAATTCCAGTTTCCCCTAAATAAAATCTTGCGGGTGGAATGTTAAACCACAAAAACGCAAGAAGCGCGCCAGTAAGAACAACGCAAAATGCCGCTATGTTAATTTGATTTCTAAAGAGGGCGATGCCCGCGTATGCTGCAAAAGCTGATGCGAAGACTCCACCTGCTAATCCATCTAAACCATCTATTGGAGTGCCACCGAATAGCGCGACCATGACGAAAACAAATAGTGGAATATACCAACCGTTAATCGCAATTTCTCCCATCAGTGGAATATAAATTGAACTCCAGTCTAATTTAAAGTAGAACCATAGGGCGCCAGCCAATCCAATTATTATAACCGCAAATAGACGATACCAAACGCTAATTCCTCGCTTGCCTTTTATAACAAGAATGTCATCAAGCAACCCAATAAGAGATGCCGCGATCAATGTAAAAAACGGCAACCAAGTTTGCGATCTGCTCAAAAAATTTAGTTTTTCAACCCAGCCAATGCTAAAGATGGATGGCAAAAAAGCGAATATCGCAGTTATCACGACAACTGTAATCCAAATTAGCAACCCCCCCATTCTTGGTGTAGAAAATTCTTTTTCTCTGTGTTCATCAGTAAAAAGTTTGGGGGAATCATCTCCAATTGCATCACCCTTTCCTGAATTTTTTTTCCACGCTCGCCATTTGTATAAATAATGAGTCAGCAATGGCGTCCAAAGCATGGCAACAATAAATGACAAAGACGCCAAGAAAAAGATTTTTAATGAATTGAATATAAGTTCGGTTTGCATAAGTTAAAAGTTAAAAATTAAAAATTGTCTGAACCTTGATTAAACAAGATTTTAAAGATTATTTCTAGATTCAAGATTACAGGATTATGATGACAATTACAACGTGGTTTATAACAATAATTTACGACGACGTTACGACGAACGACATTACCACGGTCATACGACATAGCACAACGCGGGTTCAAAATGTTGAACCCCTACAAATGAATCCTGCAATCCTGAATCCTGTAAATCTTTATAACCCTACTTAATCCAGGTTCAGACAGCGTACGTCATTGCAACTCAAAATTCTCCCCCACCCAATCTAAAAGTTCTGTCATTTCCCCAAATTTATCTTCTGATCCTAATATGACAAAAATCATTTTTCTTTTATTTTCGCTTAATTCAGCAACGACCACAAGCGTTCCGCCTGCTTCG
>JBDRHN010000121.1:0-5508 GCA_043816765.1 bacterium | reverse complement strand
CATTTCATTAACTTTCTTTCTCAATTTAATTAATTTTTCTTTGTTCATATGATTGATAGATTAACAATTTATGTTGTTAGTCTACCAATTTAATAAACAAAGGTCTAGAATGGGTGCTCTCATTTCATACGAACCTTAACCATCAGTAACTAGTAAACAGTAATTAGTAATTTAATGCAGCCCCCCCCTGACAAGGGGGAGTTGGTGGTTGTTATTTGCAATAACATTGTTAAATTACAAAAGATTTCACACCAGTCTCCCCTCCCCCGCGGAGGGGGTTAGGGGGAGGGTTTGGCGATGAATAAATAAATAAAGCAAAAAAATTTCGTTGCGCTTGCAACAACTCAAATTATCAAGCCATAATAATTAACACTAAAATATTAGCAGATTTGTTTTGTATTCACAAGGGGTTAGTTTGTTTTTTGTAAAATGAAAAGGGTCGGCAAAGTTTGCAAGACTTCGCCGACCACCTTATATCTAATTATCTAGGGCTTGGAAATAATTTGCCCGACAACCGCGAACAAACGTTGCATCAAAACCGGTTTAACTAAAAAACCGGCCAAACCTTTCTGTTTTTGGGCATCGGGATTGTCCTCAAAAATTTCCCGAAAGTGCTCATTGCCCGACATGAGTACACATGGAACTTGCTGTGATTTGTGAATTTCTTCAACAAGTTTCATTCCCTTCATTCCGGGCATATCCTGATCAGTAATAACTAGATCAGGAACATACCCAAACTCCAAAATCCCTAATGCCTCCACGCCGCTAGAGGCAGTTTTTACAGCAAACCCCCTGCTTTTGAGTATTTGCTGTACGGCATATCTCAAATCCTCCTCGTCATCAACGACGAGGATATTTTTTTCTGTAGTCATATCTTTCCCCTCCCATGGAAAAATGTTTCAGTTTCGCCCCCAATCATCGAGGACATTAAAAACCCAGCAACAGCAACCATTGCTATTCTGGGCAAAAAGAAGAATCCCCTTCTTCCCTTCGCCCAGAATAGTAAAAAATTCTAAAGAACATTTTTAAAAAGTCAGATTTCAAATCTCAAAACAATGATTTTTTAAAATTTAAAATCTGAAATTTTTTTTAACTTTTTAATAATAGAACACTCATTTTATTATCATGGTTAGATTTGGTAATTATGGTAATCCGCCGGTTGGCGGAAAGTGTTCTATTTATTAAAACATTAAATTATGATTTTTACTCTATTTTTTTCCGACCCTTTCGTCTCACAACAGCTCTCCCAACCCCGATAACCACCACCAAAACACTAACCCCCAAAATATTAATAAATTTAATCCAATTTTTTTCCGATTCAGTAAGCTCTTTAATCGGACGGTCATTGGAACCCTTCGCGCGGATAGCGACCAAATTTTCATCTTGGGTCAAAACATCAATTACATTTTGAAAAAATATCAGATTGTTTTGCGAACGTCCGATAACCGCGCTTGTAATAAAATCGCTATCCCCCGCTACGACTATTCTCCCGCCATCCGTTGAATTTATCACAGCATCTTCATCCACTATCTCGGTTGAGTCTGTATCCGCCTCCTCAGATATTATACTTGAAGATTCCTCTTCACCCGAAATTTCTTTTGCCGGAATTTCCTTGCCGTCAAAATAACTTTTAAATTTTCCATTAACCGCCGCAACCAAAGTTCTTTTATACAAATCATCAGGAGACGGAGCAAAGTTTTGTGATGGATTCAAATCAAAATTTTCTTTTTGTTCCCAAGATTTTTCACTGCTCAAAACAAGTTCAGAAAAAGTATTATCTCCAATCACATCTTTGTTAACAGACACCGAACTCGCCCAAGGGAAAAGCAGAGTTTCCAGCTGGTTCACAATCACACTGCTCTTGTCAAAATTTTCTCCCCGCGCCTTAACCCAAAAAGGATAATTAGCCATAAAGCCAAACATACTGCGACCATCGTTAAAATGCAAAACCTCATTAGAAATATCCAGCACTAAATTTTTTTGCAAATCAATTCCGTAAGTTGATAGTAACTTTTCTAAATTTGTATCATTTGGAACCGACATTAGATTCTGATCAACAGTTACGCCATCAACCATAAAGAAAATATTTTTTCCTTTCATTAAAAACTGATCAACAAGATACAATTCTCTATCCGTAAAAGCCTGCTTGGGACCATTAATAACAAGAGTGTCAATGTCACCGGAAATAGCCTCACCGTTTGTTGTGTCAACTGAAGTAAGATCAAACTGCTCGGAAAGCAAATCTCCCAACATACTTTTTTCACCCGGATACTGCGGCCAAACAGGAGCCTCGCCATGCCCGGTCGTAAAACCGATTTTACCAATCTGATTTGCGACAACCTTTTTGATAGCCGCAGTCAATTTATATTCCAAATTTGAGGTCTCTTCAATAACCGGCAAAACTTCATTTTTCTCACCGCGAATTATCACCAGACCAAGATACCCTTGCGTTATCTGAAACTGATCCTTTTCCAAAGTGTTAAATTGCAACTGCGGAATTCCCAACTCTTGAGCTTCTTTTTGAAGATCCTCATTATCTTTTGGATCAATAAAAGAAATTTGAAGTTTTCCTCGCGAGTAATTTTGATACTCATCCAAAATATCTTTCACCTCTTGCGCCACGCCAATATATTGCGGCGGCAATTTTTCTGAAAAATAAACTTTCACATCAATCGTATCGTCTAAATTTTTTAATGTGGATTTTGTTATAGAAGAAATACTAAACTCTTTGTTCTGAGTCAGATCAATTCTGTAAAAAATTTTATAACTGACAATATTTATTGCGATGATGACCGCAACAATGATTAGCGACCAAACAAATAAACTTGATTTAAGTTTTGTCTTTTTTGAAAAATTCATATTAACTAAACAAATTTAATAAATTATATTAATAAATATTAATGGGGTTGTCAATCGTCCCTAAAAAACCAGTCTCCAGCTGGAAACTGTTTTCTAATTAAACCACCAGCCCTAGATCATTTCTTTAATTTTATCCTCTAAAACTTTTTTACTCTGAACCCCAAGCAACTGATTCGCAATCTCGCCTTTTTTAAAGAAAATCAAATTAGGAATACTCATCACGCCATATTTTTCAGCCATTTCTGAATTTTCATCAATATTAATTTTTCCAATTTTAATCCCCTTCCCTTCATAATCCTTAACCAACTCCTCTATAATCGGACCCATTACCTGACATGGTCCGCACCAAGTAGCCCAAAAATCAACCAAAACAGGAACCCTTGAATTAACCACCTCTTCTTCAAAATTTTGATCTGTAAAAGTTATTTCCGACATAGTTTTTTAATGCTTTTAAATATGAATTTAACAAATTCCATATTAAGCATTTTTTATTTTTAAAGTAAATCTAAATTTATTTTATAGCAAAACGAGGGAAATGACAAGATGGGTATAATTTATTTCTACCTAAAGACTCAAGAAAGCTTAATCAAATAATCAAATATTTTTTCTAATTTCGCGCCATCCTGCCCGCCATTTTTTAAATCCTCTATCAATAACAAAACCCCGACTTTTTCCAAAGCGCTTTTTAAGGCCATTACTTGTTGAATAACACTCAAAACATCTTTTTCTCCGACTTGAACCATTTTACTTATTCCGACAATTTGCCCCTCAATCCTATTTAATCTATTGTTTATCTCTTTATTGTCCATAGATATACTATACCCCAGTAGAGTATATAACACAAGTGGATAACTTGACCCCAGAACAAATCGTCAAAATACAGGGGTTTAGTTAAAAAAACAGACTTAGTGATAAGACTTTTGAATGTTCCACGTGGAACATTCCTGTTTATGCGGGAATTAAATTATAAATAGAAGCAGACTTTTGCCGTTAGTTTTTTAATACCTGTTTGGAAAACACCAACAATGTTCCACGTGGAACATTTACAACTCAATATGTTAATTTTTTTTAAAAAAATAAAATTTTTCAAAAATTTTATCATACAAAATAAAAATAAATTAAACAAAATGTTCCACGTGGAACATTAAACAGACTTCGTTGCAGAGACACATTGCAATGCGTTTCTACAAAAACATTTTTATAATTTCTAAGACAAATTTTAAATTGAGATTTAATAGCACAGATCAGCAATGTTCCACGTGGAACATTTTAAAATAATTTAACCCAGAATATATGCTCGTTAGCGTCCGATTTATAGCGCAGGAATTGAAATGTCCCACGGGACACGCTGTAAGACCTAATATTTTAGCGTCGCAAAATATTGATACAACAATTTAATAAAATAAAAAACACTTATAATATAAGTGTTAAATAAATAATAATATTCTTAGCGTCGTAAAATATTTTTTTTCATCATCACAATTTGAATCTAAGCTGACACCTTTTATTTTGTGGCCTCAATTTTTAAACTTTCCAAAAGCACCCCTTGATACTGACGTTTGCTTATATCTTTATCCTCTGATAAGATTTTTACCTCAAATCCAGAATCTTTGATAGTTTTAAGATAATCTTCTTTAAGCAACGCTCCGCCAACACATCCCGCGATAAGCTTTTCATCATTTCTTTGATCTTCAGAAAGATTTTTCAATAGCACAATATCTGAAACATACATCTTGCCGCCTTTTTTCAATACTCTGCATACTTCTTTAAACACATTTGATTTATTCTGAACAAGATTAATAACGCAGTTGCTGATTACTACATCAATAGTAGCATCATCAACCGGTAATTTTTCAATGTCGCCCAGTCTGAATTCAACATTTTTATATCCGTATTTTTTAGCATTTGCTTGCGATTTATCAATCATTTCTTTTGTCATATCCACGCCTATCACTTTGCCCGCCTCGCCGACTTTTTTTGCCGCCAAAAAACAATCAAATCCCGCCCCGGAACCCAAGTCCAAAACAATATCTCCCTCTTTTATTTCTCCCATTCCTGTCGGGTTGCCACAACCAAGACCAAGATTGGCGCCGGAAACAGATTTTATTTCTTCGTCAGAATAACCGATGCTTTTTGCTATTCGCTCATTATCGTTTTCAGAACCGCACCCGCAAGTATTGCAACATCCGCCCCCTGTGGCAATTTTACCGTAGTGTTTTTTTACGATTTGTTTGATTTTATTGTTTTCCATATTTTTTGGTGGACCCGATCGGACTCGAACCGACGACCTCCTCCATGCCATGGAGGCGCTCTACCAACTAAGCTACGGGCCCAAAATAACCCCTTGGCTAAAATTATAGATTTTGCAGTAAGATTTGTCAACAAATTTTTTTGACAAATCCAAACTATTTTGATAAGTTATTAATATGAATATATCTAAGATAAAATTTAACAGAATCCCGAGCCCGTCTTTTTCCGCTAACGCGCCAAAAGGACGGTGATTTTTATTATTAGACTTGTCGCGTAATTAGTTCCTACTGCAATTTTCATATTTTGGTCAAATTTTCCAAAAATTTTTTCAGCTTAGCTTGGGCTAAACCTCAAAAATTGTTTGAAAAATTTGCCTCAAAATCTGAAAATTTCGTCACG
>JBDRHN010000120.1:0-18227 GCA_043816765.1 bacterium | reverse complement strand
GAAATTCTACAAATTTTGGCTGTTTCGCAATTTGAGAAAACCCCCGTAAATACTATGCTTTCTGAAGTTGATCCACAAACCTTTGCGGACCAGCCACAGAAACAACAATGTTTATGGGCGTTTTAAACGCAACACTAGTGCGTATCCGTATATCAGAAGTTTTTGTCCATCCTTTAAAATTAAAAAGGACAAAAATTTGGGTTGAGAAAAATAATACAACATTATTAAAATTAAAAAGTATTATTTTTCGAACCTGATATACGGTGTTATGTCGATGTAAATTTTTTTATCCTTTAAAATATTATTTTTGTTGATAGGCTTTTTTTGATTTTCAATAAAAAAAATTTGATTTTTTCGTTTTGTCAGACAGAAGAGGGGTTAGGGGTGAATTCTGTCTGACAAAACTCCTATCATTCTTTGACATTTCTATCTAGCAAATCTGCACTTCCATACTTGGCGCATTCATTTTTATTGTTAGCAGAAACATTTAACTGTGTTCCTAGTTCCCAATGCCACCATTCGGTAGGATAAACCGAAAAACCTGTTTTACTCATCACTTCACTCAACAAACGACGATTCTCCTTTATTTCATCGATGTTTGTTATATTAGAACCTTGCCAATTTTCAGGGTAAGCAAAATAATCTGGAGCTGCTTCTTCTCCAAAATGATCAAAAGTGGTTCCCATATCCAATTCTTTACCACGTTCGTCGACAATAGTTAAATCAACAGCTGCTCCTGTGTTGTGTGGTGGGGGAGATTTTTTATCTAATTTGGGAAAAGAGACAAACTTTTGTGTCGCTTGCTCCAACTTTTCGCCTTTCAGTGCTGGGTTTTCTTTTTTTAAGTCATCTTTGTAGCTGTCATAAATTTGTTGTTGTGTATCAATGGATCGATAAGCATCCAATATTTTAAATTTATAACCTTCAGGTAATAATTTTTGAGCTTCTTTTAATTGCTCCAGCACGCTTTCTCTTAAACGCATTTCTTCTTCACCCCATCCTTCTTTTATAAAATATTCTGGGTATAAAACAAAATCTTCATCACTCAAACAAACTAAAGGCTCATTGCACTCTTTGATCTCATTTTTTTTAGCTTCAGCTATTAAATTGTCATAATTTACGTATTTTGCTTCTAAATTTTCACGTTTCATGTGTTTTTGGTTAGTTAATTAAAATAATTTTTCACTTGCGAATACTTGGAGCAAGTGAAAACACCTTATTGATCCCCCTATTAAAATAAAGAAAAAATCAAATTTTCATCATTATTATATCAAAAAAAGCCTATCAACAAAAATAAATCTAAATGAAAAAAATTATTTCACATAACTCGTTTTTATCCAAACTTTTTATTTTTTAACAACATAAATTTGCAGGTTATACAAACTTATTTCACCCCTCCACCTCATCAACTTTTTCCAAAATCATTCCAAACCATGGAGTGTATTTTTTCGGATGGTTTTTGATGTCTTTTTTCAAGTCTTCCAGAGACACCCACTTATAATCATCAGCCTCTTCCGGGTTTGGTTTTGGTTCGCCGTCAAAATTGCCGACAAAAACATGATCATATTCATGTTCGGTAAGTCCGTTGTCAAATTTTGCTTTATAGATGAAGCTGAAAATTTCTTTTAGTTCGCATTCAAATCCCATTTCTTCTTTTAATCTTTTCTGCGCTTCTTTTTTTAGTTCATATCCTTTTCTCGGATGGCCGCAACAGGTGTTGGTCCAGAGTCCTGGGGTGTGGTATTTTGTTTTTGCTCTTTGCTGTATTAAGAGTTCATTTTTTGAATTAAAAACTAATATAGAAAAACATCTATGAAGTTTTCCTTCTTGGTGAGCTTTGAGTTTTTTTTCGGTTCCGATTTCGTTGTCGTGTTTGTCAACGAGGATGAGTTCTGCGGGCATATATCTCCTTTATATGACAGTTTGAAAATTAGATATCCAAATTTTTTACGCTCTTCGCGTGAGTTTGGATGAAGTGTTTTCGCGGGGCGACGTCGCTTCCCATTAGTATATCAAAAATTTCATCGGCTTTTTCTACGTCTTCAATGCTTACTTTTTTTAACGAGCGATTTTTTGGATCCATGGTTGTTGACCAAAGCTGATCCGGATTCATTTCTCCAAGACCTTTGTATCGTTGAATATTTAATTTTGGCGCGGCTTGGGTTTTCCCTGCTTTAGTCTCGGATTCATCGTTTTCGGATGGAGTATTTTGCGCTTCAGCATCCTTGTATTCGCCTTCGTTTTCTGTTGCGATACTTGCAACATCAACCTTTCCAACTCTTTTTTCAAGATCCGTTTCATTATAAAACCATTCTGTTTCTTTGCCTCGTTTTAGGCTGAAAAGAGGGGGCTGGGCTATGTAAATATGTCCCCCTTTAACTAAATCGGGAAAATAGCGATAGAACAGAGTCAAAAGCAAAGTTCTTATATGCGATCCGTCAACATCCGCGTCGGTCATAATAATAATCCTGTCGTATCTTAATTTTTCTATCTGAAACATTTCGCCGATATTTGTTCCAAGGGCGATGACAAGAGATTTTACCTCATTATTTGCCAGCATCTTATCAAGGCGCGCGCGCTCTACATTTAAAATTTTTCCGCGCAATGGAAGAATGGCTTGGAATTTTCTGTCCCGTCCTTGTTTGGCTGAACCGCCGGCTGAGTCTCCCTCAACGATATAAAGCTCGCTTGTTTTGGGATCTCGCGAGGAGCAATCGGCTAATTTGCCTGGCAAAGAAAAACCATCCAATACGCCTTTTCGCAAAACCGCGTCACGAGCTATTCTGGATGCCATTCTAGCGCGAGCCGCGAGCAGGCATTTGCCGATTATGCCTTCCCCGTCTTTTGGATTTTCTTCAAGATATTGTTCTAAATATTGCGAAACAATATTATCAACAACAGATTTGACTTCAATATTTCCCAATTTATCTTTTGTCTGTCCTTCAAATTGCGGCTCTGGAATTTTTACGCTGATTATTGCTGTAAGCCCTTCTTTTACATCATCGCTTGTGAAGTTTTCATCTTTTTCTTTTAGAACCCCTTTTTTTCTGGCATATTTATTCAAAGTCCTTGCTAGCGATGTTTTGAATCCAGCCAAGTGCGTCCCGCCGCCTGGGTTGATAATATTATTTGCGAAACAAAGGGTAATATCTTTATAATCGTCAGTATATTGAATAGCTGCTTCTACTTTTATTTCATCAATGTTTTTTTCAATATAGAACGGAATAATATTTTTTATCTCTTTGTTGTGATTTATATGTCGGACATAAGACGCTATGCCGCCTTCAAAAAAGAATGAATAATCTTTTTTGTCCTCTTTGTTTCGTCTGTCAAAGATGTGGATTTTTACGCCCTTGTTAAGATAGGCTTGTTGTCGCAAGTGGTCAATAATTGTATCCCAACTAAATTCCAATGTGGAAAAAATTTTTGGATCAGGCTGAAAAGTGATTTTGCTTCCTGTCCCTTTTGCGTTGCCGACGGCGTTTACTTTTTTTATCGGTTTTCCTTGTTTGTATTCCTGCATCCACAATTTTCCTTCTCTTTTTATTTCAGCCTTGGTGTAGACTGATAGAGCGTTTACAACAGAAACACCGACGCCGTGCAGACCGCCGGAAACCTTATAACCGCCTTCTCCGAATTTACCCCCAGCGTGCAGGGTTGTCATAATTGTTTCAAGGGCTGATACTTTTGTGGTTTTATGAATATCAACAGGAATCCCGCGCCCATCGTCTTCTACTTCAACCATGCTGTCTGGCAATAATGTAATTTTGATATTATTGCAATATCCTCCCATCGCTTCGTCAATTGAGTTGTCTACAACTTCCCAAATAAGGTGATGAAGACCAGATTCGGCTGTATTGCCGATATACATCCCCGGACGTTTGCGAACAGGATCAAGTCCTTCAAGAACAGTTATTTGATCCGCGTTGTAGTTTGACGAAGCGGTTTTTTTGTCATTTTTTGCCATAGTTGATTTTGAATTTAATAAATAGTTTGATATAATGGATTGCAGAGACGAGGCAGTGCCTCGTCTCTGCAATCCATTTTTTTTATGATTACCGACAGTTTATCAGATTCTAAATTAAAATGGGGTTATTGGTATGTAACCCATAAATTGTTATTGCGTCAAATTTTGACTTATTTTTTGATATTTATTAATTTGAATTTGTGGTTTTTCGCGGCTTTTTTTATTTTTAAAATATATTTTTTTGACAGCCAGCATTATATTTTTGCGGTAAATGAATTAGCCAACTCCAAAGTAAATTATAGCACCTTTAATCAGACAAATCAACCAAAACAATTAGTATTTGGAACTATTGATATTCTGAAATCCAAAAATGATAAATATGATTTGTTTGTTAAAATTAAAAACCCCAATATTAATTGGGCAGGAAGAGTAAATGGAAAATTTATAATAAATAAAAGCTTTGAAGACAAAAACAGTGAAGACGAATACGAATATGGTGTTGTAAATATTTTGGGAGGAGAAGAAAAATATTTTATTCAGACTGGATTTGATTCGCCAAACGGCATTGGCTCCCCGCAGTTTAAAATCAATTATATTCAGTGGCGAAGGATAAGAAATCAGGATGTTTTTAGCAGTTTTGTGAAAGAATATTCAGACTTTGATATTTCCGAAATAAAATACACGGTTCCCGCAGAGTTGCAATTTAGTTCTTTGGGCAAGGTCGGCGATTTGAGTTTTGCGATAAAAAATAATAGTTCATATGATTATTGGCGTGTTGACAATAAAATTTTATTTAAACGCGCAGGAACTGTTGTTGGGGTTGATGTTGTTCCTGTTGAGGAATTTAAAATAGATCAGCGGCGAATTGTTAATTTTAGAATATTTGATAATTTGACCAATATTTCTTCCGTGGAAGTGTATCCAGAGGTAGATATTTTTGACAAAAACAATGTAATGGAAGAGCTGTTTGTTGAAGGATACCTCAAATAGTCAAAAGTCTATGGACTTTTGACTTTAAGGACTTTATGAACTTTCGACTCATCCAACGTCTCTATCAATTAGATTGGTTGCTTTTGGCGGCTGTTTTGCTTTTAGTTTTTTTGGGGCTTGCGGTTATTTATAGCATAACTCTTGGACAAGGAAATGATATTGGCGGGGGTATTTTATATTCCCCTTTGTTGCATAAACAAATAATATCTTTAACTTTTGGAATAGTTTTATTTTTTATTTTCAGTTTGATTAATTATCGTTTGTTTTATGTTTATAGCCGTTATTTGTTTTGGGGAATAATAATTTTACTTTTGGCTGTTTTGTTTTTTGGCAACACAATTCGCGGAACCACCGGTTGGTTTGAATTTGGCGGGTTTGGTTTTCAGCCG
This sequence comes from bacterium, assembly GCA_043816765.1. Classification (GTDB taxonomy): domain Bacteria; phylum Patescibacteriota; class Patescibacteriia; order JBDRHN01; family JBDRHN01; genus JBDRHN01. Next base: position 12,881 of record JBDRHN010000120.1, on the reverse strand, counting down.
GTAGAGGTCGCAAAATTAGTTTTGATAATTATTTTAGCAAAATATTTTACTACTAATGGCCGGTATTTGGCGCAGTTTCGGCATGTTGTTTTTAGCGGCATTATTGTTTTGATAATTATGGGTTTAGTTTTATTGCAACCGGATTTTGGCTCTGCGGTTATACTGATTTTGATTTGGGCTGGAATGATGTTTGCCGTTGGGATTCCCAAAAAATATTTAACGTTTGCCGCTTTTGCCGCGATATTAGTTGGAATTTTGAGTTGGTCATTTTTTTTACAAGATTATCAAAAAGACAGAATAGCTGTGTTTCTTAATCCGCAAGCTGATCCGCAAGGGAGCGGTTATCATGTTGCGCAGTCAATTATTGCGATTGGTTCCGGGCAGTTATTTGGAAAAGGGTTGGGTTTTGGTTCGCAGAGCCATTTAAAATTTTTGCCAGAAAGCCATACTGATTTTATTTTTGCCGTTATTGCCGAGGAGATGGGGTTTTTCAGTGTTATTTTCCTTTTTTCTTTATTTATATTTTTATATTATCGTTTAATAAAAATAAGTAAAGATTCTATTGATGATTTTGGATCATTGCTTTGCGTTGGGATAGTAATATCTTTATTTTGTCAAATGTTTATAAATTTGGCTATGAATATGGGAATTTTACCAGTAACAGGACTCCCGCTTCCTTTTGTGAGTTTTGGGGGAAGTTCGCTGATTATGAGTTTTGCGATGATTGGGGTGGCGCAAAATGTTCATATTAAATCTAAGTTGGCTGGCATTAAAATGTAAAATGCAAATATCAAAATGGAAAATGGTAATGCAAAATTTAAAAATGTCTTTTTGAATTATCATTGCCAAAAAGTTGGCAGCATCTTGCGTTAGAGAAGACTATAATTTGACATTTTTAATATATAATAATATAATTTCAATCGCTATGAGGGGTTTTACACAGTCTGATAATTTATTCAATGAGAGCGTAAAGTTATTGGCGCAGTGTCCTGTTTGCAGAAAGCAATACGCGCAATCAAACGCTAAAATTGTTAATGAAGTGGAGGATGCTTATTTGCTCCATGTTCGTTGCGGCAGATGCAACAGTTCTGTTTTAGCTTTGATATTTATGACAGGAATGGGAATAACATCAATGGGAATGTTAACAGACTTAAATAGCTGTGATTTGAATAAATTTAAACGGTGGGAAAATATCAGTCAAGACGAAGTTTTAGAAATGTATAAATATACGAAAATATGCCAATTATTTTAAAAGCTCAAAAAAGAGAAGAGCTAAGCAAAAAGAATAAAATTTTAAGAACAAAAGGTCTGATCCCCGCGGTATTGTATGGAAAGAAATTTGATAATGTGAATTTAAAAGTTTCGGCAAAAGAGTTTCTTACCGCTTACAAGCAGGCGGGTACAAGCACATTGGTTGATTTAGAGATTGAAGAAGGGAAACCCATTAAAGTGATTATTACCGATACTCAGCGCGATCCTGTGAAAAGCAATATTATTCATATTGATTTTAAACAGATTAATATGCAGGAAGAGATTACCGCTGATGTGAATTTGGTTTTTATCGGGGAGTCTCCTGTTGTCAAAGAATCTGGCGGGGTTGTTTTGAAGAATATGGAAAGCGTGAGCGTAAAATGTCTGCCTGGCGACTTGCCGCATAATTTGAAAGTTGATTTGAGCAAGCTTGCCGTTATTGATTCTCATTTCGCGATTAACGATTTAGAGGTTGATGGTAAAGTAAAAATTTTAAATGATCCTGAAGATGTAATCGTTCTTGTTAAGGCGATGAAAGTTGAAAAAGAGCCTGTTGTTGCCGCAGGGGTTGCTGATGTAAAAGCAGAGGATGCGAAAGAGGGTGAAAAGAAAGAGGGCGAAGCAAAAGATGCTAAAAAAGAGGATAATAAAAAATAAATAAAATGCATTTTAGGAAAAATTCAAAAATTTTTAACAGAAGAAAAGATTTGTTCACCCGAGCAACAAAGTTTATCTTTTATTTTCAATAACCCCCGATTAGCAGGGGGTTATTTTTTATTATAAAGATTGCGGAAATAATTTTTAATTTCTAATTTTAAATTTTTAAACAATTTTTAATGCTTTAATTTTTAAATTTTTTAAACCGCCTATTTAACGCTCCGCCGCAGTCTCCTGAAAGGGACTGCGGCGCGGGGACGAAGTAAACTTGTTTGGGTTTGTTCAGGCGCGCGGGAGTCCTCTGACAAGAGACTCCCGCGGAGCGGATGTTTAAATTTTAAAATTTAATTATAAATAATTTTAAAAAATATGGAAAAATGGGATTTAAAATCACAAATGATGGACGCGATTAAAGAGGCGGGCGGGTTTGTTTGCTGCCATGGCCATTTTGACAAAGCGTTTTATATTACTCGCGATCAGCTTGATTTAACTAATTTAATAATGCACGAAAAATGGAATTTGAGCGATGATATTAAAAGAAATTCAACGCAGGAAGAAATTGAAGTTCGCATTAAACGGGCGTTGGATATTTTAATTAACCAAGGAGTGAAATTAGCCGCTTCGTTTATTGACGCTTATGATGCTGTTGGGCATAAGGCGATTGATGCGGCAAATAAAGTCAAAGAAGAGTATAAAAATAAAATTACTTTTTTGACAGCGACTCAGCCGTTGGGTGGGTTGATTGATCCTGAAGCTAGAAAGTTGTATGAAGAGATTACCGCAAAAGCTGATTTTGCCGGCGGATTGCCATCCAAAGATAGGCCAAACGATGATAAGAGTTTGGATATTTTGTTTGATATTGCGAAAAATTTGAATAAGAAACTTCATGTTCACATTGATCAGGAAAATAATCCAAACGAAAGGGATACGGAAAAATTAATTAAAGCGACAAAAAAACATGGATACGAGGGAAAGGTTGCTGCTGTTCATGCAGTATCAACCGCGGCACAGCCGAAAGATTATCGTCAAAAAATTTATAAAGAAATGGCAGAAGTCGGAATGGCCGCTATTGTTTGCCCGTCAGCTGTTATATCAATGGTACAGCTGGATCAATATAATGCGCCTGTTCATAATTCTATTGCCAATGTTCCAGAAATGCTTGATGCCGATCTTGTTGTCGGTTTAGGAGTTGATAATATATCTGATTTTTATCTTCCTTTTATTGACGGCGATATGTGGGTTGAGATGAGAATTTTGCAGGAAGCTTGCCGGTATTATAATTTTGAGGGATTGGTGAAAATAGCGGCGGAGAATGGGCGGAAGATTTTGCTGGGGTAAATCAAGAAAACAGGATGTCTGAGGGGTTAATTAAAAGAGGGCTTTGAAAATAAACTAAGTTTCCAATTGGAAACTAAGTTTACCTAAATGTTATGAGCAAAAAATTTATTTATGTTTTTACAGCGGCGTCGTTTTGGGCTTTTAGCATACTGCTTGTAAAGCATATATTGAATAGTGGAGAGAATGCTTATAATTTGATTTTTTGGGCGACGCTTCTTAGTGTTCCGTATTGGATTTATATTTTTAATAAAAATTCAGAAAAGATAAAGCGGATCACAAAGACAGATATATGGATACTGATTGGCATTGGTTTTATTAATACAGCGGCTGTTAATATTGTTGAGATGTTTGCGATTAAATACACCCAAGCAATAAATTTTTCTTTTTTAATACGAATGGTTGTAGTGTTTACAATTATTTTCGCCTTTCTGTTTTTAAAAGAAAAAATAACAAAGAAAAAAATAATATTGTCTATAATTATTCTTTCTGGAAGCTATTTATTGGTTTCAAACGGGCAAGCAATACATTTTCAAATTGGCGATTTATTTACAATTTTGGAAGCGGCTTTGGTGGCTTTTGGGGGCACGATACTTGGTAAAATTGCGGTAAAGAGAATGGGGAGGGAGTTTAGTTCGTCAGCGGGAATTTTGATAGGGATTTTTCCGATTACTGCGATTGCATTTTTAAACAAAGCTATTGCGATTCCGAAACTGCCGGTGTTTATTTTGCTTCTAGCTTTATTAAATGCTTTAATAATAGTTTTTAAATATAAGGGTTATAAAATCGCCAGCGCGGCTTATGTTACTATGATTTTTTCTTTGACTCCTGTTGTTGTGTCTTTGGTTGCTATTCCTCTTTTTAAAGAGAGCTTGGCGCCGATTCAAATACTTGGCGGAGCGTTGATTGTTTCGGGCGGGGTGCTTTGCGAGAAGTTAAAAGTTTGAAAATATTTGGGTAGGTGCCAGCAATTGCTGGCACCTACCCACGGAAAACCTGTCATTCTGAGCGACTTTTACTACTTTGTTTTTCAATGAACAAATATTGTTACTTTCATAGAGTTTATGAAATAAATAAATTAAGTGAAGAATCCCGACTTTTTTGCAACCACAATGGGATTCTTCACTTGCTCTATTTAGACCTTCAACTTTATGTAATTATCAAGCTTATTTGGCTTTTCAAGTTTATGGTAAAAGTCGTTCAGAACGACAGCAAGACCAACGCGAAATTTCTAAATATATTAATTATAAATTTACTAAACATATGAAAAAACTTTGGCAAACACAAACTACTAAACTTCATCCGCTTGTAGAGCAGTATACTGTTGGAATTGATCACGAGCTTGATCGTAATTTATTGGAATTTGATGTTGAGGCGTCTATTGCTCACGCGAAGGCTTTGGAAAAAGCTGGAATTATTACCGCGCAAGAGCTTGAGACATTAATTAACGCGTTAAAAGATGTTTTAGAACTTTTTAAAAAAGGAGAGTTTAAAATTGAGCAGTCGGATGAGGATTGCCACACTGCTGTTGAAAATTATTTAGTTGAAAAATATGGAGATTTAGGCAAAAAAATTCACACTGGTCGTTCGCGAAATGATCAGGTTTTGGTTGCGACTAGACTTTATACAAGAAGTAAGCTGAAAGAGATTAGCGCTGAGGTGGTTGAACTGCAGAAAGTTTTTTTGAAAATCGCAAAGGAATACGAGTTTGTTTCTTTGCCCGGCTATACGCACACAAGGCGTGCGATGCCATCCAGCGTGGGGCATTGGGCGGCGGCTTATTTGGAGGAGTTTATTAATCATCATATGATTTTGGAGGCGGCTTTTAAACTGAATAATCAAAATCCTTTGGGCGCGGCGGCCGGGTTTGGGGTTAATTTGGATATTGATAGAAATTTGACGACTGAGTTGTTGGGGTTTGACCGAACGCAAGTTAATTCTCTTTATTGCGTTAACAGCCGCGGTCCGATTGAGAGTCATATTCTATCGGTTTTAAGCCAGATTATGATGACTTTGGGGCGACTTGCTACTGAAATGATCTGGATGACAACTCCTGAATTTGATTTTTTTGATTTGCCGTTTGAATTTACAACGGGTTCGTCAATCATGCCTCAGAAACGTAATCCGGATGTTTTTGAGGTGTTGCGCGGTAATGTGAGTGTTTTTATAGGTTATCAAACGCAAGTGCGAGAAATTTGCAAAAATTTGATTTCCGGATATAATCGTGATACACAGCTTACAAAAGAGCCGTTAATTAAAGGTTTGAATCTTGCCATGAAGAGTTTGGAGATCGCTGTTTTGGTGATGCCGGAAGTTAAACCCAAAAAAGAGAGACTGGCCAAATCTTTGGCGCCTGAATTATTCGCTACTTACAAGGCGAATAAATACGTGCAGGAGGGGATGCCTTTTCGGGATGCGTATCAGAAGGTTAAGGAAAATATTGATGAAATTTCTGCGCCGAGTCAAGATGAGCTGAAAAAAGAGATTAGCACCTTGGGGAGCCCGTGGAATTTGGGGTTGGATGGGTATGAGATTAGCAAGGGGTTATAGTTGCACCTGTCATTCCAGAAAATTTTTTCATCGTCATTAACTAAAGTGGTTTAAATAAATGACATTTTTTTGAAATTAACCACAACAGTGAGATTAAAAAATTTATCTGGAATCCATGAGTGAGTGGCAGGAACATTAAATATTAGAAAAAGATTTTAAAATAATAAAATGAGTCAAGATAAAATTTATTATATTTATTGCAGAGGAATTTCAATATTTGCATGTCCGTAGAGACGCATTGCAATGCGTCTCTACAAAATGCGCGCGTTAGCGCCTAATTTATATTTTGGCAAGCAAAAGAAACGGGACTTTGTATATTGGGGTTTCGTCTAATTTGAGAGAAAGAATGTTTAAACACAAAAATGAAGCATATGACGGATTTACAAAAAAGTATGAAGTTAAAAATTTGGTTTATTGCGAAACATATAACGATATTAAAATAGCGATTAAAAGGGAAAAGCAATTAAAAAAATGGAAACGGCAATGGAAGATTGAACTGATAGAAAAAGACAATCCTTGCTGGAGGGATTTGAGCAATGAATTAATTTAATTAATGCCGCCGCGCTGTCATTCCAAAAAATTTTTTCAAGACTTTTAGTTAAACTATTATAAAGCAATTAATATTATAAATAAGATTAATTACAACAAAAAGATAAAAAAATTTATTTGGAATCCAGGAGGAATTGCACGAACCCCTGGATTCCAGATAAATTTTTTCAATGCGTTGATTGAGTTTTTGTTAACATTAGATTTTAGTCAAAATAAAAAATGTTTGCTTAATAGTGATGGAAAAAATTTTCTGGAATGACAGCGCGGATGACAGGCTTTGATTCTTTGCGCAACACTAATAAAAGTTAAATAAAAGTTTAAAAGTTGGCGACTTTATAAACTTTATAGACTTTTAACTAATTTGCTATGAGTAAAAAATTTATTTATGTATTTACTGCGGCGTCGTTTTGGGCTGTTAGCATACTGCTGGAAAAGCATATATTGAATAGCGGAGAAAATATTTATAATTTAATTTTTTGGGCGGCGATTCTTAGCGTTCCGTATTGGATTTATGTTTTTTATAAAAATTCAGGAAAAATAAAGCAGATCACAAAGAAAGATATATGGATACTTTTTGGAATCGGTTTTATTGAGACAGCTGCTGTTAATATTGTTGAAATGTTTGCGATTAAATATACTCAAGCGATAAATTATTCTTTTTTGATGCGAACGGTTGTGGTGTTTACTATTATTTTTGCTTTTTTGTTTTTGAAAGAAGAAATAACAAAGAAAAAAATAATACTGTGCATAATAATTCTTTTGGGAAGTTATTTATTTATTACCAACGGAAAATTAATGCATTTTAAAATTGGCGATTTATTGACAATTTTTGATGCGGTTTTAATTACGTTTGGCGGCACGATACTTGGAAAGATGGCGGTAAAAAGAATGGGGTGCGAGTTCAGTTCGTCAGCGGGAATTTTGATAGGGATTTTTCCAATTACCGCGATTGCTTTTTTGAATAAAGCTATTGCGTTTCCAAAATTGCCGTTATTTATTTTACTTCTTGGATTATCAAACATTTTGGTAATAGTTTTTGACTATAAAGGTTATAAAATAGCCAGCGCGGCTTATATTACTATGATTTTTTCATTAACCCCTGTGCTGGTGTCTTTGGTTGCTATTCCTCTTTTTAAAGAAAGTTTGGCGCCGATTCAGATTTTTGGAGGCGGATTGATTATTCTGGGAGGAGTGCTTTGCGAGAAATTGAAGATTTGATTATTGTTTCTTGCATCCTTGTATCTTTATTAAATTAATTTTAAATTTTATAATAATTAACACCAAAAACTATGGATCAAAAAACCAATTATGTTCCCATTGCATCATACGAACCAAAATGTCCGCAGGATGTGAAAAAAGTCGTTTTGCTTTATTCAGGCGGGCTTGATACGTCGGTAATGTTAAAGTGGATTCAGGATACTTACAAGGCTGAAGTTATTGCTTTGTGCATAGACATCGGCCAGCAGGTTGATGATTTGAAAGCTATCAAGCAAAAGGCTTTGGATTTGGGGGCGGTTAAGTCTATTGTGATTGACGCAAAAGATATTTTCGCGGAAAAATATATAAGCCGCGGCATTAAAGCGAACGCGTCTTATCAAGGAAATTATCATATGAGTACGCCGATAGGACGTCCGCTTCTTGCCAAGCTCGCCATTCAGGTCGCGGCCGAAGAAAAAGCTGACACAATCGCGCACGGTTGCACAGGAAAAGGAAACGATCAGGTTCGCATTGAGGGAACAGCGGTAACTTTGAATCCTGATATTAAAATTATAGCGCCGGTTCGGGCGTGGGGTATGGGTCGCGATGAAGAGATTGAATATGCTAAAAAACATAATATTCCCATTTCTCATACTTCTGACAAGCCTTATTCGTGCGATGACAATATGTGGGGTGCGACTTGGGAGGGGGGAGAGATTGAAAATCCTGAATTGATTCCTCCGTTGGAAAACTTTTTGCAGGTGTGCAATTTGCCTTCCAAGGCGCCTGACGAAGAGAGGATAGTTAAACTTGAATTTGTAAAAGGCTTGCCTGTTGCTTTGGATGGTGAAGAGATGAAATTGAGTGAATTGATTATAAAGTTAAATAAAATAGCGGGCGAATATGGAATTGGTGTTTCGCATCATATTGAAGATCGGGTTGTCGGGCTTAAAGTTCGCGGGGTTTATGAAATGCCTGCGGCGCACACGATTATTGAGGCGCATAGGAATTTGGAAAAATTTGTCTGCACTCGTTTGGAAAATAAATTTAAAACTCTTATTGATCAGGAGTGGGCTTATAATTGTTATGGCGGTTTGTGGTACGAGCCTTTGATGGCTGATTTGTCGGGGTTTATTGATAAGATGAATGAAAAGGTGAACGGCGAGGTTACTTTGCGAATGTATAAAGGAAATCTGGAGGTTGTCGCGCTGAAAACTCCTGACGCTTTGTTTAATGAAAAATTGGCGACTTTTATGAAATGCGATTTGTTTAATCAAAACGCTTCTCCCGGATTTATTGAGCTGTGGACTTTGCCGATGAAGATGGCAAAACAGACTAAAAAGAATATTTTGTTTTCAGTTTACGATGACGCGTTGCGAGCTGATCTTTTGCCTCAGATAAAAGTTTTGCGGGATTTGGGATGTGATATATACGCTACCGAAAAGACGTCAAAATTTTTAGACAAGAATGATGTTCAAAATCATTTTGTCTATAAAATCAGCGAGGATGGCACTCCCAATATTTCCACCTTGGTTCGCGGCCGCCGTTTTGATTTGATTATAAATATTAAGGACGGAAACGAAAGCGAGCAGGTTAATTTTGACGCGGATGAAATTCGTCAGCAGGCTGTTCGTCATAATGTGCATTTGGTTACCGACATTGGAGTTGCGAAGGATATTTTGAAGAAGTTGCAGGAGAGTATTGAAGATAAGGGGTGGAATTAGTTTAAAGTTCCGAGTTCAAAGCTAAAAGTTATTAAGAAATCCGACACCCTGTAGGGTGTCGGACTCTTTAAACTTCTTGACGTTTAAATAGGTTTTGATATAATGAATTTATAAAAATAAAATTTACTAAACTATGAAAATTCTATCCCAAAACCAAATTTTTCCTGTCATTTTGCAAGAAGACGAGACTGGCGGATATGTTGTATCCAATCCAGCTTTTGATGGGTGTTATAGCCAAGGCGAAACAGTAGAAGAAGCATTAGAAAATATTAAAGAAGCGACTGAATTATGTTTGGAAGATACCCAAAATCATTCGGAAAATATTAAAATCAAAAATGTAAGTCTTCATTTGTTAAATCTCAATAAACACTATGCCTAAATTACCAATAATTTCAGGCAAAGAGACAATTAAGAAATTAGAGAAATATGGTTATAGTATTGTCAGACAAAAAGGAAGCCACATCAGATTAAAACATTTCAACCAATCTAAATTTAAAACCATCACAGTGCCTCTACATAAAACTATTAAGCATGGACTTTTAAGTCAGATTATCAAAGACGCAAATTTGACAGTTGAAGAATTTATTGAATTGTAAAAAAATGTCCGATACCCTTTTGGGTGTCGGACATTTTTTGTTTTTTAATTCTTTTTTATAATCTAATCATCACAATCCTTTCTGCCCCGCTGAGGTCTTTTTTTATTTCTATTTTTGAATTTGGCAAATATTGTTTGATTGTTTTTTCCAGTTTTTCTTTTGAACACATTGTTTTGAAATCTATTTCTATTAGCAGGATTATATTCAACCCTCCCCCAACCCCTCCGCGGGAGGGGGGTTTGTTTGGTGTTATTTTTTGAATTTGTTTAAATAATTTTCGGTAGTATTTTAAGCCGTCGCTTCCGGCGATTAGGGCGTTTTTTGGTTCGTATTTTTTTATGTCGGTGGTGAGTTTTTTGTATGCCGAGGTTGAGATGTAGGGGAGGTTGGCTGTTATGATTAGACAGCGTGGAGGTTTAGCCTCCATAATGGAGGCTAAACCTCCACGCTGTTGTAACAAATCATTTTTAATAAATTTAATATCTTTTTCAACGCCGTGCAGTCGCGCATTTTTTTTTGCTGAAATTAGGGCTTTTGGGGAGATGTCTATTGCGTAGATTTTAATTTTTTTTCTTATGTCTTTTGGGAGATTTTTAATAATGGAGATGGGGATGCATCCTGAGCCGGTGCCGATGTCTAGGAGGGTTATTTGTTGGTTGGAAACCCTCCCCCTATCCCCCTCCGCGGGAGGGTGGAATAGCTCCCCAACTTTCTGCGATGCCTTGGTGTCGCAGTCCTTTGACGAGAGACTTCGGCGGAGCGGTGAAAAAATCCCCCCACCCCCCCTTTGCGAAAGGGGGGAATGATTGATTTTTTGATTTTTTGATTTTTTGATTTCTTGAATTGCTTGTTCAACTATTAGTTCAGTCTCGGGACGGGGGATGAGGGTGATTTTGCTTACTGTAAAATTTAATCCGTAAAATTCTTTTTCGCCGATTATGTAGGCTATCGGTTCGTTTTTTAAACGTCGTTTTATGGCGGCATTAAATTTACTTTTTTGTTTTTTTGTAAGTTTATATTCCGGATAAGTGTATAAAAATTCTTTTGGTTTTTTTATGGCAAAAGATAAAAGAACCTCAACGTCCAGTTTCGGTGTTGAGGATATTTTGGAGAGTTTGGGGGGGTATTTGGTTAGGATGGTTTTTATTGTGAGCATAGATTAGTAACAAGTGAAAAGTAACTAGCAATTTATAAATTGGGCTTCGCACATTTGCGGGTAGGTGGAAGCCCTCGCTTCCACCAACGCGAGCGAGGGCTCGCGTCTACCCAAATTGAAATTTCTCTGTAAAAATTTACTGATTACTGTTTACTTGTTACTGATTACTTAAACCTTTCTCTTTTTCTTTCAAAAAATCAATCATCACACCTAAATTTCCTTCCATAATCAAATCAATATTGTGCCAGCTGTGTTTTATGCGGTGGTCGGTGATGCGGTCTTGGGGGAAGTTGTAGGTGCGAATTTTTTCGCTTCGGTCGCCGGTGCCGATTTGGGAGCGGCGTTTTTCGCTCAGTTCCATTTGTTTTTTTTCTTGCTTTTCCGCCATAATCCTTGAGCGCAGGACTTTTAAAGCTTTGTCTTTATTTTTATGTTGCGATTTTTCATCTTGGCAGGTTACTACTGTATTCGTTGGCAGGTGGGTGATGCGAACTGCCGAATCGGTTGTATTTACACTTTGTCCGCCGCATCCGCTAGAACGAAATACGTCAATTTTTAGATCGTTTGGATCTATTTTTAAATCTTCCTCTTCTACTTGGGGAAGCACTGCCACAGTTACGGTTGAGGTATGAACTCGTCCTTGTTTTTCGGTTTCAGGGACTCGTTGGACGCGATGGACTCCCATTTCGTATTTTAAAAATCCATAAACATTGTGTCCTGTTATTTCAAATATTATTTCTTTAAAACCGCCTATTTCTGTCGTATTTTGTGAAATTATAGAAGTTTGCCATCCCATTTTTTCGGCATAGCGGCTGTATAGGCGGAACAGTTCGGCGGCAAAAAGCGCTGATTCATCCCCGCCTGCGCCGGCGCGAATTTCTACAATGACATCTTTTTTATCTATTGGGTCGGGAGGGTTGAGCTTAAGCTCTATCTCTTCGGTTATTTCTTTTTGTTTTTTATTTAATTCTTCAATCTCTTCTTGCGCTAACTCTCTCAATTCTTTATCGTCTGAATATTCTTTTAAAGATTCTTCTGCTATTTTTAGATCTTTTTTCACTTTTTCAAGTTTTTCATATTTTTCTAAAATTTCTTTTGCATCGTTGTATTCAATAGAGATTTTTTTTAATTTTTGTTGATCACTAACAATCTCCGGCAGTTGCAGCTGGAGTTCAAGCTCGTCTATTTTTTCTTTGATTGTTGCTATTTCGTTTATCATTTTTATTAGATGTTTTTTATTTTTTAGCACTTAATTCACTATATTAGGAATTTCAACACTGAACGGTTCGTAGGAGCTAAGCTCCCAAGCTTGGGAGCTTAGCTCCTACGAACCTGTTTTTTCGGATAGTTTGTGGTTGTGCGATTAATTAGCTCTTAAAATAAATAAAAACCCACCATTAAAGCGGGCGTTTTATTTAAAGTTGTTTAGCTATTTTTCACCTTTTTGTTTTGCTTCTTTTAAAGCGGATTTGGCGGCTCTTTTTATTTTTTTGCCTTTAAGGTGGGTTAACGTTTGCTGTTTGGCGATTTTAGCTTGGAATTTTTCCACTCTTTGCGCGGTGTCCATAAGTTTTTGTTTGCCTGTATAAAATGGATGGCAATTTCCGCAAACTTCGGTGTGTATTTCTTTTAACGTTGATCCTGTTGCAAAGTTGTTTCCGCAAGCGCAAACAACTTTGCTGTCTTCATAATATTTTGGGTGTATGTTTTTTTTCATAAAATTTGTATTAGACTTGTCGCGTAATTAGTTCCTACTGCAATTTTCATATTTTGGTCAAATTTTCCAAAAATTTTTTCAGCTTAGCTTGGGCTAAACCTCAAAAATTGTTTGAAAAATTTGCCTCAAAATCTGAAAATTTCGTCACG
>JBDRHN010000119.1:0-4689 GCA_043816765.1 bacterium | reverse complement strand
GTTCTTTGTTGGTCAATTTTGTTTTCACGTCAGAAATCAAAACATTATAACCTTGCTCTTTAAAAAATTTAGCAAACCATTTTCCCATAGCGCCAGTCCCGCCGATGATGCCGATTGTTTTTGGGTTTTTAGTTGTCATAATATTTTTAATTATTTTCCTCTTGATATAGTGGTAAGATTCTAAATTCACCCAACGCTCCGCCGCAGTCTCCCCGCGGGGACTGCGGCGCGGGGACGAAATAATCCCCGTTATTTGTTTTAAACGCGCGGTAATTGAGGTAGAATTTAGAATACTACCGCTATAAAAGGTTCGCTTTTTTTGTCCCCAAATGTTTGGCGTTTTTTGAATTTACAACATTTTCACCGGTCTGTTTTTCTATTTCCATCCTTGCCTTTTTAGCGCAAAACCGCCCCTTTGAGCCGCTGTTTTATTTTCCTCCAATCCTTTCGGTTTTTGTTTTTTTGATATTTCCGCGGTTGACGCTTCTGCCAGCATATTCAAGACAAGCTCAAGATTAGTCATGTTGTCTCGCAAATTTTCCTTTTTCAAATCTTTTAATTTTTTATAATTTTTTACTTTATGTCCCGACCATGCTTTTGTAATTTCATCTGTTAATATCGCGTATTCCAACCCCTCTTTCATCCCCCTTGTCTGCCATTCATCTGTTAGTTCTTTTCTAACCTCAATGCTTTTTAATCGTTGATTTATCCATTCTTTGGAATATCCTTTTTGCAAATAGGTTTTCATTGCTCGGTCAAACGCAAGTTCCGGATCTTCGGTTTCTTCTATTCTTTCATAACCAATTTTTGCAAGCCAAAGCTTGAAAGGCTCGGCTTTGGGGGACGGGATTGATTGAATTACACGAAATAAATCTTCTACTGAAAAGCAATCTGTGGCATAATATTTTCCGTCAGAAGCCTCAAATTTCAGTTGTACGATTTTTTCGTACACCTTACTTCCCTCATTTTTTAACTTATTTTTTAAATCGCTCCAATACCTTTTTGGTATAGTAGAATCAGTCAATATTTCAATAACATCAATAATAGAAAAATACCAAAGTTCTTTTTCTTCATCCCAAGCGCGGCGAATCTGTTTTTGATTAAATAAAATGATAGAGTTTGGTTTTTTCATACTAAATTATGATTTGTATTCAATTTTATCCAGCTCAACTCTTTTGGCTTTAATAATAAATTTCATCATCTGAGTTGGATCTCCTGTGTTGCCTATGGCAACACCTTCAACCTTATATCCAATTTTTTCAAGAACGTTCACGCAATCCTGCAAGCCAATTTTCATATGTTCTTCATAGCACTTTTGTAATCCCTGTTCACTCCCATATTCTTTGTACCTCCCCAACTCTTCTTTGCCGCTTTCCGTTGATAAAAATAATTTTTTAAACTCTTGAATTGTAATATTATTTCCTTTATAATCAAATTCGCCAATAATTATATATTCAGGATTTATCTTTTTTCTTATTTCTTCTTCCAGTATTTTTTCCATGCCATCCTCCATGTGGTGCAAACTAAAATGGCATAAAACAACATCAGCTTCTTCGTCAGGCTTTTCGCTTGTATGGCGCGCGCAACTAAAGTCATTTTTTTTACTTCTCTCAATTGATTTCCTCACCATTTCTGCGTCGGGTTCATATCCGATTACTTCCATTTTGACATTTTGCAATTCTTCTGAGCAGTCGGTTAATGTTGACAAGATATTAGTTAACCGGCCATTGCCAGCGCCATAATCAATTACCTTTACGTTTTGCTTCCCTATTTTTTTTATGCAATCCGACAACATTTCATATTTAACATGACACTGCAAATTCTCTTCCTCTCCTAAATAATAAATGTTTGGTTTTTGCTTTTCTCGTTCTGCGCTAGAAATATTTTGAGGCAATTTTTTCTCTTTTTCAAATCCCATATCAATAAACTTTATTCATCAAATAAAAATTCGCCATCACAATCGCCGCCATCGCCTCAACAACAGGAACAATTCTCGGACAAAGACAAGGATCATGCCTGCCCTCAATCTCTATTGAAGTTTCTTTCCCGCCCAAGCTAACCGTCTTTTGTTTTTTTCCAATTGAAGAAGTCGGCTTAATCGCCAGCCGCACAACAATATCCTCGCCGTTTGAAATCCCCCCCAAAATCCCGCCGGCATTATTAGTTTTAAACTTTACTTTATTTTTAGCAATCATTATTTGATCATTATTTTCCGAACCTTTTTTTGCCGCAACATCAAAGCCGGCGCCAAATTCTATCCCTTTGACCGCTCCGATACTCATTAAAGCTTTTGAAAGCTCAGCGTTCAGTTTATTAAAAATAGGCTCACCCAAACCAGCCGGAACATTTTGAATAACAAGCTCAATAATCCCGCCGATAGAGTCGTTTTCGCGTTTAACACCTTCAACCAATTTAATCATCTTTTTCGCTACTTGCGCGTCCGGACAACGAACCGCATTTTTCTCAATCTCTTTAAAATCAATTTTCTGCGCAATAATTCCCCCAATCTGCTTACTGTAAGCAATAAACTTCATCTTTGTCGGTTCCAAAATCTTTTTAGCAATCGCCCCCGCCGCGACGCGCGCCGCGGTTTCACGCCCGCTGGAACGTCCGCCTCCGCGATAATCGCGAATGCCGTATTTTTCTTGAAAAGTGTAATCAGCATGCCCGGGACGGAAAACATTTTTTATATTGTCGTAATTTTTTGAACGTTGATCCTCGTTATAAATAACCAAAGAAATGGGAGTGCCGGTTGTTTTTCCCTCAAATACGCCAGACATAATATGGACTTTGTCCGATTCTTTTCTTAATGTCGTAACACTGCTTTGCCCAGGCTTTCGCTTGTCCAAATCTTTTTGTATATCTTGCTCGCTTAATTTAATTTTTGACGGACAGCCGTCAACAACACAGCCGATTGCCGACCCGTGCGATTCGCCCCATGTCGTAAGGCGAAAAAGTTTTCCGTAAGTGTTCATATATTTCAAGTTAAAATTATAGGTTAAAATGTTAATTTTAGTATATCAAATTGCACTTCAAAGTCAAAGTTTAGTATTCTCCAAACGCAAGATGATACCCAAATGAACTATTGGCCATAGCGCAAAATAAGCCCCAAAAGGCCCATTTTACTAAAAAGCAACAAGATGTCGCCCCTGTCAAGACAGTAAAACTTTTTTTCTATAATAATCTCGAAATAATTTTTGAATCTTTTTTGTCTTAACAAAGTCTGTTACAAATTTTATGTCATCAATTTGATTCACCGGCAAAACATTAAAAAGAGTGCTGGAGATAAAAAATTCATCATAGTCTTTTATTTTAGAAAGCGGGATGTCCTCTTCTTTTATTTTAAAATCTTTCTCACAAGATTTGATTATCATCTTTTTTGTAATGCCTTCTAGGACTTTTTCTTTTGGGGGTATTATCAACATATCGCCTTTAATCGCGATGAAATTGCTTTTTGTTCCTTCTCTTATATTGCCGTCGCTGTCAATCATCAGAGCTTCAATCGCGCCATTGCGTTTTGCTTCCCGCAAAGCCAAAAAGCTAAGCAACAAATCTTTTGTTTTGGCTTTCGGAAATCTGCGCTCGCCAATGTAAGTTATAACTTTTACTCCTTTGCTGTAAAATTGTTTTGAATAATATGTTACGCCTGTGAGAGGAAGAATATACAACTGCGGATTTTTATTTTCATCAGGATCGCCGATTAAAACGATTTTTAAAAATGCGTCGTCAAGATTGTTTTTTGAGATTAATAAATTCAGCCAATTTAAAACATTTTCTTTTGTATAACTATGGCGCAGATCTATAATTTCGGCGGATTCAAAAAGCCTGTCAATATGATACTCGGCGAAAAAAACTTTGCCTTTAATAATTTTTAAAGATTCATAAATCGCAAAGTCAAAAAAATAGGCTTTGTCTGAAATGGGGACAACCGCCTCTTTTTCGGGAATTAGGGTGCCGTTTAGGATGTATTGCATGAGATGAGTTAAGTTAAGTTAAGTTATAAGTTGTTTATAATTTGTAGTGGGGAAATGTCATTCCGACCGGAGTTGAAAAAATTAAAATATAATTTTGAGCAAGGCGATAAATTATATTTTAATTTTTTCAACGGAGCGGAGGAATCCCTTTTGGGGTGAGCGAAAAGAACGATTCGCATTTTTTAGTATTCTCAATAAATGAATAGCCGGTATTACAATGACATTCCCCGTCATACCCTAAATATCCATTTACCTCATCGGGGCATTTTATTTCTGGTTCTACGTAGTAAATATAAGCTCTTAAACATTGATTTTCAGAAGTAGTTTTTATATTTACACAATTGCCACTCATAATTTTTCCGGTTTTGGTTTTACTATAACTACAAGTAAAATCTTTAAAAAATTTTAATATTGAGTCATCTTTTATTTCTATTATTTCACGGCAATCATCGTATTTTATCGTGCCCTCTCTTTCTACCCCCAAAATACCTAAAAACCTACTTGTTTCTACTAAAAAATATAATCCGGCAAAAATAACTATTACAAAAATCCAACTATGAAAATATTTTTTAATTTTTGCTCCGCAGGCTGTCTAATAAGCCCTTTGACAATTTAATAAAAATCAGACAAATTAGGACTGGTTGTCCCTTAGGCTGTTGCTGGCAGCCTCATTAAAGCATCTAATTGCAAATTTTTAATTTCTTTTTTTTCTTTT
>JBDRHN010000118.1:0-17640 GCA_043816765.1 bacterium | reverse complement strand
TTTCATTAACTTTTTTTCTCAACTTGATTAATTTTTCTTTGTTCATGTGATTGATAGATTAATAATAAATATCTTATTAGTCTACCAATTTAAGGAACAAAGGTAAAATATCGAGTCTCTCCTTTCATTTGATTATTAACCAATACGCCCCTACAATAATGACTTTTGACTTTACAGACTTTAGACTTTCGACTTAACTTTTATCTCATCCTGTCCTCTATTCATCGCCACTTTCCCCGTCCGTGTCAATTCTTTAATTCCAAACTTTCTCATTACTTCAACAAAATCATCAATTCTCTGTGTTGTATCAACTATTTCCGCTATAACACTGTTTACTTTAATATCAACGGTTTTCGCGCTAAATAACTGTAAAACATTCAACAGGTCTTGTCTAGTTTCTTTATTAACAGCCACTTTTATCAAACATAATTCATGTTCCACGGCATCATCAAACGTGATGTTGCTAACTTTCAAGACATTGATGATTTTATACATCTGCTTTATCACCTGCTCAACGTTTGTATCGGATTCGTTCACCACAAAGGTCATTCGCGAGATTCCTTTTGTTTCGGAGTGCCCGACGCTCAGGCTTTCTATGTTGTATCCTCTTTTACGAAACAAGTTTACTATGCGCGACAGGACGCCCGGAGTGTCTTCAACAAGGGAGACGAGGGTGTGGAGGGATTTTTTGTGTGTTGGCATATAGTATGTTATAAAAATTTAAAAATTATTTCAAAATCCAAAGTTCAAATTTCAAACAAAATCCAAATGACTAAATGACAAATTTTAAACATTTAGTCATTTGGATTTTGTTTGAAATAATTTGAAATAATTTGGGCTTTGACATTTTTTGCTATTATTTTTGTTTTATCTATCGGTTGATGAATTGTATTTTTATAAATTAATTTAGAAACCTTAAAATGCAACACCAAGCATCTGATCTTTCAACGACGTTCCGACAGGAACCATTGGAAAAATATTTTTTACGGGGTTTACCATGAATTCAACCAAAACAGGTCCTTTTTCTTCTCTTGCTTTTTCAATCGCCTCTTTTGCCTCTTGCTCATTGCATGCTCTAAACGCTTTTATGCCGTAACCTTCCGCGACTTTAACAAAGTCGGGATTTTGCAAATATACATCAACAAAATTTTTATCATAAAACATATCCTGCCATTGACGCACCATTCCAAGGTATGAGTTATTTAATATCGCGATTTTTACATTTATTCCATAAGCAACCAACGTTCCCAATTCTTGTATATTCATCTGAAATCCTCCATCACCGACAACCGCCCAAACCTCTTCGTTTGGCAAAGCGACTTTTGCCCCCATCGCGGCGGGTAATCCATAACCCATTGTCCCCAATCCGCCTGAGGAAAGCAGGCTGTTTTGTTTGTTGAATTGATAATATTGCGCTACCCACATTTGGTTTTGTCCGACATCGGACGCTATAATCGCCTCACCTTTTGTCATGTCGGATAATAGTTTTACAACTTGGGTCGCGAACATTTTGCGCAAACAAGGTTGCTTTTGGTCTTTGCCTTGATTACAACTTTTGCAATACAAATCTTTGTGTTGGTCAATTTGCAGAGCCGCGAATTTATCCATCGGGTATTCTTCTTTCCATTTACCAACCTGCTCTACCCATTCATCGTTGTTAGTTTCAAAATCAATACTTATATTAACATCTGTTAATACTTCTTTAACGTCTCCGACTATCGGTAAGTTTATTGCGACGTTTTTACCTATTTCAGCGGGGTCAATATCAATGTGAATAAATTTTGTGTTCTTTGAAAAATCTTCAAGTTTTCCTGTGATTCTATCATCAAAACGGATTCCGATCGCAATGACTAAGTCGCTGTGATGAACAACAAGGTTGGCAACGGCGGTTCCATGCATTCCAAGCATACCGCAATAAAGCGGACTGTTTTGCGAAAAGTTGCTCAACCCAAGCAAGGTATTTACAACAGGAATATTTGTCTTTTCGGCAAATTCTTTCAGTTCATTCCAAGCTTTAGCAATATGAACTCCATGCCCCGCGATTATCACCGGCTTTTTGGCGTTTTTGATATAGCTCGATATTTCTTTGATCTGTTTCGGGTTGCCTTTGGTTTTTGGTTTAAAGCCGACTAATTCAACCTTGTCGGGGTATTTATATTCTGTTTCACCCTTAAAAACATCAACGGGAATATCTATCAAAACAGGTCCGGGTCTTCCGGTTCTCGCGATGTGAAAACCCTCTTTAATAATTTGCGCCAAATCTTTTACGTCTGTGACTAAATAATTGTGTTTTGTGATTGGTTGCGTAATGCCTGTGATGTCAACCTCTTGAAAAGCGTCAGTGCCCAAAACAGATGTCGCAACCTGTCCGGTCAACGCGACCATTGGGATTGAATCAAGATATGCGTTCGCTATTCCTGTTACTAAATTTGTCGCGCCGGGTCCTGATGTGGCAAGACAGACTCCGACTTTGCCTGTCATTCTCGCGTAACCTTCCGCCGCCATTGCGGCTCCCTGTTCGTGGCGAGTGAGTATGTGTTTTAGTTGAGGGTATTTTGGCAAACAATCATAAAAAGGCAACACAACGCCGCCGGGATATCCAAAAAACAGTTCAATCCCTTCTTTGAGCAAACTTTCGCAAACTATTTGTGATCCTGTTAATTGCATAAAAGTTAAATATTATCAAAAGCAAATGGTTCTAATTCTTCTTTGATGAGTAAACGGGACAAGGTTGAAACTGTTTGCAGAGCAATGGTCGGTTGATGAGCAAATCCGATATATTCTACTCCTTTGCCCAATTTTTTAACTTTTTCCATTGCAGGCATTAAATCGGTGTCTGATGAAATAACAATGGCTGTGTCGTAAGTATCTTCATAAGCGCCAACTAATAAATCAACAGCTAGTTGAACGTCTACTCCTTTTTCGTGATACACGCCGTCGTTTTTCATTAAGTATCCTTTGCGAATAATAAATCTCTGCGATTTGGAGTGTAAAAAATTAAACAATTTTATTTGCCCTTGTCTTAATTTTTGACCTTTCTCATCAGTCCATTTTGCTCGAACAACACCAACATAATAACCGCAATAAACAATTTCTCTATCTCTTGCCAACCACTCTGATAATTGACGATAATTAAAACGAGCAAGATTTTCAATCTCTAAAGATTTTAATTTAAAATAAAAATTACCACCGTCAACAAATATTGCAACACGTTTTTTGTTCATAAATTTTTTATAAAAAAAGTACCCACTGTGCTCCCTTTCGGGAGTCAGAGTGGGCGGTTTTAGATATTTTAATTGTATCAAATCCAAAACCAGCTGTCAAGGTTTGGCAACCGTGTTTGTGTACACTATTTTGAAAACTTGCTTGGTTCATAAATTTTTAAAATATATTTTGTTTTATTATTTCAAATATTAGTTGATGTCCATCTGAATTTGGGTGCAGACCGTCTGACAGAAGTTCTTTATAATTTTTTAATTTTATAAAATTGTTATACAAATCAATAAATTTAACTTTTTCTTTGTCGCAAATTTCTTGTATTTTGTCGTTGTAAATTTTGATGTATTGATTTTTGTAAGTTTTATCGGTTGCCCATGGTATGGGGCTGGTTTTATCTTCATCAACCGGTGTTAGACCTGTAAAAACTATGTCGGGTGTTTGTTTTTTTGATTTTAAAATTAGGGTTTTAATATTTTCTTCAAATTTTTCTATTGAAGTCATTTGGCATTTTTCTTTATCTAAAAATACAGAATCATTGTTTCCTATTGAAAAAATAATTTTACCGGGCTTGCGCGTCTCAAGTTCAACATCAAATCTTTTTAATAAATCGCTTGTGGTATCGCCGGAAATTCCCAAATTATAAACTTCTGTATAAAATTTATTATTATCAAGATATAGTCTGAGTCTGTTGACCCATCCGCCTTTTTCCAAATCCCATGCGCCGTAAGTGATGCTGTCTCCGAAAATGCAAATTGTTGATTGGTTGTTGTTTTGCATAATGATTATAATAGATTATAAATATCAACTTTAAATAAATAACAAATAAATAAAACTATTACATATAAAGCAGATATTGCAAGTGTTGATTTTAATGCGGTTCTGTATTTTATTTTTTTAGCCTTGCGTCCCAAATTAAACGAAAAATACAATACAAACGAATCAACTAAAAATAAAACTATAAAAATAAAAATTATAAATAAAATTGGGTATAATTTTGTCATATTTTTATGTAAGGTTAAATCTGAATTTGATCAATTTTTAAAACTGAATAATCTTTTAAATATAAACTGCGATAACTTGACCATTTATAATCTTGCGGGTTTTTAACAAGATTTGCGCGAACGGGGTTGTTGTGTATATAATTTAATTTTTCTTGATATTTTTCTAAAGTGAAAATATTGAAATCATAGGAATCTTTTTGCCAAATTTTATATTGCAAATTTCTGTAATGCAATCTATTTGGATCGCCACGACGGGTAGATGCCAGCAATTGCTGGCATCTACCCGTCTGTTTGCAGTAAGCAATAATCTTTTTTGCAGAATATCCCTTTATCCCCCGCATAATTTTCCCAATCGTCAACTCCGGCTTTTCTCCGATGTCCCACCAAATTAGCATGTGAACATGATTTGGCATTATCACATATCCGAAAATTTTAAATCCCAGCTTCTCTCTGTAAAAATTAAACTCTTCAACTAGAATTGAACAACATTTTTCGTCTTTAAAATATGGATAACCTTCATAATATTTTTGACCGTCTTTAACTTCCATTCTGCCAAAAGTTTTAAAAGTAACAAAATGAATATGATTTTCACTGTTAAACTTTTTTAAATTGGACATTGGATTTTATTGTCTATTTAATATTTAGGAAAATTGTGATCCGCGGGTAGATGCCAGCAATTGCTGGCATCTACCCGCGGATCACACATATCAAACCCTAACTATCTCCAAAACTTCCTTGTGTATCACCTCATTATTGCTCGCAACAAATACGCTATCTTTATCTTTTTGCTCTCGCCCTTTAAAATCAGTAACAACCGCCCCAGCCTCTTTTGCGATCAGTTTTCCCGCAATGTAATCGTAAATTTCATTGTCGTCATTAATGATAGACTCTATCTTTCCGAAAGCCAAAAGGCAATAATCAAACGTCGGACACCAGTTTGTCAAAACTCGTTTTACCTTTTTTACGCATTTTAAATTTTTGATAATATTTCCGGTCTGTTCTGAATTGCTCAAAGCATAACTGCAGGAATACACAACGGAGGATTTTGTAATATTTTTCTCTACGCCAACTTTGATTTTTTTGCCCTGTAAAAAAGCCCCTTTGCCTTTTTCCGCCCAACACGTTTGGCCGGTTATCGGATTATGAATTACCGCAAAAATGGTTTCGTCGTTTTTTAACAAAGCGATAGTAACGGAAAAATAAGGAATCCCCAAAACAAAATTGTTTGTTCCATCCAGCGGGTCTATTACAAAAGTATATTCTGAACCGTTGTCTTTTTTTCCGCTCTCTTCGGCAAAAATATTATAATCTGGAAAATATTTTGAAAGAATATTTAAAATCGTTTCTTCCGACTCCTTGTCAACCTTGGTTCTAAAATCGGCGGCAGTGGTTTTCTGCTCAATTTTTAATTCTTCTCCGAAATATTTTTTTAAAATTTCTCCGCCGCTTTGGGCGGCTTGGATAATTTTTTCAAAGTCTTGAGTCATATTCTTAGTATTGTGCGGGTAGATGCCAGCAATTGCTGGCATCTACCCGCACAATTTATCTAATTAACTATTTTTCTCAACCACATCCCGCCTATATCTTCTCATCATCGGACTCATCTGTCTTTCCGGAATTTTAATATCTTTCTTTCGCGCCTTAATCTCTTCATCGCTTAATCTGACATTTAAACTTCTGTTCAGGATGCTTATTTTAATAATATCACCGTCTTTGATAACTGCAATGTTTCCTCCAACGTACGCTTCCGGCTCAATATGTCCGATGCACGGTCCGCTTGTTCCGCCGGAAAATCTTCCGTCTGTTATCAATGCAACTTTTTTAAATCCCGCGCCTTTTATCGCGTCTGTCGGGGTCAACATCTCCGGCATTCCGGGCGCGCCGGCCTGGCCCAAGAAATTCAATACAATTACATCACCTTCTTCTATTTTTTTATCTTCAATCGCTTTGAGCAAATCGTCTTCGCTTGAAAAAACTTTTGCCGGGCCTGCGTGCTCCATCATATCTTCTCCAACGGCGGTCTGTTTTATCACGGAACTGTTTGCAATGTTTCCGCTCAAAACAGCTATTCCACCCTCTTTGTAATATGGATTATCAATCGGTCTGATTATTTCGTTGTTTATAATTTCTGCTTCGTCGGCTATTTCAAAAATCGTTTTTCCGTTTACAGTTTTCCCGTCGTTAATCATTGTCATTAATCTTTTCAACACAGCAGGGATTCCTCCCGCTTCTTCAAGCTCTTCGATTGCGTATTTTCCGGATGGTTTGAAATGACAAATGTTTGGTGTTTCGCGTGAGATGTCGTCAAACATTTGCAATGGGATTTCAATCCCCAGTTCTTTGGCGATTGCTGGAATATGCAATGTGGTATTTGTTGATCCTCCCAGCGCCATATCAACTCGCACAGCGTTTTCAAACGCTTCTTTTGTCATTATCTCACTTGGTTTTATATTTTGTTTTACAAGTTCAACGATTTTTTTTCCTGTTTCATAAGCCTGATTTCTTTTTTCCGGTGAAATGGCGAGTGTCGCCGCGCAATGTGAGAGCGACATTCCGAGCGTTTCAGTTACGCAAGCCATTGTGTTTGCGGTATAGAGTCCGCAACATGAGCCTGCTCCGCAAACTGTGCATTTTGCAAACTGTTCCGCTTCTTCTTCGGTCATTTTTCCCGCTTTGACCTCTCCGACGATTCCAAAATTTCTAATCGGGTCTAATCTGTCGTCGCCCACCCTGTTTGCTTTCATCGGTCCGCCTGTCAAAACAATGTTTGGCAAATCAAGCCGTCCGGACGCCATCAGCATTCCCGGGGTGATTTTATCGCAATTTGTTACGCCAACCCAGCCGTCTAGACTGTGGGAAAGCATCATAAGTTCAATGTTGTCGGCGATATGTTCGCGCGATGGAAGGCTTAGTCTCATTTCAACGTGCATTGCAACGCCATCGCAAATTCCCGGCACTCCCCATTCAAGCGGCACGCCGCCGGCATCTCTTATCCCTCGTTTTACTTCTTGCGCCAATTCACGTAAATGAACATGTCCGGGTATTAAATCATTATACGCGTCCGCCACTCCGATAAACGGCTTTGTAAAATCTTCGTCTGTGAGTCCGGCGGATTTTAATAACGCTCTGTGAGGTAATGTCTCTATTCCTTTTTTTAATTTATCGCTTTTCATATTTTAGAGTATTTAGTATTTAGTATCTTGTATTTTGTATTCTAGAAAAAATTATTTTAATAAAATACTAGATACTATTATTTTATTTAAAAAACTAGCCTTTGGATTTGAACGGCTAGTTATATTTTTTAAAATTGAAATTAATATAACTAGCCTTTAAAAATTACGACCAATACCAAAATAAGCGCGAACGACAACAACAATCCCAAAGATAAAATTTGGCTAGTTAATATATTGTTTGAAATTAATTCTTTTGAGTAATTCATAAATTATAAAATCCTTTTTGCGCTGTTAATTATATCTTTAATATAATCTTTGATTTGCATTTTAAACTCGTTGCTCTGCAAAAGAGAATTTTTCGTTTTTTCAGTATCAGCTTGAAAAACAAAATATTTAATGCTTAAAAGCGTCACAACCAAAGCGATAATAAAACCAATCATGGTTTGCCAAATCGCTGTAATATCCTGACGAACACTTGCAACATCCTGACGAACATTATTGATCTGCGCCTGAAGATTCTGTTCTGTTTTTGCTAAATCCTCTTTAGTTGCCATCTCTTTTCTAATATCCCTCATCTCTTGATAAATATCTTCCAAAGTAATAGTAATTACCGCTTGTTCGTTTTGCGCGGCTAAAACTATTTGCGGAAAAATACAAAAAACTGATAAAAAAAACGCAACTAAACAGAATTTAATTTTGTAATTTTTAAAATTCATATATTAAAATAATAACAAAATTATAGTTGTGTGTCAAACCCTACCCTACCCTACCCTACTTCTGGCAAACCGGGCAATAGAATCCGCTTCGCTGTCCGATTTTCACTCTTTTGATAATTCCTCCGTCTTTTCGCGGGCATTTTTCGCTATCTTTTTGGTAAACTTTTTGGATATTTTGGTAATTTCCTTGCTTGCCATCTATGTCTCTGTAATCGGACTCGCTGTCTCCCCTGTTTTCAACGGCTATCTGTAAAACTTTTTTTATTGCTTTAAAAATCTGCTCCAGTTCTTTTTTGTTTAGGCTGTCAACTTTCCGCAATGGGTTTATTTTTGCTTCCCATAAAATCTCGGAAGAATAAATGTTTCCGATTCCTGCTATCAAGCTTTGATCTAATAAAATCTGTTTTATGTTTCCTTTTTTATTTTTTAAAATTTCCAAAAATTTTTGAAATGTAAATTCGGGCGCCATCGGGTCTGTTCCTATTTTATTCATTGCAATATCTTTTTGAAATTCATCTTTTTTGATTAATGAAATCTTGCCAAATTTTCTTAAATCAGAAAGCGCAGCAACGCGTCCGTCTTTGAGTTTTAAAACAAAGTGGATGTACTGATTTACTTTTTCGTGCATTGGGTCGTTTTTGTCTTTTTTCTTTTTTTCGTCAATGATAATAAAATGTCCTGTCATGCGAAGGTGGACGACAAGGTATGAATTTGATAAAACAAAAACTACGAACTTTCCTTTTCTTTCCACATTTTGAATTTTTTCGCCGACTATTCTTTTTCTAAACTCTTGCCACGATTTCGGTTTCTGTATCATTTTTTTCCAATCGCAAAACACGTCAGTGATAATCGCGTTTTTAGTTTTTTTGTTCAAGCCGTCCGCGATGGTTTGAACTTCGGGGAGTTCGGGCATATTTTGAAATGCTAATTTGCATGAATAGAAAAATGAAAACCAAGTCCGTTCAAAATATTTCCCAAAGTAATTAGTTGCGGATTTCCTTTTCCCGATAACGCGCGATATAAATTTTGGCGGTTAAGTTTTGTTTTTTGCGCTAACTTACTAATCCCGCCTCGCGCTTCCGCCACGTCTCGCAACGCCAATAAAAACGCTTCGGCATCATTATCTTTTTTATATTCTTCTAGAGCAACATTAAGATACGCGCTTGCTTCTTTTGGGTCTTTAAGCGACTTTATTAAATAATCATTAAATTTTCTTGTCTTGGGCATATTGTTTAAAATTTAATTATTGTTTTTGTATTCTTGCCAATATTCTTTTGCTTTTTTAATGTCTTTGGTCTGCGAACTTTTATCTCCGCCACATAAGAGTAGAATAATTTTATTATCAATCTCTCCAAAATACACTCTATAACCTGAACCGAATTTTAATCTTAATTCAAAAAGTCCGCTACTGATATTTTTATAATCTCCTAAAATACCAAGCTCCATTCGGCGCAATCTATTTTTAATTCTGGCTTTGGTGGTAATATCTTTAATTGATTCCAGCCATTCTATAATCGGCTCTTTGCCGTTTGTGTTTTGGTATATTTCGAGCGTTTTTGGGATTGATTTTATCAGCATATTGTATTGTAGCTTATAAACGACAAGATGTCAAATATAATAAATCATAGTGCCGGTTCGCAGTTCCGCTCGCAGCGGACTGCGAACCGTAATTTACACTAACCGCTATGGTTTTAATATAAGTGCAAATTTCGGTTCGGAGTGTGCGCGGCACAACTCCGAACCAGCGGATTCTACTACTTCACAAACTCTATTTTAAGATTGCGATCCAAAGCGACGGCGATTTTTTGAACTGTCGCGATGGTAAAATTTTGTTCGCCCGCTTCCATTCTCGCTATGTTGCTTTGTTTCGCGCCAATTTTTTTTGCAAGCTCAAATTGAGATATCCCCGCCTGTTTTCGCAACTGCAAAATCTTATAGGCAACCTCCAGCTGTTTTTCGTATTCATCGTAGTGTTTCTTTATTTTGGGATCTTTCAATTGTTCAGCCAGATATTCCTGAAAATCTATAATTTTATTTTGTTTTTTATTAGTTTTGCTCATATAAATCGGTATTATTTATAACATTAAAATAATTTTCTTCCGCTTTCTTAATTTCAGATTCGGGTGTTTTAGGGGTTTTCTTTAAAAACGCGTGAAGTAAAATAATATTTTTGCCAACAAATGTAAAGTAAAAAATTCTATGTCTGTTTTTAGAAAAATCAACTCGCAATTCTCTGATTTTACCTTTGATATGTTTTGAATACGGCTCGTCTAAAACTCCTTTATTGGCTCTTAAAAAATCAATATATTTTAAAACTTTTGCCTTTTCTTTGTTTCTTAACTTATCAATGTAAATTAAAACAGGGCTAGAATCACTACTTGCGTCATTATAAAACTTTACCTTATATTCTACGGTTTCATTATATATCATATATGGTATATGTCAATAGTTAAATATTTGAGTAGGTGTTGAATCCAATATGGAAAAAATCTTACCCCCAACTCAACCACCCCCAATACTTCTCACTTCCCCCGCTCACAACATCCATATAAATATCATGCAATTTTCTTGTCATCTCTCCCATGCCGCCATCGCCAATTACGGTATCATCAAGTTTTCCAACGCCTGTTACTTCTGCCGCGGTGCCGGAGAAAAATATTTCGTCAGCTGTTTTTAGTTCATCAAGCGTAATGGTTGTTTCTTCAACTTCAATTCCCTCGTCTCTTGCAATCGTCATCAAAGAATCGCGCGTGATGCCGGGCAGGATGTTTCCCTTTGCGACTGTTAATAGCCTTCCATCTTTTACCCAAAAAATATTTTCACCAGGACCCTCTGCGACGTTTCCTTTGCAGTCCAAAAGTATGGCCTCGTCAAAACCGGCTTTTTTTGCGTCAATGCTTGCCAAAATAGAATTGACATAATGTCCCGAGATTTTGGCGTCAGCGACTGTAGATTTTGGGTGGATGCGAATATATTTTGAAGTTTTAACGTCAACCGCGTCCTTGCCCAAATATTTTCCCCATGGCCAAACAGCGATGGCAACATCAATGGGGGCATCCTTTGGGTTTAGCCCCATTTTTCCATAGCCATAATAACAAACCGGCCGAATATATCCTGATTTTATTTCATTTACCCTTACCACTTCCAGTGTTGCCTGATTAATCTCATCTTCAGAAAAAGCGGGTTCCATTCCAATGGCGTTTGCAGAATAAAAAAGCCTTTTGGTGTGGTCTTGCAAGCGGAATACTGCAGGACCTTTTGGTGTGTCGTAAAAACGAACCCCTTCAAAAACTCCAGAGCCGTAATGCAAGGCGTGTGTTAAGATGTGTGTTTTGGCATCATCCCAATCTATCAAATTTCCGTTGAGCCAAATTTTTTTTGTTGTTTCCATATTTTTGAGATTTCCACGGGTAGGTGCCAGCAATTGCTGGCACCTACCCGTGGAAAATATTTTATTTTTTAACTAAACGCCAATATCGCAATGCCCGCGACCATGCAGACCAAAGCGATTAATTTTAATAATGTATTTTTAAAACTTAAATCTTCTTTTAAAACTTTTGGATTGAAAAATGAAATTAAAGCAGTTATTGAAAAAACAAAAATCACCTGAAAGCCTTCCATCGCGAACACGAGCGCGGCGATTCCCAAAGATAATGCCCATGTGCTGAAAAAAGTCGCGACAAGATATAAGAGAGACAAAGAAACTACAATCGCAATAATATTTTTATCTAATTGTTTTATGTTGCCAATAAAACTGGCGCGAAATTTACGTGAGATAAGCGTGCTTGAAGAATAAAAAGACACAAAAATATACATCCAAATAAAAATAACTGCAAAAGGAATAATTCGCGAAACATAACTAAAAATTATCGCGTAAACGGAATAAAGAAAACAAGATGCCATCATCAACCAAACAGCTTTGGAAAGTTTAATCTTTTTTCCGCTCAAATGAATCGACCCGACAACAGCTCCGCTTATTAATATAATTAATGCGATAATTTGAATACCTGTCAATTTTTGACCTATTGTTACCCAGCCGATAAACAATGTAAAAATCGGTATCATGTTCCACCATATATTTATCCTAGTAACTTCTTCCAGCTGAATGGCCTTGACGTATGGGAAACCCGCGATAAACGCAATAAACGCCGCTAATGCAATTAAAAACATTAGTTCCGCGTCGGGAACATAAAACTTTACAAAAGGAATTAAAAAAATAATAACCACACTTATAATATCTGAAAAGACCAAATAAAAATAAGGGTCTTTTATTCTATTCCCCAGTATATATTTATCGCCAACATTTCCCACCGCCCAAAAAAGATGCGCGATTATGGCTAGAAAAATCCACAACATACAGTTTTAATTTTCAATTTCTAATTTTCAATTTTCAAAAAATTTTTAATTATCAAATTTCCAATGTCATAAAATTAGACATTAGAAATTTAATATTTTATTAGAAATTATAATTTGTAATTTAGAAATTAAACTCCAAAATACTTCTCCATCCTATCAAACGCCTCATTGATAACTTCTCTGCTTCCGCCAAACGAAAAACGCAAATACTTTTCTCCCAAGGGGCCGAACGCTCCGCCGGGGACTGTGACTACTCCTGTGTTATTTAATAGATCTATTGCAAAATCAAATGAGTTCCCTACATTCGGCTTTAAAATTTTTGCCATAATGTAATAAGCTCCTTTTGGTTTTGCATAACTAAAAACCGAACTTAATTTATCAAGCCTTGCGCACATCAAATCTCTTTTCGCCTGCATATCTTCTTTCATTTCTCTCGCGCAATCTTGCGGGCCTTTTAATGCCGCAAGCGCCGCGAACTGGGAAACAACCGGTCCGCACACGACTAACGCATCATGGATTTTTGCCATCTGATTTATAATTCCTTCTTCGGCGACAACATAGCCGCAACGGTATCCTGTCATCGCATAATTTTTTGAAAAACTTCCAATACTGATTAAGTTGTTCTTTAGCTCCGGCATTGAAAGCAGGCTAAAATAAGGCAAACCGTCGTAGACTAAAAAGTTATAAGTTTCATCAGAAATAATAAAAATATTATTTTTTATCACAAGCTCGGCAATTTGTTTTAACTCTTCTTCGCTCAAAACAGCGCCAGTCGGATTCATCGGGTTTGAAAAAATTATCGCTTTTGTTTTTTCCGTGATTGCCTTTTCTAATTTTTCCAAATCTATCCCCCATCCTTCCTCTTCTTTTAAATCAATAAATACCGGCTTTCCTCCGCAAAGGCGGACGTGTTCAATCATCGGCGAATAAACAGGCGAAAGCAAAATTACCTCATCGTTTGAATTTATTATTGTCAAAGCGATTGCCGCAAGCGATTCCATCGCACCTGCCGTGATGCATATTTCTTTCAATGGTTCAATGTCGGCATTTCTTTGTTCTCTTAATCTTTTTGCCAGCTCCTCGCGCAACTCTTTAATTCCATACAAAAGACAATATTTTCCCGCCACTGAACCCTGAATTGCCGCGCAAGCCGCATCCTTAATGTGTTGCGGCGTATCCATTGAAGGTATTCCTTGCGCAAGCGAAACGGTATTTTCTTTTTCCGCCGCGAGCACCATCATTTCTTTAATCGGCGACATAATAATATTTTTCACGCGGTCGCTCATTCCTTCCGAACGAAATTTTTTTCCAGCTTTTTCTAAAACACTAAGGGTCATAAGTTTATCTATTATTTATAAAATTAAATTAACAATTTTCTAGAGTTATAAAATTATTATCTCAAAAGATACAAGGATACAAGAAACAAGATACAAACAAATTCCAAAATACAAATTCCAAATTTCAAACGTTTGGTTATTGATTACTGGAATTTGTGATTTGTTTGTATCCTTGTTTCTTGTATCTTGTATCTTTGAAACTTGCTTTACGAGAACACAAAATATTGTGTTCCTACTTCGTGGATTTTCCCCACAATATATTATATCCTTTCTCAAAAGCGTCAACGGATGCGACGATTACATCGGGGGATGTTGCTGTTGCTACTATTTTATTTTTATTTTTATCTTCTAAAACCATTGTTACTTTTACTGTGGCGCCGATTCCGCCTGTGGCAACCTCTACGTTGTAATCAACTAATTTTACAATCAACTTGTCTTTGTCTTCAATGGCTTTGCACAAAGCGGTAAGAACCGCATCAACTGTCCCCACGCCTTTGGCTGAATTTGTCAACCGTTTTTTGTCATATTCTATAACAATTTCGGCGCTTGCTTGCTGGTGTTTGGTATTATAAATTTTAAAATCTATCACTTTCAAAATTTTATTTTTAAGCGAAAGTTCATTTAGCGCGTCTTCAATAATGCTTTGCAGTTCCGCTTTGTTTATATCTTTTCCTTTCTCTTCAAAAACAACCGCGGTTTTGTAAATTTCGTTGATTAAATCTTTTTCCAGTTCCAAACTAAATTCTTTTTTGATTATTTTTGATATCTCCTGCTTGGTTGGAACTTTTTTCCACATCAAATTTCCGCGATCTCTGACTACGCCTGTTTTCAACTGATAAATCTTGCGTTTTAAATAATTATCAACTTCCGACATTTCCGGTTCAATGGACGGGGGGTCGGACAATAATTTTGTCGCTGATTTGGGATCTTTTAATCCTGTGCTTGTGGCGACGCAAACTACAACCGAATCTTTATTTATAATTTTTTGTTTTAATAATTTTGGTAAAACAGCTACGGGAATTGCCGCTGAGGGTTCAACAAAAAGAGATTCTTCCGAAGCTAAAAACTGTTGCGCTTCAAGCAGTTCTTCATCACTGCAACTTTCCGCGTATCCTTTTGATTCGTATAAAGCGTTTAACGCTTTAATATCGTCCTGTGGAACGCCGATTCCAACAGCGCTCGCTATACTGCTCGGCTTGTCCACTTTTATAAATCTTTTCTTTTTTTCTTTCCATGCTTTTACTATCGTCGGAACAAGTTCCGGCTGAACTCCTATCATTTTTGGCAATTTATCAATAAAACCAAGCTGATGAAATTCTTTAAACCCTTTCCATATTCCCGCAATGTTTGTCCCGCATCCGATCGGAACGATTACAAAATCAGGGGCTTTCCAAAAATTTTGTTCAATTATTTCATATGCCATTGACTTTTGCCCCTCAGCGCGAAAGACGTAATCGCCAGCCAAATAAAAATTATATTTTTTTGCCATCTCCGCGCACAAGCGAACACAATCGGCGTAAGTTCCGCGCACCTGAATTACTCTCGCGCCATAAGACAGTGTCTGCGCGAGTTTTCCAACGGGTGTTCCTTCCGGAATTAAAACATAGCAAGGAAGTCCTGCGGCGGCGGCGTAGGCTGAAATTGATGCCGCCATATTTCCTGTTGACGCGCAACAAACTGCTTTTGCATTCAACTCTTTTGCTTTTGTTAATTCAACCAAAGAACCGCGATCTTTAAAAACTCCAGTCGGGTTTGCTCCTTCCACTTTGATAAATAATTTATTCAACCCTAACTTTTTGCCGATATTTTTTGCTTTATGCAGAGGCGTTCCGCCTTCGTTGAGCGTAACTATTCCTTTGAAATCCAAAATCGGATAAAAGGCTAAATATTTTAAAGCTGAAAGCGGAGAGTTTTTTAGCGCGTAAAAATTCAATCTTCGTTTTATGTAATCAAGGTCGTATTTTACGTCCAACGCTTCTCCGCACTTTAAACAAGAAGTGGCGGTTTCATTTTCATTGAACTCCGCCCCGCATTTAACGCATTTTAATATGTAAAATTTTTCTTGGGGTTTTGGCATAATATTCTAAAAGATACAAGGACACAAGATACATCCGCCAGCTGACGGACCAATATTCAATAACCAAAACTTGCCCTGAACGTAGCCGAATGGGTTCCAAACGTTTGATTATTGATTATTTTTTGGTTATTGTATCTTGTGTCCTTGCATAGCGGTTCCATTCTAAATTCACCCAACGTTCCGCCGCAACGCCTTAGGTGATGGACACCCAGCGGGGGTGTCCAGCACCTTTACCAAACGCAACGAAATGCTTTTGGATGAAAATTTAAGATTGGGGAATTTGGGGTTGACGATTGCCTTTGACCAATCAAAATAATCGGTAGAATCATGTATTGCCCAAAAATCTCTTTCTTCATCCTCATTTTTAAATCTCGGTATTTTTTTTAATTTTTGTTCATTTTTGTTCATATATTTTCTTTTCTTTATTGCTCATTTTACGGGCGGATATTATCCGCACCTTATTATTTCTAAAAGTAAAAGCCGCAAACAATAAACGGCCATTGTTGGTTTTACCCAAAGCATGATATCTTTCTTCAACTTGAGAATGGATATTGTCGGGCAAAATCAATAATGGTTCATTGTTAAAAATTTCCTCGCATTCTTTATTATCCACTCCGTGTTTTATCCAATTTTTGTGAATATTTCCCGTATCCCAGTCAAACTCTTCTAATTTGGTTAAATCAATCATAATTTAATTGTATATTATTATAATATGCACAAATAATTGCTTTGTCAAATTTTTATCTACGACTTTATTTCTATTTCTTTATGATCTTTCATCCGAAAACCAATCTTGTGAAAAGGATTACTAACGCTTGACGCGATATTTGCCAAGTGCGCGGCGCTTCTTTTTAAATATATGCTGAGCATTGTGAATGTTGCCGCGTCTTGCGCGCTCAAACCGCTAGACATAATTTCTTCTATTAATTCAACCAAATTCGGAGCAAAATCTTGATAATACCAATCAATTAATTTTTTGGCTTTTGCCGCGTCTCCCTCAATAAGAATTTCTTGGGTTAAATAAGATTTTTTTATAAAATCAGATTTAGCGCGCGTTAAACGATCGCCATATTCGCCTTCAAATTTTTTATTATACATCTTAGAAAGCTCAAAATAATTCTTTGCATAATCCCCTATTCGTTCAATATCCCGAATAACTCCCAGCAAAACCAGCGAAGCCGCAACATCGTCTTTTGGGTTGATAGTCAAATGTTCCAATATTTTTTTGCGAATGTCTTTTTCAAAATGATTGATTCTCTGGTCTTCTTTATAAACGTCAAAATCAAATTTCTCATTATTCATAAACGAATCAAGAGAATCTTCAACCAGTTTATTATTTTCTTGAAACATTTTTTGAGCCGCTTTGATTGCTGAACCCAACAAACTGTCTCCTTGCCAAATTTTTAGTAGCGCTTTGAACATATTGTTATTATTATCTATAAAATTATTATATTGTTATATTTTTGTATTGTCAAAATTCTCTGTCATTCCTGTAAATTTTACATAACCCATTAACAAAATTATTTTTAAAATTCCCCGCACACGGGCACTGTCATCCCGACCGGAGCAAAAATTAGAATATTAAATTTATGTCTTGCGACAAAAATTTATTATCAAGACTTTTGCTCCGCAGGCTGTCTAATAAGCCCTTTGACAATTTAATAAAAATCAGACAAATTAGGACTGGTTGTCCCTTAGGCTGTTGCTGGCAGCCTCATTAAAGCATCTAATTGCAAATTTTTAATTTCTTTTTTTTCTTTT
>JBDRHN010000117.1:0-7331 GCA_043816765.1 bacterium | reverse complement strand
GGGTGTCGGATGCCTTTTGCGTTCGCTACAAAAAAACAGACAACAATGTCTGTTTTTTTGTTTTCCACACTTCCACTTGACGAGAGAGAGAGAGCTATATTTACCCTTGAGATAAAACCTTAATAAACCCAAGAGAAAGGAGGACGATCAAAAAAGATAAGCAATGGGGCTTGTCGGGGGTGTTGGGGGGTCTCGTTTGATCTTTCTATTTTTAAGTTCTTTTTAACTTCTTGCAAGAAGGGAGATTTATCGTGAAAAAATTTATTGTTTCGTTTGTTGTTGTAGTGGCACTTTTTTTTGCCACTATTTCTTTCGCAGCTACATACAGACAGACTGGTCATTATTTTTGGTGGAGTGGTGGTTCTGGTGGTGGCTATCATCCGATTGTATATTTTCAGGCTTATGGCGCAAGAACAGATAGCCAGCATGTTCTTATTGGTTCTGGCGATAAATGCGCTATTGAAAAAAATTGGATAGTGTGGGATTTTGGAAATGGGTTATATGGGGTATTAGTGGAAACTCGCTGGGCAATGTTTCGTATTTTCTCTTGGTGGAAGGATGTTCATCTTGTTGATGGCTAAAAATTGTTTATAAATACTTTTTAGCATCGGCTGAAACCAGACGATTATATGCTATAATATATAATCGTCTGGCTTTTTTTAGAAACCAACTTATATAAATAAGGTTAGTGTTTATTTTTAATGAAAATATTTTATGAAACAAACTAATAATCCCGCGAAAAGTTTTTTTCTACTTTCAATGTTATTATATAAAGCTGTTATTGTTGTAATTCAGATAATATATCCTAAGCCAAATTGGGGAAACGCTAAAACATTAGACGGAACAATTACAGCAGTATCTTTAGAAAAAATAACAGGCAACTATTATGATTATTATTTTATTATTCACATGATTCTGCTTGTGGTTTTTATTGGTTCGGCTGTTTATTTTTTTAAAAAGCAAAAAGAGAAGGGTTATTATTATATTTTTATTTTTTTGGCTTTTGCCGCCTTGCTGGGTACTGATATTTTAGGAATATTATTACCAACTTTTGAGTACGGCTATGCTTGGGGAAATAATTATCTTGTTGTTATTGTTGCAATAATATTATTAGTAAGTTATTCATTGTTTCAAAAAATAGAAAAAGATCGGGGGTTTAAAAAGACTGCCAATAGAGAAATATCAATATTTAATAAATTGTTTGGATATATGCCATTTATTTTATTTTACTTTATTATTAGTTGGTATCTTGTTGGATCCTATGGTATATAAAATTTGATCAGTTTTTTAATTTAACAATTAAACTGCATACTAAATTTATATAAACCCATTCCTCTCCCCAACCCTCTCATACTCCCTCACCCGCCTCCCCAACTCCTCCGGCAGTTCAGGGGGTGTAATAGAATAACTTTTTTTGTTGCAATTTTAGTTGCGGGGTATAAAACAATATATATTTATACTTAAAATTTGTCTTATTACACCCCCTGAATATTTTTAATCGCCTCAATCTCTTTTTTCGCCCTCTCCGGAGTGACCTCCTTTAAAATTTTTTCAATTACCATAAAATTAGGGTTATTTTTTAGCCCCCTCCCTTTTTCGCCCCCCCTCCCGCGGAGGGGGTTAGGGGGAGGGTTTTTTTAACGCCTCCTCCCTCTCCCTCCGTCATTCCAGAAAATTTTTTCCATCGCCATTAAACAAACATTTTTACTTGAATTAAAGTCTAAAATTAACAGAACTTAATTAAACCCGCTGAAAAAATTTATCTGGAATCCAGGAGGAATTGCAACAACCCCTGGATTCCAAATAAATTTTTTAATCTTGCCGTTGTTGGTTCTTATTAAAACAGTATTATTTTATTTTAATTTGCATTAACCAATGCCGAGCAAAAAATTTTTTGGAATGACAGGGTAGGAACGCGCCGCGGAAAAAATTTTTTGGAATGACAGACCTTAAAATTTTATGAAATGACAGCCGCTATCCATATTTTGATTATAACACAAAACCAAAAAAATCAAAGAAAATCAGCGAAAAAGTCAAGACATCCGAATTTTAAAAAACCGCGCCCATATCAAAAATGCAATTTTTTGCATGCCTGTATTTTTAGTATAAACAAAAAACCCAAAATCCGTCAAACGCACGCGGGGAAAAGTCAAGAGGTTTGAAGTTTTTAAAATTTTGAGCGCAGACGCTCCGCACCCAACGGGGGTGCGGAGCGTTTTTTTTGCGTCTTTTTTGTTTTCCACATTTTCGCTTGACAAGTATGGGGGGGGGGGCGTTATACTTCAAGTGAGATTAACCTTTTAACAAACCAAAAAAGAAAGGAGGAAAATGTTCTTTCAAAACTAAAAATCCCTAAAAGTGTTGTAATATTATGATTATGTTGTAAAATTTAAGAATAAGAATTTGCATATTCGCTAAAAAATAATAATTTTTCATTTTTCTGCTATTTAAACCAACCAAGAGAATTGAAAATAAGAGAGGTGCAAAATGCCTATTAAAAGTTTATATTTAGACATGGATAATACATTGCATGATTTTTCGAATAGTGCGGGGATAGCTATGTCTGGAGTGTATCAGCATATTGTTAAAAAATATGGTTTGCAAGAACAGCAATTGCGAGAAACATATAAGGAGATAATGGCGCGGACAGAAAAAAATGCTTTTTTTGACGGAAGAACCAGCCGGGAATATAGGACAGAAAGATTTAATAACCTACTCAACAGTTTTAATATTCAGGACAAAGAGATGGTTAAAAACCTTTTATCCATATACGCTCAAACGTTAGAAAAATACATGAAGCCAAGCAACGGGGTATTGAACATGTTGAGCAAATTAAATAAAAAATTTCCGTTGTTTATCCTAACAGAAGGACCCGAAGACGCTCAAAGGAAAGCCATAGAAATATTGGGTTTTTTGCCATATATTAAAGATATTTTTATTTCAGGTGAAACAAGAAAGGTAAAGGAAACAGGGGAATTATTTCAATATGCTCTTCAAAGAACCGGACTTAAACCCAATGAGGTTATATTGGTTGGCGATTCATATGAAAGAGATGTTGTCGGCGGATTGAAAGTGGGTTTGAACGTTGTTTGGTTGAACGCGAAAGGAGAGGAACTCAAACCACAACAGCAAAAACCGCAGGTTCAAATTTCAGACATAAGTGAGCTGGAAACTGTTTTGCAAAAAAATTTTGGGCTAGAGATTTCTGCAAGGGGATAGTGAGATGCAAAAAATATCTTTTATGGTTTTAGGGCATCCCAGATCCGGCACAAATTTTTTGTCTGCTATCCTCAGAAGTCATCCTGATGTAAGCTTTATAACAGAACCGTTTAGTATGCATAATGGATTTATAAGACTGAACTTTTTTAAATATTGGGGTGAAGAATCTTATATTCAAGACATATTTCACAAAGACATGAGAGACAGCCAAGCTAGCGTAAGATTTTTTGCTGAATTTAAGAAATGGTTAATGTCTGGAAACGAAGAGGTCAGAGTATTTAAAGAAACTACTTTTTTAATGAAGTTGAAATGGTTGAAACAATATTTACCTGAATTAAACATTATTTATATCCAGAGAGACCCAAAAGGTGTTGTAATTTCGTTCAAAAAATCTGGTTTATTTTTGAGGTGGAATTATCAAGAAATATTTTATAGACTTAGCGAAGAAAGCAAAATTGAACATGGATTATCGCAATATGCGCAAATTATTGAAGAAACCAGTTTAAATAATTGGATTGATGTGTTGACTACTCTTTATTATATTGCAACCAATGAGGCAAGAAATAACTTGGAATTATTTAGGCACACCAATGTTGTATATGAGCATTTGGCTACCAATACTTTATACGCTTTTGCTGAAATTTTTAATTTTTTAGGGTTGTCTATTAGCGCAGAAGTTGAAAAAGAAATAGCAGAGCGATGCTCCGAAACAAAAGGAGGAATATTTTCAACATTTAGAAACTCAAGAGAAACTTGTTTTCGGTATAAATATCTTTTAACTCAAGAGGAAAATAATTTGATAGAAACAAAGATGAAGAGATGGACATAGTAAGATGGATATCAGAGGGCATATCAGGAACGAAATAAAAAGTAATCTATCTAAAATACCAGCAGGGTGTTTTATGATGGGTTCCGAATTATCCAAGGACGAGATGCCAATTTATGAGATTTATTTAGATCCTTTTTTTATTATGCGTTATTTGGTTACAAATAGGCAATATGCTGCTTTTTTAAACGAGAATAATGTTGTAAATAATTTTGAAGGATCTTATAAATTCATAAACGCATTTAATAGGCATACACGGATTAAGTTTAACGGTAGCACATATATTGTAGATTCCGGGTATGAAAATCATCCTGTCATAAGTGTAAATTGGCATGGAGCAGATGAATTTGCAAAATGGCTAAATTGCAGATTGCCGACCGAAGCAGAGTGGGAAAAAGCTGCGCGGGGTGGTATTGATGAAAAACTTTATTGGTGGGGAAATACCCCACCTAAACCATATTCAGGTAATTATGGAGAAATAATAGGAGACACGACACCCATTGGTCAATTTAGCGCGAATAATTTTGGACTATATGATATAGAAGGAAATGTTTCAGAATGGTGCTTTGACTGGTATGACAAAGATTACTACAAAAAATCTCCAATGAATAATCCAAAAGGTCCAGAAGCTGGGTCAGAAAAAGTGTTTCGCGGAGGAAACTGGAGTTATTCTTCTAATATGGCAAGAGTAGCTAAAAGGAATAAATTTTGGTTTATGATTGGAAAAACTAAGTTGGGTTTTAGGGTTGTATTTGATAATTAAGCGTCTAGGGGGTTTGTTCAATAAGGGGGTGTTGAAAAAATATTTTCTTCCCCCCTTTTTTATTTTGATTAAAAAAATATTGAATTTTAAAATTTAACACACCTCATACTCCCTCACCCGCCTCTATTTTTTATAACTACTTCTGCAATTTGATATTTTGAATCGCCGCAATCTCTTTTTCAATCCTCCTTGGCGTAAGCTCCTTTAAAATCTTTTCAACAACCATAAATTTAGGGTTATTTTTTAGCCCCCTCCTTTTTTTGTCATTCCAGAAAATTTTTTCAAATGACAGCTAAACAATATTGTTTTGCTTTGTTTAGCGCGTATATTAAAAAATATAATTAAACGAATTGAAAAAATTTATCTGGAATCCAGGAGGAATTGCAATTCCTCCTGGATTCCTTTTTTAATCTCGCTATTATGGCCAACTTTTAAAAAATAATATTATCCTATTTAAAATTGCTTGCGCTAATATCATGAACAATTTTCTGGAATGACAGGTATGAGCGGCGGGGTCAGCGTCTGAGCAGTCGCAAAGTTTAAAGTTGCGGTTAAAATTTTGAATTTTGAATTTTTTTTAGCCTTTTATTTATAATAACACCAAAAAACAATATAAAGCAAGGGCGGATTTGGCGGAAAAGTCAACTCACCTTTTTTTTAGATGCTTTACGCGCAGACGCTCAACGTCCAATTGGACGTTGAGCGTCTTTTTTGTGTTTTCCACATTTTTTACTTGACGAGAGAGAGAGAGCTATATTGACATTTGAGATTAAACCTTAACAAACCCAAAAAGAAAGGAGGAAGATTAAAATTCGCTCGCGCGGAATTGTTCCGCTTAAAATCGCTTGGGAATTGGTCTTGGGCGGCGGGGCGGATGGGGGATGGTGAGGTGGTCTCGGTGGTTCTTTTTATTTTTTTATAGTTCTTTTTTAACTTCTTGCAAGAAGGAGATTATCATGGGTTCTAAAAAGTTTTTTATCATGTTTTTATTGTTTGTTTCTTTTTTTATAGTTAGTGTTGCACATGCTGGCTGGCACGAATGGAGCCAAGGTGTCAGGAACCAAGCTATCGTGGAAGCGACTTACAAGTATCTCAATAGATATGTTGGGGTCAGTTGCAAGGTGTGGGTTCAAAAAGTTGTGAGAGAGGCATCAAACGGAGTGGTGGATGTTCCTATGACGGTTGACCCACCTGGGTGGTATTGGTATAGTAGTAAATATGTGTTAGGTCGATCTGGAAGGATAGAGAACGTTATGCCAGGGGAAATAGTGCAAATGGATTTAACGAATTATAAGGATCCGCATACTGCAATTGTCTTAGCTAGATCCCCATATAGTGTTACGTTTGTCGAAAGTAATTGGTGCGATAAAAATTGCCAAATAGTCCGCATAAGATCTGTAAGTTTTGCCACTTTTTATAGTCAAGTGTGTGGGAGCAACTTTACGATTTATCAAATTTTATAATTAAACCTTCTTGTTATTGCCGAAGAGAGTAAATATCAAATTACTCTCTTCGGTGTATTTTTTTAAAAAATATATGACTTCAAAAAAAATAATTCTAATTTTATCTGCTTTCGTTTTTACAATTTTATTTGCTGTTTTTGCATATTGTATTTTTTTAAAACAAAATCATTATAAAGTTCTCGTTGAGCAAGAATACCCCAAAATTAAACATTTAGAGACTAAATCGATAGAAGAAAATTTAGATACACAACCAACAGAAGAATGGAACACTTATTATGACGAAAGATATAAATACAGCTTAGATTTCCCGTCAGGTCTAAATGTAAGTACTATATATGAAACCATGGTCGAATTGTCGGAAAATTTAGGTGGCGGATTTTTAACTACAAATGGGGGTGTTAGTTTTTCTCCAACAAACTTACCTCTAAGCGTTATTGCAGTTGGGGTATTTGAGAATAACAAGTTTTTATCTCCTGATGAATGGTTGGAAAATAAAAATAGTAAAGAATTAAATAATACTGTTAAAAATGAGTTTGTCAGCAAAAGTGTTATTGAAAAAAAAATTAGTATAGACGGTAACGAAGCAATAGTTACTCATCAAGTAAGTATGCTCGATGGAAAAATATTTGAAGAATTTAAAAACGCAAAAACAACAGTGCTTATTAAAGATAATAATTTATTTACAATATATACTGTCATGGAGGACAGCGAAAACGAAAAAGTCTGGAACAGTTTTAAATTCAAAAAATAAACCTATCCCTCTCTCCCACCTTCTCATACTCCTCCGCCCGCCTCCCCAACTCCTCCGGCAACTCAATATTTTTAATACTCTCAATCTCTTGTTCAATCCTCCTAGGAGTAACCTCCTTTAAAATCTTTTCAATTACCATAAAATTAGGGTTATTTTTTAGCCCCCTCCTTTTTTTTCAATTTTCGCTCTGTCATTTTTGCGAAGGTTTGTTAATTCGCCGACAGCTTTACATTGCATTTTTTAAATTTGCGACGGAAAATGTCATTCCGACCGGAGCAAAAATTAAAGTAATAAATTTTTGTCGCAAGA
>JBDRHN010000116.1:0-2169 GCA_043816765.1 bacterium | reverse complement strand
GCGTTTTGGGTTGATTGATGGCGTCGCGCATACGTTAGAGGAGGTTGGAAAAGAGTTTGAAGTTACTCGTGAAAGAATTAGGCAGATTGAAGCAAAGGCATTAGAAAAAATACAAAAATATGACGGCATTGAAAAGTTAAGGGACTTTTAATTTTTGATTTTTTTAATGTTGACATTTAATGAAAATTAGTGTAATATAGCATTAATGCCGAAAGGCGTTTTTAATTTTACAATTAAATATTCCCGGGTAGCGCAGCGGTAGCGCAGTTTCCGCCGAAGGCGGACCAGCCTATGGCTGGGGCTGTACATTATAAAATTATGTTTATCGTTTATATTTTAAGAAGTTTAAAAAATAATAAAAGATATATTGGCTATACTTCAAAGGATGTTTTTAAAAGATTGCAAGAGCACAATAGGGGTTGTAATAAATGGACCAGAGAAAATGGTCCATTCAAAATAATTTATTTTGAAGAATATAAAACAAAAACCGAAGCAATAAAAAGAGAGCATTTTTTGAAGTCTGGCCAAGGAAGAAATTGGCTGGATAATAATATTTCAGGGTAGCGCAGTAGCATGTCCGCCTCTGGCGGAGTAGCGCGAAGTTATCCTTTGCAATTAAATATTCCCGGGTAGCGCAGCGGTAGCGCAGTTGGCTGTTAACCAATTGGTCGTCGGTTCGAATCCGACCCCGGGAGCCAGATAACTAATTTGGTTCGCCATATCATTCGATATGGCGCCATGTCGGATGACAGGGCGAATCCGACCCCGGGAGCCAATAATTTAATTTAAAAAAAATAATCATATGGCGAAAAGAAGCACAGGCGTTGGTAAAAAAAGAAAAACTCATTCTCATAAAACCGCTAAACGTCTTGAAATCAAGCGGATTATGCTTGAGGAAAAAGCGAAAAAGAAAAAG
Organism: bacterium; assembly: GCA_043816765.1. Classification (GTDB taxonomy): domain Bacteria; phylum Patescibacteriota; class Patescibacteriia; order JBDRHN01; family JBDRHN01; genus JBDRHN01. Next base: position 1,253 of record JBDRHN010000116.1, on the reverse strand, counting down.
AAGAAATAAATTTATCAAAATAAAAACAGTCCCAATTTTGGAGCTGTTTTTGTTTTTATGAAAAATATTAATTTAAAACCCAAATAAAATAATTAAGAGCAGAAGCGAAACTAACCCATAAAAAATATGGAATTAATAAATAGCTTGCTATTTTATTTATATTATAAAATTTAATAATTAAAACAATAATGAAAATCAATAAAATTATAATATCTAAAAAAGCCAGACCAGGATTTTGCATTCCGAAAAAAATGATTGACCAAACAGTGTTAAAAAATAAATGAATTAAAAATAAATTAAAAGCTAATACTGCTTTTTTATTTTTACTGTTCCAAACTAAATAAGCGGACAACCCCATCATTAAATAAAGCGTAATCCAAACCGGTCCGAATATCCAATTTGGCGGGCTAAAACTTGGTTTTATTAAATCCATGTACCAGCCAGTGATAGACGGAGCCGTGAATAAAGAGCCGATAGCGCCGGCAAGCTGTGGTAAAACAAAGCAAATTATTAGTTTTTTGTAGTTCATATTTTTTTGTTTGACTAAATGCTAAAAATTCCATATACTAACTATTGATGATAAAGGTTTTATACCATCACTAACTATCATAGTAAAATTATACGAATATGTCAAACAAAAAATCCATAATTAGCGGAAATATAAAAAAATACCGAAACAAGCTCGGTATTTCGCAAGATCAGCTTTCAAAGAAAGCTAATTTGGCTTTTCATACGATTGCTAAAATAGAGGCGGGAGCAACACCAAATCCAACAATTGATACAGTTAAAAAGATTGCAGACGCGCTTGGCGTTTCGCTTGATAATTTAATGAAATAAAAAATATGAAAGGAATTATTTACATAATGACAACAGCCGTTTCTGGTTTGATGAAAATAGGCCAAACTGGCACCGCTAATTTTCAAGAACGAATGCGTAATCTTGAGGCAAATGGTTACTATAATGTTTCTGGCCTGAAAAGATTTTTTGCGATCGAGCTTGAAGATTATACCGATAAAGAAAATCTTTTGAAAGAAATTTTCAACAAACATCGTGTTGGGGATAGTGAGTTATGGCTCTACGTCAACCAGTGTGGTAGTTAATTATAAAAGACATTGGTAGCGTCCGCAGAATGGTGCTTTTTAAAAACTTGCCACCACCAAAATTTAATGTTATTTTAGGTATATAATTACATTAAACTATTGATTTAAGTTGGAAAGTGGGGCAACCCAAACTTAAATGACAAAAATATGCCT
>JBDRHN010000115.1:0-8788 GCA_043816765.1 bacterium | reverse complement strand
ATTTAACAACATTTGGTCATCGGGTAGGTGCGGCGACTTCGCCGAACCTACCCGATGACTGTTGCGCAAAGAATTAAAAGCGTCAATTAAAAATAAAATTCCTTTGTGGTGCTCAATATGTCCAATAAATAAAAAATTAATTTTCTCTCTGTTCGTTTCCTGATCATTTAGCACTAATTCTTTAGTATTTATTGGGTTTCTCAAAATAGCTTTTTGCGATTTTTTAAAAAATCCTTTTTGGTCATAATAGTTCATCAACCACTCCGACGGAGAGATGGCTATTTGCGGTGAGCTAAACAGATGTTTACATAAAAAAGAGTATATTTTTATCGGAAACCCAACCTGCTGCCAACTATATTCCTTACCCCTAAACATTAACCCGCTGGGTGACGCGAGCTGAATATCGTGCAGAGTATGAATATGTTTGATTTTTAAATCTTTAATAGCTTTTGGAATTGAATACCCTATGCCTTTTATATTATGAGTATGAACGATATCGGGATTTTCCGTTTTTAAAATTTTTTTGACAGTAAAATAACTATGTGTGTTAAACATATCCCAAATATGCCAAATCAACCTTGATAAAGCGCCATGTTTATTGATGTTGAAATAAAAAAATATATTCAAGGGATAAAAACGATAAGTTTTAATCCCGTTTTCTTCGGTTATTTCAGGCTTTAGTGAAGATAAATTTTTAAACGGTTTGGTTGTAATTAAAAAAACATTTTCGCCTTTATTTTTTAAGCCGTTTATTGTGTCTTTTGCAACCTGCTCTGCTCCGCCGCGGTTGTATGGTTCGTATAGATTGGAAATTAGGCAAATTTTCATATGTTAAAAAATTGTCATTTCTGTAGTCATTTCTGTAGATGTCAACTAATTCGCTGAAAAAATAATGCGTCCCGTCATCCCAGAAAATTTTTTTCAATTAAACCCGTGCAACACTATTTTATTTTATTGAAAATATAAAATTAACTAAAGTTTGTTAATTAGATTAAAAAATTTATCTAGGGTCCAGGAGTTCGTGCAATCCCTCCTGGATTCCAGATAAATTTTTTCTATTGCATCTACATAGTTTATCAATATTTATTTCAATCAAAATAAAATAATACTGCTAAACCTCAAAGATAAAAAATTTTCTGGAATGACGGTGGTGCGTTGTTGTTGCGGTAAACTATCAATGAATTATGTACTAGCTAGAAAATGACAGGATAAAAATTATATATTTCTATAAATTTTTTCTAATTTTGCAATTGTTTTATTCCAATCATACTTTTCTTCCACTTTTCTTCTCCCCTCTTCTCCAAATTTTTTCATTGAATTATCGTCCCCAAACAACCATTTTATTTTATCCGCTATTTCTTTGGGGTTAGCCGGCTCAAATAATAGTTCGCCTGAAACTGGAACTGTTCTGACTCCTGGAAGGTTGGATGCTAAAACCGTTTTTCCGCATGCCATCGCTTCTGTGAGAACAAGCCCAAAAGCTTCGGCGCTATTAATAGATGGTAAGATAAATAGGTCGCACAAATTGTAGTATTTTGGCAAATCACCGTATTCCCCCACCCCAACAAATTTAATCTTGTTTTCTAATCTTAACTTTTTGGCTAAATTAATATAATATTCTTTCAGCTCCCCTTCTCCGATTATTAAAATCTTTAAATTTTTTATATCGTCATTTATTAATTTTGCGGCTTGGATTAAATATTTAAGCCCTTTAAAATAATGAGCCTTATCAAGTCCTCCGACAAACAAAATTATTTTATCATCAGGTTGAACACTTAATTTGTTCATTAAATTTTTATCTTTTTCTTGGGGTTTAAATTGGTTCCAATCGACTCCATACGGCAGTTCAGTGAATTTAGTTATATTATTTTTAAATACTTTTCCGGCTTGGGAATTTTCTATATAGTCCAAAGATGCAGTAGTAATAATATCAGCGCTATTTAAAATTCTAGGCATTAAAATTTTGGAATATAGTATGAATAAAAGACCTTTTAATCCCCATCCAATTGCATCCATGTGGTATGTGATAACTAATTTTTTTTGCGGAAATTTCTTTTTAAATTTATAGACAAAATAAGACGTTGGAAAAAATGGATAATGCAGGTGAATAATATCAAAATTTCCTTTTTTGAGATATTTGTTGATTTGGCGCAACATTGCCGCGTTTCCAAATTTAAAAAGAGAGGGTATTCTTACAATTTTAAATCCCCTATTTTCGTCTTGGTTAGTTTGGTTGTATTTAGGAGTAAAAACTGTTACTTCATGTCCAAGTTCGGCGCTACCCTTGCTGAATTGATAAGCTACATTTCCCACCCCACCTTTATATGGTGGAAATGTGCAAACTATTTGAGCGATTTTTAATTTATTTGACATTTTTAATAGATGCTAATATATTATAATTGCAAAATCCTTTTGAAAGGGAATGAGATGACCTTTGCCGGCACCCGCATAGGGGGTACATGTCCGTTGATTACCAATGGGCATGTACTTACTATTTATTACCACCAAATAAACTGCTTTGCAACAGTCCAGTAGAGATTAAAAAACGGATTTGCGATATATTTTAATACGGGGTTTTCGACTTCTTGAAAATCCAGTTTTCCGGTAAAATTTTTAACTATTTTTTTATCCGGAATCGCGCGATGACTTTGTTTTATTACCCTGTCTTTATATATTTTTATCCAATGGATCGGGTTTAAAAAATACCAATACACACGCAGTTTTGTTTTCCATGTTTTGTTCTTTATTGAAAAGCCAAAAAGCCCTAATTCCATTATAAAAAATGCCGGGAATATTAAAAATAATGTGCCTAATTTGTAGTTGGTTAAAATTGTCAAAAAACGATTTCTTTCCATGTAATAAAATTGGAGCATGCTGCGATTAAATTCATATTTATGATACGTTATGGATTTTGGCGCCAGTATTACCTCATATCCCGCTTGCCAAATTCGCCATGATATATCGCTATCTTCGTGATACATAAAAAAATTCTCATCATACATTCCAATCTCTCGCAAAATATCCATTTTGTATAACACAGAACACCCGCTCGCGTAATTTATTTTTTTCTCTTCCTCTGTTTCAAAATTTTTTACACCGTAATTTTCACAATACCCAAATCCTAGAAAATGCAATTTATTTCCCGTTGAGTTTATCTTATTCTTGTCTTCAAATATCATTATCTTGGTCTGAATTGCTCCCGCTTTTTTATTTTCATTCGCGGTTTCAACTAAATTTTTTAACCAATCTTTATCAAATTCCGTATCCATATTGGAAACCGCGACATACTCAAAGCCTTGAGCGATGGCGGTCTTCATGCCTTGATTTCCGCCCAAAGCATACCCGTTGTTGCCTTTATTTATCTTTTCCCCTTCGTTTATTATAATTTCCGCTTCCGGCGCGATTTTTTTGATATATTCTCTTGAATTTTCTGTGGATGAATTATCTATTATAAAAAGTTTAAAAGGATATGTTTGGTTTCTCAATGACCTCACACAGTCCCCCAAAAACCTAGAAGCATAGTCTTTATAATTAATCATCAAAATGGCTGTTTTTTTCATCTTCGTTTTTTATATCTTTGTTTAAAGCTATTTTGCGAACTATTGTGGTGATTTCACGATCAATTTTTTCTAAGCTGACTAGTATTCTAAAAATAAGATAAAAAATGATCATTATTGATAAATAGACTATCAAATCCGCTCCTCGTTCTACGCCGGCAAATTGAGCGATTTTATCAATATTTTTTGGCATCAAGGTCGCCATAATTACCATTATCCAAAAAACTATCCACAAAGAATATTCCCGCTTGCTTATATCTTTATTTTTAAATTTTTTTTCTGCTTTATAAACAACAAACAGGGAAAAAATTATTATTATGTATTTAACTAGCATACGTTAAAAATTTTTAAATTATTATCCGTTTCACTTTAAAATTTTACCAAACAACAAATCTTTTATTATATTAATAGAATTAATAGAGCTCTGCCCTTTGTTTTTTGAATAATCGGTATACTTAATCTCAACCGGAATTTCTTTGTATTTTAAGTTATTTTTAACTATTTCGTCCAATATTTCCGAGGCGTGCGCCATTCCGTCTTGGGTAATTTTTATTTTTTGAGCCGCGTTCTTTGATAGCGCGCGAAATCCATTATGCGTGTCGGTAATTTTAATTCCAGAAATAATACGTGTAAACACAATAGCCGCTTTTAATATTAGAAAACGAATAAGAGGAATTTTAGTTTTTGAATCAGGGGTGTTGTCTTTTAAAAATCTGGATCCCAAAACAATATCAGATTGGTTTAATAAAATCGGAGTTATAATTTTTTCAATATCGTTTGCGCCGTGTTGGCCGTCGGCGTCAAAATGAACGACAATATCTGCATCGTTGATTAACGCATATTCTATTCCGGTTCTAATGGCCGCCCCTTGTCCTCTGTTGATAATATGAGATAGAACTTCCGCACCTGCATTTTTAGCCAAATTTTTTGTTAAATCTTTTGATCCATCATCAACCACAACTACTCGTCCGAATTTTTTAACCCCATCAACGGCATTGGCGATTGTTTTCTCTTCGTTATACGCGGGAATAATTATGAATATGTTCATATTTACTTTATAACTTTGAATTTTAGACTCGCTATTTACTGTAGTATCCCATTAAATGTTGCGATGCGCGAATATCTTGCACAACAATTTTTAATCCTGCGTCTAACAGGGTTATTGGAAACCACCCAATCTTTTCTTTTGCAAGCGTAATATTTGGAATTAATGTTCCAACGGATTGTTTATCTGCTTTAGAAAAAATAATTTCTGACGATGAATTGGTTAGTTTTATAATTTTTTTGGCTATGTCTGCCATTGCAATAGCTTCTGGATTTCCTATGTTGATAGGACCTTGTTCGCTTGTTTCCATAAATTTAATTAATGCTTCAACCAGATCAGCAACAAAACAAAAGGAGTTTTTTAAATTTTCATCTCCTGAAATTTCCAATGGTTCATTTGCCAAACTTTTTATTATTAAATCAGGAATTATTCTCTCGTCATTTATTTTCATTCTTGGTCCGTAAACATTAAAAACTCTAGCGATTTTAGCGTCAAGTTTATATATTTTTTTATAACTGTTTATTAGAGTTTCCGCATATTTTTTCCTTCAACATATTCACTGCGCGAAGAAAGATGGTCATACGGACCGACGTAGCTTTCTGCGATTGAAGTCTGATTTGGCGGGGTAAGTCCATAGACGTTTGAAGAAGATCTAAATAAAAATTTAGATTTATATTTAACGGCTAGATCTAAAATATTTTTTGTCCCCGCTGAGCTCGCAAGCATGGTTTCAAGGGGGTATTTTTCTGTTGCTTTAGGAGAAGCGGGGCACGCTAGATGGTAAATTTCTTGAATGCCTTGAAAATCAATTTTAAATTTTTCAAGTTCAGGGATGTTTTCCAGTTCAATCGGCTGTGTAATGTCGTGGTTAATAAATTTAAAATCAGGAAATTGAAGCAAATAATCTATATTCCTCTCATCACCGCTGATTAGGTTGTCAATGCAAATTATTTTATTATTTTTCATCAGCTGTTCTGCTAAATATGAACCGATAAATCCAGCGCCGCCGGTTATAATTATGTTTTTTTTATCAAAAATAGGTTTTGGCATATATTTTTTTAAATTTAATTTATAATTTCAAAATCATAAGTCTCTCCGCTGTTTTTTTCAAGCTTTAAATTTTTTACTAGTTCCAAATTATTCAGCTCATTCATCTTTAAATATTTATTAGAAAAAGTGTAAAGCACGTCGTCAACGTAAAGGCTTCGTTTTACTGTGGTGCCGTAATAATTGTATCCATATCTGTGTTCTGAAATTTCTGACCCATCATCGTGATTTATCTCTCCTTTTAATTTAAAACCATCTTTATCTGTATAAAACACCATAGCCCCTCTAAAATTTTTAATTACGGACGGACGGGACGGAGTGACGCATCCATCTCCAATGCACTGAACTACTGGTTTGTCTTCTAAAAATACTTTATTTTTTTTTGTGATAGGGATGACTAATAAATTTTTATTACGTGAAAATAAAAACGCTTTGTGATCGTTGAGCGCGATTGAACTTGTACTGCTGTCTCCAATAACATATGTGTCAATCTCTTTGGGTTTTTCAACATCGGATACATCAAACAAAGAAAGCTTAATTCCACCATTAGTTACTCCGCCTCGCTCGTTTTCTTGCGTATCTCTTCCCAATCCAATCAAGGTGTTCTCATCATAGGGGTGTAAATAATTTGAGAAACCGGGGATTTTTAACGTGCCTAAGACTTTTGGATTTTCAGGATCTTTAAGGTCAATTACAAACAGCGGATCTGTTTGTTTGAAAGTTACCATGTACGCGCGATTCTGCATAAAACGAACCGAATAAATTCTTTCGCCTTCTGCTAGGTTTTCTACGGCGCCAACTACTTTTAAGTCGCCATTTAAAACATAAAGATTGTTGTAAGAATCTTTTTGATCCTCTTCGGCAAATTGCGACCATGTTCTGTTTTTCGTTGTAGCTATTCTAAAGTATCCGTTATTTTCATCCATTGAAAACTGGTTTAAAATTTGGCCTGTTACTTCGCCGAAATTTTGATATACCAAATTTTCTTTGTTTATTGCTATTTTGTGAATTACAGTTTTTTCCAATTCTTTGGAAATGTCTTTGTATTTTTCTTCTATCTTTTTTTCAAGTTCATCTTGTGTTGTTTCGCTTAGCGATTCAACGTATCGTTGCAACACGAGTCCTATTTTATTTAATTTTTCTTCCTTGCTTAAAATAAAATTATCAACCGTTTCAATCTTAGCTATTTTATCCCTATCTTTTTCGCTCAACTTCGGTAAAACCATTTCTTTGACAACTTCCATCGCTAGCGTTTCTTCGTTTATGTATTTGGTGTAAGTAAGATAAATATTACTCTGCGAAACATACATATTTTGGTTTCCCGCGAGCAAATAAATTTCGTTGTTAATTTTCTGGCTGTTGTCTGTAATGTTTACTGTGGCGATGCTTGTGAAATTATATTGTTGGTAAGGAATGTCAAAATAATAAATATTTGGACAGTTGCATCGCGCGTCGGCCTTGTCGTTTGAAAGAACTTCACCGTCTTCTACGATTTTTGGAATCACCACGTCTTCATCTAAGTAATAGCTGTATGTTGTTGTAACAAAATAAACATAGTCCCCTATCATGCGGGAATTGATATAATTTCCTTCAAAGTCTAAATCTCGCACTTGCTTTGGGTTTTTTTTATCGCTGATGTCAAATACTTTTAAAAAGGTGTATGGGGAATATCTGCGTGATGACGACAATTTTATGTAAAAATCGCTATTGGAAATATTGTTATCATTTCCGTAAACAATAAGGCTGTTCCCATTGATATAAATATCTTGAGGGTTTGATTTGAATTCTATCTTGGAAATAATTGTAGAATCTTCTGCAGGATAAGCGTCAATTATAAATAGGTTATTTTTAGAAACCGCATAAATATATTTTCCGTCTGTTTTAATGATGTCGGCTTCATCAACGCCTTCTACTTGAATATTTGTTGTTGAAAAGTCAGTTGAACCGGCTCCCATGCCTGTTGCGTTTTGCGCCATATCTGCCATTTCTTCCATGGGAGCGCCAAGAGTTCTGTTAACTTCTACCATCGGTGCGGCAATGCTTTTCATCGTCGCTGTTGAGCCGAATCCTCTGCCGTAAACACTGCCTGAGCCCCCGTCATTGTCTTCCAAAAATATTTTTATCTCGTCGTAATTGCTGAACTTTCTAATTTCGCTCTGTCTTGCGAGCTGTTCTTGGATTGTTTTTGGCGGGGTTGCTTGAACGTTTGTTTGAATTTCAACTGTATTGTTTGGCGTTGGCTTTGGTTTCCAACCCAAAGAACAAGCGCTTAAAGCAAAAGCAACAAACATAATTAAAGTAATTTGTTTGATTATTCGTTTTTTTGTTTTTAGAGTAAACATTTTTTGTTGATTAGAAATTATAATTTAGAAATTAATTTTTCTATCTTCTCCCTTTCAACAAAAATCTATTTTTATTTTCGCTCAAATTTATAAAATCATCGGCCTGCTCAAGCAACTTCTTGGAAGATGTTTCTCCAAAGGCTATAACCTCAACCAAACATCCTTTGTTTTCTTGCAAATATACTACTAGCGGCTCATAATCTCCATCACCTGAAACAAGAATAACAACATCAATTTTTTCAGCAATCTTAATTGCATCCATTGCGAGTCCGACATCCCAATCGGCTTTTTTCGCTCCTCCCGCGAAAATTTGAAGGTCTTTCATTTTGACTTCAAATCCTTGCTTGCTCAATGCTTCTAAAAACGCTTTTTCTTCGCCGCTTTCGGTGCGGACAGCATACGCTATGGCGCGAATAAGTTTTCGCTCTGCTGTCGCCGCCCTAAGCACTTCTTTGAAATTTAATTTCCGATTAAATAAATTTTTTGCTGAATGATACATGTTTGATACATCTATAAATACAGCAAGTCTTTGGTCTGGATGTTTGATCATAAAATGAATAAAAGTAATTTAATATGAGTTTGTTGTGTGTATAGTTTAGCATTTTTAAAATAAAAAACCAAATTTGTGGGCATGATGGATAATCTTGCGCGAACTATATTAGACTTGTTGCGTAATAATTTATGTAACGAAATTTTCAGATTTTGAGTAAATTTATTCAAAAATTTTTGAGGAAATATGCTTATATTGGCGAAAAAATTTTTGGATAAATTTGCCAAAATATGGAAATTGCAGTAGT
>JBDRHN010000114.1:0-5365 GCA_043816765.1 bacterium | reverse complement strand
CAGCCAAGCGCGGGAATTGGCTCGGGTAAAAATGTTACTACTACAGGGCTTGTGAAAGTTCAGACCGAAATTTTAGGGTTTGATGAGATTGCTCATGGTGGCATCCCTAAAGGTCGCACGACATTACTTGCTGGGACTTCCGGTTCCGGCAAAACTATTTTCGCTATGCAGTTTTTAATGGGGGGTCTTAAAAAAGATGAACCGGCGGTATTTGTAACATTTGAAGAAACCCCGAAAGATATTATCAGAAATATGAAAAGTTTTGGCTGGGATCTGCAGAAATGGATTGACAAGGGTATGTTTATTTTTGTTGATGCAAGCCCAAGCGATGAAGAAACGATTGAGGTTGGCGAATTTGATTTGGGCGCTTTTTTAGCGCGAATATTGAATGCCATTAAAAAAGTTAAAGCGAAAAGAGTGGCGCTTGATTCTATTTCAGCTTTGTTTCCGCGCTATAACGACCAAGCGATTATCCGGCGTGAACTTTATCGCATCACGGCTCAACTAAAAGAAATAGGAATAACAGCTATTTTAACCGCCGAGAGAGTGACTGAAGATAAAGAGCGGATTGCGCGGTTTGGCGTGGAGGAATTTGTGTCTGATAATGTAGTGCTTTTACATAACTATCTTGATACAGTGCGCGGAGACCGCAAACGATCTGTAGAAATTCTTAAATTCCGCGGCACTTCGCACGAAACACAAGATACCCCGCTTTTAGTATTAGCGGATGGGATGAATGTATTTCCGCGGCCGAAGCCGTCTTACAAAGGCCAAACATCATCCAACAAGAAACTCTCGCTTGGCGTTCCAGGACTGGACAAAATGTTTTTTGGCGGAGTGTATGAACTTTCCACCACTTTGGTAAGCGGAGCATCCGGTGCTGGTAAAACAGTTATGGGACTTCATTTTATTTTAGAAGGTGCCAGAAAAGGAGAGAGAGGACTTTTAATCGCTTTTGAAGAATCAGATGAACAGCTTTTCCGCAATGCCGAAAGTTTTGGACAGGATTTAAGAAAATATGTTAAAGAAGGTGTGGTTCGGCTTTTTACTTCGGTTCCCGAAGAGTTAAAGCCAGAAGAGCATTTTAAGAGAATTAGGGATATTATTGAAGAAGTGAGCGTTAAGCGGTTTGTAATTGACTCTTTATCAGCGCTGGAGCGAATTTATCCGCCGGACAGATTTCGCGAGTTTACTGTCGGGCTTAATACATATCTAAAAAGCAAGGGCGTAACTTCAATTATGACCAATACCACTACTTCTTTACTTGATGTTTCGCAAATCACTGAAACACACCTTTCTACCGCTACTGATAATATTATTATATTAAAATATGTTGAGCTGGAAGGTCAGATGAAGAGGGCTTTGATTTTAGTTAAGTCTCGCGGCAGTGATCATGACAAGTCATTGCATGAGGTTATTATTGATTCTACAGGTATGGCTGTTGGCGAACCATTTTTCGGCGTAGAAAATTTAATGGGAGGTAGCGCAAAGAGAGTAATTATGCCACCGGTTGATGTGACGGAACACATGAAAAAAATTGACGCATTGCGACGGGAATATGTAGAGGGTCGCATCAAGAAAGAAGTTTACGCAAAGAAAATGACAGAGCTGAGAAAAGAATTGGAGAAAATACAACGCAAGGGCTTCTAGCCCTTGCACGCGGAATTACGCGGAAATTATATTATGAATTTACTATACGAAAATGAATCATATAAAATCAGAGGGGCAGCATTTAGAGTTTATAAGCAACTTGGTTGCGGACACAAAGAACCTGTCTATCAAAAATCATTTTTTCGCGTTTTAATTAATGAAGGATTGAAAGCTGAAAGAGAGAAACGGCTAGATGTAATTTTTGAAGGTGAAAAAGTAGGCACATATATATCTGATTTCTTAGTTGAAGATAAAATTATTATTGAACTTAAAGCAAAAGCAATGGTAACCAAACAAGATATTCAGCAATTTTGGCAATATCTTACTAGCACAAATTACAAATTAGGGTTTTTAATAAATTTTGGTAAACCCGGCGGTGTTCAAATTATCCGTCGAGTTTACGATAAAGCACGGCCACCGCAGAATTATACGAATAAAGTTTCCGCGTAATTCAGCGTTAATTTCTGCGTGATTCTGCGATAAAAATCTATGATTTTAAACAAAATAGACATAACTAAGTTGCTGAAAGACCATTTTTCTCGCCTTAATCACGGTTGGGTTAGTTTGATGCAGCTTCCTATGGAAAAAGCAATGGATGTGAATATTGAGTCTATTAAAATTTTTCAAGAATTAGGATATGAGGGAATCTATATTACTCTTTCCAAAGATTATGTAGAGCTTACCAAAATATTTAGAGAGAAAGGTATTGATATGGGGCGTCTGGCATTTGTTGACGGAGTTTCTCAAATGTATGGCATTGGCGCGGTTGATTCTCCTAATGTAAAGTATATTTCCGGCCCCGTTTCTCTTGACGGGATTGTGGCGGCTATTACTGATATTATTCCGGTCATGAAAGGCAAGAAGAGATTTGTTTTTCTGGATTCCATTACCACGGTGCTTCTTTACAATTCACTTGAACGAACGTTAAAATTCAGTGAGTTTTTAACTACTTCCTTAAAGCGGCTGGAAGTGACGGGCGTAATGGTGTCGGTGTCAAAGGGTTTTGCTAATGACAAGCTTATAAAAGAGTTGGCTAAGATGAGTAATGAAGTTATTAAGTTATAAATGGAATAGTATAAAGTATTAAGTATGGAAAAAATTAAAACATTTACAGATTTGGTCGCATGGAAAGAAGCTCATAAATTAGTTATCATGATATATGAAATAACAAAAAAATTTCCCAAAGAAGAGATGTTCGGTTTGACTAATCAACTTCGTCGCGCGGCGGTATCAATTTCTTCAAACATTGCCGAAGGATTTTCAAGAAAGTCACGAGATGACAAAAGTAGGTTTTATTACATGGCGCAAGGTTCTACCACAGAAGTACAGAATCAGTTGCTTATAGCAAGAGATGTAAAATATTTTGCGAATGAAGAATTTAATAAAATCGCAAACCAGACAGTTTTAGTCCATAAACTCATAAACGGTCTTATTAAAAGTTCAATGACAAAAAATACTTAATACTTAATACTATATACTTAATACCTAATACTATATACTTAATACCCAATCTTATGGAAAAAAATAAAAAAAGTAACGTAAACAAAATACTGCTTTTCATTTCAAAGGATAGCATCTATTTTCAAGTGACGATGCAGGAATTTCAAAAACTTTTAAAAGAGTTTGAAAAAATCCAGCCGTTTAGTTCGGAAATTATTGATATAAACAAAGATCCAGATATGGCGGAGAAATACAAGATTGACGCTTTGCCGACTATGATCATCGGCGATAAACGATTCATCGGTCAGCCGAGTGCGGAAAAGATTATGGGGATTATAAAGAGTGAAAAAAAATAGCTTTTAGCTTATAGAAATTTTTCGCCAAAATTGAAGTGTCTGAAAATATCAGACAAATGAATTTATGAATAAAAAAAATCAACCAAAATCAATAATTATTTTTGAGCATGAACCAGTGCGGCGAGTTTGGGTTGAAAAAGAGGAGCAGTGGTATTTTAGCGTAGCAGATATTGTTAGGATTTTAACTGATACAATTAATCCGTCTGGTTATATTAAAGATATGCGTCGCAGGGATTCAGAATTATCTAAAGGGTGGGGGCAAATTGCCACCCCCCTTTTAGTAGATACAAAAGGCGGTAAACAGAAAGTAAATTGCGCGAATGTTGAGGGAATGTTTAGAATTATCCAGTCTATTCCAAGTAAAAAAGCCGAACCGGTTAAAAGATGGCTTGCAAAAGTCGGTTACGAAAGATTGCAAGAAATAACAGACCCGTCTATAGCTGTTAAACGAGCTAGGGATAACTGGAAAAAATTAGGTCGCAGTGAAAAATGGATTACTCAACGGATGCGCGGACAAGAAATTCGTAATAAATTAACAGATTATTGGAGCGAGCACGAAGTCACTCAAGAAAAAGAATATGCGTTGTTGACCGATATTATTCATAAAGAATGGACGGATTTAACTACTCGCCAGCATAAAAATCTAAAAAAATTAAAAACACAAAACTTACGCGATCATATGTCTGAAGCAGAATTGCTTTTTACGGCTTTAGCAGAACTTTCAACAGCCAACATTGCTAAAAAAGACAAGACTATAGGTTTAAAAGAAAACATTCCTCCTGCTAAAAAGGGTGGTGCAGTAGCTAAAAGAGCGAGAAAAGATTTTGAATTAGAAACAGGTCAGAAAGTCATTAGTGAAAAGAATTTTTTATTGCCGAACCAAGAAAACAATAAAGCAATAAATCAATAAAGCAAGGGGGCGCGAACGTAGCCCCCCTGATAAGGGGTCCGCCAGCTGGCGGTTGGGGGGTTTGACGGGGAGAGAGATAAACAAGAAAACAAGTTATGAAAAAAAAATTTTGTTATTTATACCAGAATCGCGCAAAAGACCGATTACTAAATCGCTATTATATAAGCAGATTATCAGATTTTTTGAGGAAGAGGGAATTAGAGACAGGTTTGAGATAGCGTTTATCACCATCAACGACGGCGTAATTTCAGATTTCAGATTTCAGATTTCAGATTTTGAAAACCATAAATCAAAAATCATAAATCGTAAATTTCAAAAATTGCCTCCAGCAAATTTCAGAAGCGGAAGGTTGTGGATCACTAAAGAGCAGATTGAACAGATGGCTGACAGCATCGTTGATTTCATAAAAACACAAGAACATAAAAATATAAAAACAATAGCATATTGCAGAGGGTCGTATCTGGAGGCAGTGAGATTGGCTTCAAAGAAATCAGGAATAGAGATTAAAGAGATATTCAGTGATGACGAATTAGCGCAGTTAAAAAAGAAAGGGATTTTATGGATGAAGGTAGGACTCCGAATGCCAACGCCGTTTATTATTTTTAGAATGAAGATTAGAGAGTTTATTAAAGAGGATAATGACGATAATAATGATAATAAAAACAAACAATTAACATTATTTTAATATGAAAAATATGACAAAAAATCAAAAACAACACAAAACTTGGTGGGATGAAGAAAATAAAATTATTCGGCTTCAGGTTCTTGGGTATTATGATGGGCAGGATGCTCAAAATACTGTAGATAAGATTGCCGAAATTAAGCAACAGTTCTCAGGTGTAAAATTAAAATTTTTCATAGATTTATTTCAAGCTAACAAACCTTCATCTGAAGCTAGAAAAATAATCGTGGAAAAAATGTATAAAGATTTGGATTTAGAAAAGATTGCTTGTGTTGCTAATACTATTCTTATTCGGACTGTTAATAAATTTTTAATAACAGCCAGCGG
>JBDRHN010000113.1:0-4518 GCA_043816765.1 bacterium | reverse complement strand
GAAATTAGTTTAATAGGAAACTGTTGTTGATATTTATCAATTATCGCTAAAGTTTTATCAGTTGATAATCCATCAATGATAATATATTCAATGTCTCGATGAGTCTGGTTGATAATACTTTTAATCGTGTCATTGATTGTTTCGGCACTATTGAAAGATGGGGTTATGATTGATATTTTCATTTTTGCTTGAATGAATCCAATAAAAAATTAATTTCCTTTATCGCGTCGGCAATTTGAATATTTTCTATACAGGGCGCTGGTTTATCCGGATGAGGTCTGGCGCATTGCCAATTATCATTTTGACACTTCATATTTTTATCATAAACTATTCTGTTTTTATTTAAATCTCCATATGGGAAAAAGCGGCCAAAGTGACCGCCACCCAAAATACCAATGGTCGGACATCCAACGGCCAAAGCAAGATGCAACACTCCACATTCTGCGCCAAAATAAAAAATAGCGTCGCTTAGAATAGCAGATAATTCCTCAAAAGAAGTTTTATTGATCAAAGTTAACACATTATTATTTACTTTTTTATCTACATATTGATAAATATCATCGAAGAGATATTCTTCGTTTGGTCCACCGGTAAATACAACAACAAATCCCTTTTCTAATAAAAAATTGGTGATTTTGCCGAATTTTTCTACTGGCCAAATTCTGCAAGGCGAACCAGCGCCAGGATTTACCACCGCATATTTTAATCCTTTCCAATCATTTTCTCGCAATAACTTTATAGCCTTTTCTCGCCAAATAGGTTGAATTTCAATTTTTGGGAATAAATCATTATTTAATTTTAAACCTAAACTTTCAACAAAAATTTTATTCCTTTCAATTTCCGACAAAACTTGCGATGACGATTTGATCAAGTTAGTATAAAATTTATCATCTTTTATTTTTTTTTCCAAATCAATATTGTTGTTATCGCCGCTAAAACCAATTTTCTTTTTAGCATTTGAAATTCTCACCAATTCATCTACTGTAAAAGATCGAGAATAAACCGGACACAATACGATATCAAAAAATTCTTTGCGTAAACGATAAAAAATTTGTAAATAATAAAATGGATTAAATTGAAATTTTTTAATATCAAGCGGAATAAATTGGTCTATCTGGGGAAACCAATTTATAATTTCAGCTAAAATCCTATTGCCTAAAAAATAAATTTCATAATCAGGATAAATTGATTTTATATATTTAATCGCCGGCGAAAAAATAATAAAATCTCCGATATGGTCGGTCCTAATTATTAAAAGTTTTTTATTTTTAGATTTTTTGGTTAGTATCCAAAAGAATATTAATCTTAAAAACCAAAAATAAACATCGTGCAAGACAAAATAAATTTTTTGTTTAGACATAAAAATGAAATTTAATTTTTTTGAAAAATTACTATCTCGGCCGCCAGCCAAAGTTTGTCCTTATTAATAATTTTTAATCCTGCTCTTTTTGTTAATTCTTCCATTGCTTTATCAGTGAATAAAAACATATGCTCTACGTCATTAAATATATCGTCAAATCTTTCACCAAATGGCGGTTTAAAATCATATCTATCAATCGGCACCTGGATAATAGCAATACCTCCGGGATTTAATATGTCGCTAACTTTTTTCATAAATTCCGCAGGTTTATACGAATGTTCTAAAACATCAAAAGCCAAAAATAAATCGCATTTTGGCAAATTAACATCGGGAAATAAACCCTGCTTAACATCAATGTTGAATTTCTCTCTAGCCCAATCAGCTGTTTTCGCGTCAGGTTCAATACCAATAACATCATAACCTTCTTGTTGAAGTTCATATAGTAATCCTCCATAAGCGCATCCTGCTTCAATGATTTTTTTACACTGAGCGGCATATTTTTGAATAAGTTTTTTCCAAAAATCAATTCGGCCGTCTTTTCTATCATTTTTATAACGTTCTTCAATTGATGGATATCCATGACTACTCTGTACTAAATGCCAATAAAAATCAAAAGAATAAATTTTGGGAAATTCTTCCGGTAATGGCGGTCGAATATTTACATAAGAACCGCAAACAGAACAAACCTTATAACTTTTATGGGACTTAAAATCTTTTAAACTTCCGCCGCACCAACAATGATACCGAACACCTCTTTTTATGTTTTTTAATTCCTTGCCAACTCTTCTTTGAAAAAAATAGGACTTAAGTTTTCTTGCCACAGCCCTTACTGAACGCGCTGGTTGAAAAAAATATTTTAATTTAATTTTCATCGCAATAAATTATAAAATTTATAATCTTTTTTGTAAAATTTTCAATTGAACCTTTTTCAGAATATTTTTGAAGTTTTTTCTTTTTTTCCGAAGAAAAATTATTTAATTCATTTAATATGGCGTTTTTTAAGCCTTCAACGTCGCCTTGTTTAAAAATAGAACCCATATTATCAATAATTTCAGGAATGGCGCCAGAGCTTGAGCCTGCCACCGCAACCCCAGATGCCATTGCTTCAATTAAAACTCTTCCATACTGTTCTTTCCAATCCTCTGTAGTTCTTGACGGTAAAACCAAAACATCCATTAATTTGTAAACTAAAGGCATTTGAGAAAAAGTTTGAGATGGCAAAATTATAATTTGCTTTTCAGTTTTTTGCAGACTGTTTTTTATTTTTTCTAAATTGTTTCTCTCTGGACCGTCTCCTGCCAATAATAAAGTAGATGGAATTTTAATTTTTAAAAAAGCGCCAATTAAATCATTAATGCCTTTTTCTGGAACTAATCTTCCCGCAAAACCAATAATCTTATGATTTGTTGGTATGCCCAATTGTTTTTTATAAGCGCCAATCTCCGCGGCAGAAATTTCTTTTTGAAAAGATTTAATATCAACTCCCCACCAAACATTTTTAAGCTTCGGAAACCAGCCTGGCTGAGATAGAGCTTGTTTCGCGCCTTCACTGCAAAAAAAACCATATTTCACGTTTTTTTTAATAAACCACGCAACTATCTTTTTCTTCAAACCATATATTTTATATTTATTTATATTTTCAAATTGATAAAAGAAAATTTTCGGCTTTAAGCAGAAAATTGAAATAAACTTCCTTATAAAGCTCACAGAGAAAAGATCGCTTGAATAACCTTCGTTAAGCGCCAATATCGCCGATGGTTTAAATTTAAAGATTTTTATTAATAAAGAAATTGGATTGATTAAATAATATTTTCCAATTTTCATAAAACCAATCGGTTTAATTGTTAAATTATTTTTTTTGATTGTTTTTTTTAATTCTAAAAAATCCGAGGGATTATAAATTTTATCAACAGATATTTTATAAGGCGCTAAAACTAAAATCTCTTCAATAAATTCACTTTTTGAAAATTCATCGAAAATTTTTTGTGACGCTTCCGTCATTCCGGAATGATAAATTATCATCAATCTAATTTTCGGAACATTATTTTGCATTACCTTAAATTCTTTTTTGATTTAAACCAAATTATTTTGTCGATTATAAAAGAAATTATTCTCTCAATGGAATTTAAATGCCATCGTCTTATTCTCGTAATGTCTAACTTGTTAATTGCTATATTTTTAATACTGCTAGATTGCGCGTAAGAACCTATTCTAAAATTTGTAATCACTCTGCTAAAAAAACCCCATTTTGTTTTATTTCTTATTCTTAACCAATATTCTATATCCATTAGTCCGCTTAACGACTCATCAAAATTGCCAAATTTTCTAAAAACCTCTTTTTTTATAAATACTCCCTGATGAGGAACAAAATTAAAAAATTTCAAAAAATATCTTCCAATAAAATTTTTATAATTCCAACGCAAGTACCAATGTTTTGGCCAAATACCAACTGGTTTACCATTTTCCTCAATTACATTTATTTGTCCATATATCCAATCAAAATTATTTGATTCTAAAAATTTATTTACATCTTCCAAAACTTTTTCATCATAAAAATAATCATCTGAATTTAAAAAAATTAAATATTCGCCTGATGAACTTTTTATTCCTTTATTAAAGGCGTTGGCGATTCCTTGCGGCGGATATTGAAAAAATTTCACTTGATTCAAATATTCTTTTTGATAATTTTTTATAAGCTCAATTGTCTTGTCTTGCGAAAATCCATCAATAAAAATATGCTCAAAATTTTTAAAATTTTGACTTTTTACGCTAACAATATTTTTTTCTAAATACTTGGCGCTATTTAAAGCGCAGGTAATTATAGAAAATTTTAACATTTTTCTGTCTTTTCTTCCATTTTTAAATATACATTAAGCGCTTTTTCCGTTTCTCCGATCATCTTAATTTCTCCATTTTTGAGGAAAATAGTCTTTTTGCACAAATTCTGTATCGCTTCCATATTATGACTTACAAACAAAATAGTTCTGCCGTCTTTTTTTGTAACCTCTTCCATCTTGCCTAAACACTTTTTTTGAAAATCAGCGTCGCCAACAGCCAACACTTCGTCAATAATTAAAATATCAGGTTCTAAATGAGCAGCTACGGCAAAAGCCAAACGCACGTTCATTCCAGAAGAATAATGTTTAACAGGAGTATCT
>JBDRHN010000112.1:0-23184 GCA_043816765.1 bacterium | reverse complement strand
ACTACTGCAATTTCCATATTTTGGCAAATTTATCCAAAAATTTTTTCGCCAATATAAGCATATTTCCTCAAAAATTTTTGAATAAATTTACTCAAAATCTGAAAATTTCGTTACATAAATTATTACGCAACAAGTCTAATTATTTCTCTTCTTGTGTTGCCGTAGTTTCTTCGTTTATGTTTGTAGTTTAGCAGGTTTTGCGGGGGTTGGGAAATTGGGGGAGGGGATAGGAAAAGGCAAATTGACGGAGGTTAAGATAAAGAGTAAAATGGAGGTAAAGATTATTAAATAAATAGTGAGTTTATGTCAAATAATAATAAAAAACTAAAAAGCAAATCAAATTTAAAGCCACGTTGCGGTTTATGCGGAAGTACAAGAAAGAAACTCACGAAAACAGAATGTTGCGGCAACTGGATATGTAATGACGAAAATAATTACGTTCTTTTTTCGTATGCTAGAAATAGTTGCGCGAGAAATCATAGGCGATTTACATTGTGCGGTTATCACCATACGGAGGGGCATAAAGGTGATTGGAAAACTTGTAAAAAGTGTTTAAAAGATTTTGAGCATAATTTGGAGATGTATGTTTGGTACGGAACTAATGAATACAACTTTGAAAAATTAGAAAATCCGCCAGATTTCAAACCGACTTATTGTTATAAGTGCGGAGAAAGGATCGTGCTTCCTGATGGCGGTTACTCATCTTTGTGTGGCGTGTATTGCTGTGATGAATGTGAAATAACAGAGGAAGATAGGAAAAAAATTATTCGTGAATATGATAAAAAAAATAAATAATCATTATGTCCAAATATCAAAATCTCTCAAAAGAAGAACTTCTCAAACTCGTTGAGAAACAGGATCAGGAGTTGGCGTCTAAAAAATATGGGCTTGTTTGGGATGCTGAAAGGGAGCCTGAGCAGGTGGTTTTGGATTGCGCGAATAATTTGCCGGTTTTAAAATATTTTTAAAATAAATATGGATAAAAAATATCTAAACAAAATAATTAAAGGCGATTGCATAGAAGAATTAAAAAAATTACCCGAAAATTTGGTTGATCTTATTTTTGCAGATCCTCCGTATAATCTTCAATTAAAAAAAGAATTGTATCGTCATAATCAAACAAAAGTCAACGGAGTAAATGATAAGTGGGACAAATTTTCTTCTTTTGAAGAATACGATAAATTTACTTATGACTGGTTGAAAGAATGCAGAAGAATTTTAAAAAAAGATGGGGCGATTTGGGTTATCGGAAGTTATCACAACATTTTTCGAGTTGGAAAAATTATGCAAGACCTTGGGCTGTGGGTTTTAAATGATGTTATTTGGATTAAAACTAACCCAATGCCCAACTTTGGAGGTACGCGTTTTAATAACGCGCAAGAAACATTGATTTGGGCTTCCAAAGAGCAAAAATCAAAATTTACTTTTCATTACAAATCAATGAAAGCGTTTAACGATGACAAACAAATGAGAAGCGATTGGTATATTCCTATTTGCAATGGCGGTGAAAGAATAAAGGTAAATGGCGAAAAGGCTCATTCCACCCAAAAGCCGGAAGCGTTGCTTTTTAGAATTATTTTATCAACCTCAAATGTTGGCGATATAATTTTAGATCCTTTCATGGGAAGCGGAACGACTGGAGCTGTTGCTAAAAAATTGAAAAGAAATTTTATTGGAATAGAAAAAGAAGATTTTTATATCGAAATAGCAAATGAAAGAATTAAAAAAGTTAAACCGCTTGATAATGAATTATTAACTTATCCTGTTGAAGAAAAAAAGCTAAAAGTTCCTTTTGGAAATTTGATTGAAAATAAATTGATAAATATCGGCAACTATTTATATTCCAAAGATGAAAAATATAAAGCCAAAATTTTAGCGGATGCGACTTTATTGTGGAGCGACAAGGTCGGTTCAATTCATAAAGTAAGCGCCGAGATTTTGGGTAAAGTTTCAAATAACGGTTGGACATTTTGGCATATAAAAGATAAAAAAAATAATTTAATTCTTATTGATGAAATAAGGAATGAATATATTAAAAAATATTTAACATAAAAATTATGAAAAAAGATATAAAAGAATTTATAAAAGACGCTATTAGACAGCTCATAAACAATACAAAGTCTAAACAGAAAATAAAAAAACTTATAAATACTCATACCAAAAAAATTCATTTTGTACCTATTAGATATAGAATCTTTGGCGGATTATTGCAATCAATGAATATCCAGTTCGGTAATTTTATTGAGAAATTATTACATATAATAGTGGAAAATGAATCTGCCTTAAAAATACTCAATGGAGTTTCGGGAGAAAGAAATGTCAAATTATCAATAACTGAAAAAAGTGAGAGTCTGATTGATGTATATATTACAGATTGTCAAAATAATAATTTTAATTCTGGCGAGCTATTAATAAATTTTAACAAACTTATTGATAAATGTCTTAAATATGAGCAGAAAACTGCTTTAAAAGAAATAAATATTAGACATGATATAGATGTTCTGTTTAGCGATTCGGAGAAGAGTTATTATTATTTAGAAGTAAAATATGATGACAATCACGATACTGGTAAATATACAGATATAAACAGAAAATTTATAAAAACATATATTGGTATTGCTAACATTATCAATGTTTATGATAAAAAGATTTTTAAACCAATTTTGTACTATATGACGCAGAAAAGAATGAAAGGTAATATTTACGTACCAGAGCAAGAATATATTTATAGAAGCAATAAATTATTTGATGAATTTTTTACAATTAATTACTCAGATTTAGATGATATTATGAAAAATATTGGTAATGATGAAGAAATTATCAAGATTTTTGATCAGTTATATCTTGATATCAGAAAGAATTTAAAACTATAAATGAAATGCGAGATTTAATAAATAAAATTATACACGGTGATTGTATAGAAATTTTAAAAAATTTTCCCGACAATTCCTTTGATTTAATTTTTGCCGACCCGCCATATAATTTACAGTTGCCAACAAATAGAAAACTTTTGCGAGAAAACGGAACAGAAGTAATTCCTGTAAATGATGATTGGGATAAATTTGAAAGTTATGAGGATTATGACTGCTTCACGGAAAATTGGCTTAAAGAATGCCAAAGGATTTTGAAACCAACGGGAACAATTTGGGTAATGGGAATGTATCACAACATTTTTCGTGTCGGCAAAATTATGCAGGATTTAGGGTTGTGGTTTTTGAATGATGTGATATGGGTAAAAATTGACGCTATGCCTAATTTTAACGGCAGAAGATTTACAAATAATCATGAAACGCTAATTTGGGCGGTAAAAAATAAAAATTGTAAAAATTATACTTTCAATAATGATTTTTTAAAACAAATGAATGGCGGCGAGCAAATGAAAGATACAGATTGGGTTTTTAAAATTTGCCGCGGACCCGAAAGATTAAAAGATGAAAATGGAATAAAAGCGCACCCAACACAAAAACCGCTTAAATTAATTCAGCAAGTTTTGCTTTCCGCAAGCAAAAAAGGCGACTTAATTTTGGATCCATTTATGGGAAGCGGGACAACCGCTTTTGTTGCAAGGGCGCTCGGCAGAAATTGGATTGGAATTGAGAAAGAAAAAAAGTATGTTGATTTGGCAAATGATAGAATTAAAAATTATGGAAAATAATAATAAGAGCGGCTAAACTATTAAATAAATGACTAATTATAAACAAAAAGCGGTTGATGAATTGATGTTAAAATCAAAATTGCTTTTAGGTAAAGATATAGATAAAAGAACTATAGTTTTTAAAGCTCCGACAGGAAGCGGCAAGACTTTTATGATGTCTCAATTTGTCAAAGATTTTATTGCGGAAAATAAAAAAGACAAACAGAATGACTTTTGTTTTTTGTGGATGAGCATAGGAAAAGGAAGTTTGCAAATTCAAAGTCATGACAGTTTAAAAAAAGAATTTGGTTTTGCGGTAGATTGCCATTTGTTGGAAAATGAATTTTTTGGTTCAAGGCGGACGATTGATAAAAATGAAGTGGTGGTTGCAAATTGGGAAAAATTAAGGCAAAAAGATAAAAAAACAGGGGAATGGAAAAATAATTTAATGAGAGATAAAGAAACAACAAATTTCCGTGAATTGGTCAGAAATACCAGAGAAGCAGACATAAAGATTATGCTGATAATTGACGAAAGCCATGCCGGCGGGCAAAGCGGAAGGGCGCTAGAACTTCGCGATGAAATTATTCAGCCATATTTAACCATTGAAGTGAGCGCCACCCCGGAGTTAAAAGACGAACAAGAGAAAGTTGTCGTGGAACCAAACGATGTGATAAATGAGGGAATGATTAAAAAAGAGATTATCATAAATGAGGATTTGGATAAAATCGCAGATGACGAAATTGACTCTCAAGAAGCTGTTATGCAACTCGCTTTGGCGAAAAAGATGAAAATAGAAAAAGAATTTAGAGCGATAGGGAAAGATATAAATCCGCTTGTTTTAGTTCAACTGCCAAACAGCGAGAAGGGCGAAGACAAAAGAAAATTTGTAGAAAAATGGTTGGCGGAAAAAGATATAACTATTGATAATGGCAGATTAGCAGTTTGGCTTTCCGAGGAAAAGGTAAATCAAGAAAAAGAATTTTTGACAAAAAATAATGACAAAGTTGATTTTTTGATTTTTAAGCAGGCCATTGATACAGGCTGGGATTGTCCTAGAGCTCATATTTTAGTCAGATTTCGCGAGACTAAAAGTGTTACTTTTGAAATTCAAACAATAGGAAGAATTTTGAGAATGCCGGAAGCGGAGCATTACAATAATGACATTTTAAACACAGCATATATTTATACGAATTTACAGAAGTTTAACACAGATCCCGGAAGTTATAATAAAAATATAATAAAATCTTTGGTTTCAAAAAGAAGAAATGATATTTATGGCGATTTAAAATTAAGATCTTATTATAGAAACAGGATTGATTTTGGAGATATTACAATGAAATTTTATGATGTTTTAGAAAATACTTTTTGTGATTATTTTGATATTAAAAAAGATGAATTTGATAATGCCAAATTTTTTCCGCAAAATAAAGAAAAAGTGGGAAAAATGGGAATTTTGTTGCAGGGATTGGCGAGTGATGAATTATTTTTAAACGAAAAAATGGATTCTGCGAAATTAGATATTCCCCAAAGTTTTAAAATTAACGGGGAAAATAATTTCATTATGAAATATTCAGAAGAAGATTTAGAATGGGCGTTTGATGATTTAATCCGCGAAAATCTAAATGGCTATGCTTATAAAAGATCTGTTGGAACCGTAAAGATGGCTTTATGGCGATGGTTTAAGAAAGCCTTAGGTTTAGATCCGTTTAAAAACAATAATGCTATTTATATACAAAATATATGCTTAAATAATTATGAAAAAATCGGACGATTATTGGATTTAGCAATTAATAATTTTAAACCAGTAAAAGAGCAGGAAATAAAAGAGAAAATAAAAAAAATAGAAAAATGGGATAGCGAGTGGGAAATTAAAGAAAGACGAAATTTTCCAAAAACAGATAATTATGAAGAAAAAAACTATAAATTAAATTTGTATAAACCTGGATTTTTAAAATTTGATAGTGAAGTAGAAAAGGAATTTGTTGATTTTTTAGAAAAAAGCAAAGATAAAATTTTATGGTGGTGGCAAAATGGAGATGAGCATATGGCTTTGAATTTTGGGATAAAGTGCGATGAAAAAGGAAAAACTTTCCAGCCTGATTTTCTCGTGATGTTTAAAAATGGAAAAGTTGGAATTTATGACACAAAGGCAAGCGGCTTTCAAGAAGATGATAATAAACTAAAAGCTGAGGCTTTGCAAAAATATATAAAAGAAGAAAACAAAAGAAAGAAAACAGATTTATTGATTGGCGGATTGGTGATAAAAGAGGGCGGGTATTTTAGAATCAATAGTGATGACAAATACGAGTCATTTAAATCTGAAACCATGGTGAGAGAAGAAAAAGCAAGCTATAATAATGTTGATCATAAAACCCAAAAAGGCTGGGGATACTTAGAGTTTTAACTTTTATCATGAAAATCCGAAAACACCTTCTTCAACTGCCCATCCGTAATATGAGTATAAATCTGCGTCGTCGTGATTGAAGAATGCCCAAGCATAGACTGCACCGAGCGAATATCAGCGCCATTGATCAACAAGTCCGTCGCGTAACTATGGCGCAAAGTATGCGGCGTAACATTTTTTGTAATCCCGCACGCCTTCGCATACTTTTCTATCATTCTTTGAACACTGCGCGAAGTTAGACCGGTTTGCTCGCCATTTTGTTTTGCCTTATCATGGCGAATAAACAAAAATGGAGAAACGCTCAAGCTCGTTGCTTCCAAATAATTTTTCACAGCCGACTTGGCCTCCTTTGATATAAAAACAATCCTAAGCTTTGAGCCTTTTCCGCGAACGGTAAATTCCGAAACCCCGTCTTTGTCTAATTCTTTCAAACTAATATTGCTTCTTTTTAAGCTTACTAATTCCGCGACACGCAACCCCGTAGAAAATAATAATTCTAATATCGCCTTATCGCGCAGTTGGATTACGTGTTTTTTTGTCTTCGTGTTTTTCACTCCCGCGCCGCAGTCCCCTGCGGGAGACTGCGGCGGAGCGTCTAGTGTTTCATTGTTTTTGTGCTTTTGTGTTTTTGTGCTTTCGTGTTTAAGGGGCGCTTCAAGCAATCTCTCCAGCTCGTCTTTTAGCAAAAATTCAATCTGCCTCTCAGGTGTCTTGGCAAGCTCTATTTTTTCCGCCGCCATAGACTTCACATCCATTTTTGATAAATATTTCAAAAATTTCCGCAAAGCGATCAAATGATAGTTTTGCGTATTTTTTTGCAAAGGCGCGCCGTCGTGAGATACTTGTCGATTCAACCAAAGCCGATACTCACGCACCTTTTCCAGAGTAATCTTTTCAGGATCATTTATTTCACCCCAACCCAAAAACCGCTCCAAATAAAATTTATAATTTTTGGCAGTCAACACGCTTCGCCCCTTTTCTATCTCCATATATTCCAAGAATTGCCGAACCAGTTGTTTGAGGTCTTTTTTCATCCTAAATATTATACCACACTGTAAAAAAAAGTCAGTTTTTTTCTACTTGGGTAGAAAAATCTTGAAGTTTGCGGGGGCATAGCTCCTGCAAACCTCCGTTTGTCTAACCCACGAAAATGTGCTAATATTTTTATATTAAATATCACTATTTGGGTTCATAAAGGTTTAACTGTGGACACAATATTTTGTGTCCCTACTTTAAACTTTATAACTTTGAACTTTATAACTAATCTCCTATGGCAAAAAATTTAGCCGACGAAAGAGTCGCTGAAATGGATATATTTTTCAGCAAGCTGAATTCAGAAACCTTCGGGAAGAAGTATCTCTGATTTTTTCAACAAGGGAATTATATTTAGGTATAATTTCGGTATTAAATTAAGTTTTATGGTTTTTTAAAACAGGATGAACCGCAGGATGATGTGTAATTTTTATTAACTTGTTTAAAATATTTTTTTAAAGTAAGATTAAAAATGCTATAATCAATTTAGAATTGCAAATTGAAAATTATAATAAAATCGCTTGGGCAGACAGATATTTTGCATTATCTTGCATTGGTTGAATTGCGTATGAGCCCCTTTAACTCTCTAATTAGACGAAAGGAAAAAAATTATGAAACTTTTAATTACTGGAGGCGCTGGTTTTATAGGGTCAAATTTTATTCGTTATTGGCTTGATAAATATTCTAACGATAGTGTTTTAAATTTAGATCTTCTTACCTATGCAGGCAACCAGAGCAGTTTGATAGACGTTTTACAAAAACACTCTGAAAATTATTGTTTTACAAAAGGAGATATAGCAGACTTTGACTTTGTTGATAAAACAGTAAAAGAATTTTGTCCAGACGTAATAGTTAATTTTGCCGCTGAATCGCATAATAGTTTTGCAATCTTAAATCCCACAGCATTTTTTAGAACAAATGTAATGGGTACACAAACCTTGTTGGAAGCAGTTAGGAAAAATAATGTTCCGCGATTTCATCATATATCTACTTGTGAAGTCTATGGAGATTTGCCTCTTGATAGTGATGAAAAATTTACCGAGAATTCTCCACTGCGTCCGCGCACTCCTTACAACGCATCAAAAGCAGCGTCTGATTTGGTCGTAAAATCATATTTTACCACTTATAATTTGCCCGTAACCATCTCTAACTGTTCTAATAATTATGGTCCGTATCAATTTCCCGAAAAACTTATTCCATTTTTTACCAGTAATTTACTTAATAATTTGCAAGTACCGCTTTATAAGTCTAGCCAAAATCGGCGGGAATGGCTTTACGTCATAGATCATTGTAGAGCTATTGATTTGGTTCTTAAAAAAGGAAAAATTGGCGAAACTTATAATGTCGGCAGTGGTATAGAAAAGAGCGTGGAAGAGATAGCGGATATAATTCTTGAAGAGTTAAAAAAGCCAGAATCTATGAAAAAATATGTTGAAGATCGTCCGTCGCATGATCGTCGTTATTTATTGGATTCTACAAAAATAAGAAGCGAACTGGGGTGGAAACCCGAAGTTGAATTTGAATCAGGGTTGCGTGAATCTATTCATTGGTATGTAGAAAATCGTTCATGGTGGGAACCGTTGACAAAAAAGATTCCATTTTCAGAATCTGATTGGCAAGATAAAAAGTAGAAAGGGGTGAAGCGCAATGCAAATTCCGCCATTAAAGTTATCTTTAATTTCCCAAAGCAGAAAGATTTTGCGCAACATATCTTTGTTTGCCAATTTGGTCAACAATTACCGACGAAGAGGTTGAGTATGTGTCCAACAGTTTTAAGGACGTAATAATGGAAATGTCCAAGTTTTAAGCTTTTTTTATCGTATTTCCAGTTTGGAAATCGGATTTCCATTTTCTTGTTTGACTTTAAGCTTTTTGTTTACTCTAGTGTTGGAAACTAAATTTATCAAATAAATAAAAAATCTATGCAAAACAAAAAACTATTTTTAATCTCGGCTTTGGCTGTGATATTGGCTGTTTCGGGGTGCGGGAAAAAAGAGACTTCAAAGCCTATTGTAAACAGCAACACCAACGTCCAGCAGGTTAACGAAAACACAAATTCTAATATCCCCGATGTGCCTGAGGTTACGGATAATGGGGGCGGGGAGGAGATTGATGTGAGTGGCTGGAAAACATACAGAAATGAGGAATATGGGTTTGAGTTGAAGCATCCGATGGTGTGGGATGAAGAAGAAGACAGATTGTTTGTTTATGGATCAAGCCAATCGTTAAATACAGAATTTTACGATGGAGGTTTTTTGGAATGGTTTATTATTGATTCTTCTGATGTGGATGAAGCAATCAATAACATTGAAAAGAATTTATTAAATTCACCCAATGAAGAATTAACATTAAAAGATTTAAAATTTGGAAAAAAGGAGATAGATTTTTTTGGAAATAAAGCTTTTAAATTAACCCATAAAATGTCTTATGGGGGTGCAGTTGCAGAAGATAGTTTGATTTCAGAAATATTAATAAGCCATAATAATAAAATTTTTAAATTAGTAAGCACAGCCATTGGACGTGATTATGAAAAATATAGTGAAACAGCTGGTATGATAATTGGCAGTATTAAATTTTTAAGATAGTTCTTTAAATAATAATTAGAGGGGGGCATACATCATTTTTTGGTCTTTTACAAAAGAAGAAAGGAGTTGCTTATGCGAATTAATTGATTTTGTTGTGTTTGCTAAAACTTGTTGGTTTAAATTTTGAATTTAAATGAAAGGGAAAAAGAATGTCTAATAAAAAATTGTCATTGGTAAATTTAATCATTTTTATTATTTGCAGTATTGGAATTATTGGTTTCGCAGAAGCAAAACCTAATTGGAAAGTTCCGTTAGAGGCTAATTATTCTTACAAAATTACTTGTGGTTATGGGGGAGTTTATTGGTTAGATGGCAAACAAGGGGATAACGAGCCTAGCGTATGGCATACTGATGCTAAAAATGCTTATTATGCTGTTGATTTTGATAACCCAAGTGATTGTTCTGAGCCAAAAATTGTGGCGACTGCAGATGGTGAAATAAGTAAAGTGGGTTACGAAGCCAAGGGATATGGAAATTATATCTATATTGACCATGGTGAAGGTTACATTTCTCGTTATGCTCATTTAAAATCTGTAGACACCAGTATCAAGAAAGGGGTTTCTGTAAAACAAGGACAATTATTAGGAATTATGGGAAGCACTGGTGGAAACTCAACAGGGTCGCATTTACATTTTGTTATTTTATATAATGGAAAATGTAAAAAAGTTAATCTAGAAGCTAAGCCAGAGCCACTTTCGGGATATACCAATATAAGGTATGGCGATAAACTTACCTCCGACAATGACCCGCAGAACCCCACACCCACTAATGGCTCATACATCAAATTCGCTGGTAACTCAACCGTCTATTACGTTTCCAAAGATCAACTTTGGCCAATAAAAGACGAAGCTACTTTCACAAATATGGGCAACAGCGATTTTAGCAATGTTGTTGAATACGACGCGAGCCAGCAGGAGCAGATTACAAAAGATTTTCCAATCAAACGGATGATAGTCGGCGAGCATTTGATCGCAAAGTTAGACTGCAACCCAAAAGTTTACAGGTTCTCTGGCGGTAAGTGGCACTGCTTTTCAGATTGGGACGTATTTACCTCATGGGGATACAGCGACAAAGACATCGTTGAAATACCGCAAGCCGTATTCAACATGTATTCCGAGGGAAGCAAGTTGGACACCAAGGCGTATGCCTATATCGTCCCGCTCGTAAAAGAGTGGAATTATAGTTTGGGACATTCTTTCGCAGATTCAATAGCTGGAAACAGCGATTTTATCGCAATAGAATATCAAGGCACAAAGGTGTCAATCTCTCAAGCCATAGCCAACGGTTGGACATATAAAACAGCATATGGCTACAATAATGATCAAGGTTTTTTTGATTTCATCATCAAAGACGGCGAGTTCAAGTCTGGAACACGTTATTTCATTTATTCCTTTGTTTCAGGAGCGAAATTGCGCATGTACGGTATTTTACAGCCAGAGGAAACTCAGGCGGTAAAAGACATGGACAAGGTCGCCGCGACCAATAGCAAGCTTTCGTTCAAAGAATTATATAGCCTGCATATTGTGCCAGACTGGAGTAAAGGTTGGAATTTAAGGGTGATGTCGTATAAGCTGTCATCATCGCAGACATCACACACTTGGTTTAATCACGCAACCAGCAAATCGGATTCGTCTGTGAGGTATGTTGCTTACAAAGACCCCGATACGGGCGAATGGACTAGTTGGCAGCGAGTTTATTAAGTCGCATTTAGTTTTAATTTTTTAGATCATTTTAAAAAACGTTTTTTAAAAAATATGGGGGGGGGGACAAGACGATTTTAGTCTTGTTCCACCCTCCGTATTCTTTCAGTGGATAAAAAGATAAAACTAGAAATAAAAAAATGGAAATCCGATTTCCAGTTTGGAAATTGGATTTCCATTTTTTTATTTGGCTAATGTAAAAAAAGGTGATATAATTTCGGTATTAAATTAAGCTATTTAGATATTTATCAAGACGAGGCAATGCCTCGTCTCTGCAAAAGAATATATGACAAAGAAAACCAAAAAAAGCAAATATTACGACGAAGAATATGAATTTTTAGGACTCAGTCCCGAGACGAAACAGGGGATTTGGATTGTAATTTTATTCACCGCCGGAATTTTGAGCATTTTGAGCTTTTTGGGATGGGCGGGACTTGTCGGACTTTACTTTGACAAAATATTAAGATTAATTTTTGGATGGTTAAAATTCCTATTCCCCATTATTACAATCGCGCTCGGCTACATGCTACTCAAAAAAAATAAATACTTTATTTCGGGAATGAATTATTTCGGCATGGTCATTTTAGTTTTATCAATGACAGGCCTTACTCATTTGTATTACCCAATTGAAATGTCAATCTCCCAAGCTCAAAACGGATTCGGCGGGGGGGTTTTGGGAGTAGCCCTTTCATATCCTCTTTTAAAATTCACAAGTTTTTGGGCCGCCTTGATAGTTTTAGTCGCCCTCTTTTTTATTTCAATACTGATTACTTTCAATACGACTTTTGAAAACTTAGCCGAACACAGCAAATTTGTGGCGTTGCCGATTCGTTTTATTCTGTATCCGTTCAAAATGATTTTCGGACTGATCAAAAAACCAAAAAATCAAGAAATCAAGAAATCAAGAAATCAGGAAAATGAAGAGGCGGAAGATGAATCTGATTATTCTGATGAAGAGCAAGAAGAAGTTGAAGAAGAATATTCAGAAAAAAATTCTAAGAAATTTTTTAATAAAAAAGAAAAGAAAAACAAAGACGAATTAACGCAGTCGCAAATAAATTTTCCTAAACAACCAAAAGTGGATTTGCCTTTGAGCCTTTTGGATAATAAAGCGGAAAAGCCTTCAGCGGGGGATGCCGAGGCCGTAAAAGAAAAGATTTATAAAACTTTTGAAAATTTTGGGATTGAAATGGAAATGTGCGAATACAATGTCGGGCCCACAGTCGCGCAATATACCTGCCGCCCCGCCGACGGCGTTAAATTGAACCGTATTACATCCCTAAACAACGACCTTTCTTTGGCGCTCGCCGCCCATCCGATAAGAATTGAAGCGCCGATACCCGGAAAATCATTGGTCGGAATTGAAGTGCCAAACCAATCAATCGCGGTGGTAAATTTACGCGAGATTTTGGAAAGCAGGGAATTCAGAACGAGAAAATCAAATTTAACAATGAGCATTGGAAAAGATGTAAAAGGAAATTCTTGGGTCGCGAACCTAGACGGCATGCCCCATCTTTTGATCGCGGGTTCAACGGGTTCGGGAAAATCAGTCTGCATTAACACAATTATTATTTCTTTGCTTTATCAAAACGGACCCGACGATTTAAAATTTATCATGGTAGATCCAAAGAGGGTAGAATTATTGAATTACAACGGAATTCCCCACCTGATTACCCCAGTAATTACCGACGCGAAAAAAACAGTCAACGCGCTGAAGTGGTGTCTTAATGAAATGGACAGAAGGTTTGACCTATTATCAAAATGCGGACACCGCAATATAACAAGCCACAACAATTCAACAGAAGAAAAATTGCCATACATTGTATTTATAATTGACGAACTCGCCGACCTTATGGCAGTCGCCGCGTCCGAAGTTGAAGCGGCAATCATCCGCCTCGCGCAAATGGCAAGAGCGGTCGGAATTCACCTGATACTCGCCACGCAACGTCCGTCCGTTGATGTCATCACTGGATTGATTAAAGCAAACATCACCAGCCGTATTGCTTTCAGTGTGGCATCGTTGATGGACTCGCGAACAATTCTAGACACCTCCGGCGCGGAAAAATTAGTCGGCCGCGGAGATATGCTTTACATCTCTTCCGAACTTTCAAAACCAAAACGTCTGCAAGGCGCTTATGTTTCAGACGATGAAATCAAAAAGGTTGTGGATTATCTAAAAGAACGAGGAGGGGACGCAGATTATGCCGACCAAATAACCGAAAAGCAAACAATGGCAAGCGACCCAATCAGCAGTTTTGAGCCGTCCGAAGATGATGAGCTTTTTGAAGAAGCAAAAGAGATCGTCATTCGCGCCGGAAAAGCGTCAGCCTCTTTGCTTCAGCGAAGACTAAAAATCGGCTACGCCCGCGCGGCAAGAATTTTAGATCTAATGGAAGAAGCCGGCATCATCGGTCCAACCAACGGCGCAAAACCGCGCGAGATTTTGGTGGGAGAAGAAGCGCTTTCTGTGGAACAAAGCTATGGCAGCGATGTTGGCATTCCGCATGGGTATTTTAAACGAGGGGATGAAATTGGAGACGAGAGCGAGATTCCGACGGAGGAGGAAGTGGAGGAATAAGAGGGTGAAGAAGATGAAAAATAAAAATTTAATTAACAGCTTCAAAGACAAAAACAAAAATGTTTTCCTTCCAAAAAAAAGAGATAACCCCGATGCAAACCGCCGGGCAAAAATTAAAAAACAAAAGGCTGGAAAAAGGGCTGGAACTGGAAGCCGTGTCTGACGAATTGCAGATTACGGAAATATATCTTGCGGCGATTGAAAATGGAAATTTTGACGAATTGCCCGGCGAGGTTTATATAAAAAAATTTTTACAGTCATATTGTGATTTTTTAGATTTGGACTTTGAAGAAATATTTAAAGAATATGAACAAGAAAACAACGTCCGCCAAATGATTAAAAAAGTGAACATAGAAGCTTTTAGCAAAGAAACTAAAAAAACAGCGAAACATTGGTATTCATTTATAACATTTAATTTGTTTAAAAATTTAATATTAGTTTCATTAGTTATCGCCAGTTTAGCATTTTTGAGCTTAAAAGTTAATAATATTATAGCGCCGCCAAAATTATTAATATTCCAGCCAAGTGAAAATATAATAATAAAAGACAATTATATTGAAATAATAGGAAAAACCGATATTGGCGCTGTGATCAATATCAATGGTCAAAATTTATTGTTAAATCCCGACGGTGGTTTTAAAGATAAGCTGGATTTGCAATCCGGCTTAAATATTATTAAAATATCAGCACAGAAGAAGTATAGCAAAGAAGCGGTGGTTTATAGGGAAATTATAGTGGAACAGTAGGAAATGTAAAATTGATATTTCAATTTTGCATTTTTAGATAATCGTTTTTTAAATTTAAAATTAACTAATAACAAAATACTATGCCCAACAAAGACGACAAAAAAGGGGGGGATGAAAAAAACAAAGCCGCCGAAGAGGCGATGGCGCAGATAAAAATGCGTTTTGGCGATGGATCTATCATGAGATTGGGAGAAGCTCGAAAAATGGATGTTGCCGCCGTTACAACAGGCTGTCTTTCGCTTGATATTGCGTTAGGAATAGGCGGTGTTCCAAGAGGAAGAGTTATTGAAATTTTTGGACCGGAAGCTTCTGGAAAAACGACATTATCGCAACACATTATCGCTGAGGTTCAAAAAGAAGGAGGAATTGCCGCTTTTATTGACGCTGAGCACGCTCTTGATCCTGATTATGCAAAAAAAATCGGGGTAAATATTAATGATCTTCTTATATCGCAACCAGACACAGGAGAACAGGCATTGGAAATTTTAGAAACGTTAGTTCGCTCCAACGCCGTTGATGTCGTTGTAGTTGACTCTGTTGCGGCATTAACTCCAAAAGCTGAAATAGAAGGAGATATGGGAGATTCGCACATGGGACTCCAAGCAAGGCTTATGAGCCAAGCGCTCCGAAAATTAACAGCGATTGTCAGCAAAAGCAATACCATTGTTATTTTTATCAACCAAATCAGAATAAAAATCGGAGTATTTTTTGGAAATCCTGAAACTACTACAGGAGGAACAGCTTTAAAATTTTATTCATCAGTCCGCATAGAGGTTCGCCGCAGCGCGCAAATAAAGCAAGGGGATAAGATTATAGGCAACAGAGTTAAAACAAAAATCGTAAAAAATAAAGTGGCATCGCCATTCCAAACTTGCGAATTTGATATTATGTATAATGAGGGAATATCTCTTTCAGGCGATACGTTAGATCAGGGCGTGCTATATAATGTTGTTAATAAAAACGGAAATTCATACAGTTACGGCGAAGTAAAATTGGGAGTAGGACGCGAGAACGCTAAAAAATATTTAAGAGAAAATTCTAAATTAATTAAAGAGATTCAAAAGAAGGTTTGGGAAGCAGTTAAAAGCGGAGACGATAAATAGTCCATAAAGTCAAAAGTTAACATATAAAATTTTAAACTTTT
Source organism: bacterium (assembly GCA_043816765.1). GTDB lineage: Bacteria > Patescibacteriota > Patescibacteriia > JBDRHN01 > JBDRHN01 > JBDRHN01. The sequence goes on along the minus strand of JBDRHN010000112.1, from coordinate 7,358 downwards.
AATTTAACTTTTAACTTTTCATTTTTAATTATTTGGGACAAGCGATTTTAATTGTCCCCAACTCCAAAATGTGATATAATAAAAATAATTAAAAAATATTTATGATAACAAAAGGTGTAATAGCCGTTGCTGGCTCAGGAACAAGATTTTTGCCAGCCACAAAGACAATGCCGAAAGAAATGCTCCCGATTGTTGACAAGCCGATTATTCAATATGTAGTGGAAGAAATGGTAGATGCTGGAATAACAGATATTATTATGGTAACAAGGTGGGACAAAAAATCCCTGGAGGATCATTTTGATCGCAGTTACGCATTGGAGCATGATTTAGAAAAAACCGGCAAATTAGAAAAATTAAAACAAATTAAACGGATTTCTGAATTGGCGAATTTTATTTATATACGGCAAAAAGGACCGTATGGAACAGGAACCCCTGTAATATCCGCAAAATCTATGATCGGCGAGGATGAGCCATTTGTTTTTGCGCTTGGAGACGATTTAGTCAAATCTGAAATATCTTTCACAAAACAACTCATTGAAAATTACGAAAAAAATAAGTCAATGGTTATTGGAGTTCAGGAGGTTTTGCCGTCAGAAGTGAGCAAGTATGGTATTTTAAAAGTAGTAAAAGAGAATGAATGTTTGATTGTAAAAAATTTAATAGAAAAACCAACGCAAAAACAAGCGCCGTCTCTTCTCGCGCAATTCGGAAGATTTGTTCTTACTCCTGAAATTTTTAAATATTTAGATGTTAATAAATTAGGCAAAGATAACGAGTTGTGGCTCACAGACGCGCTAATTGGTTTTATCAAAGACGGCGGAAAAGTTTCAGCGCAAGAAATTAATAACGGGAAATGGTTTACAACGGGAGATCCGTTAAATTTTCTTAAAGCAACTGTTGAATACGCTTTGGACAAATCGGATATTAAGATGGAATTTAGAGAATATTTGAAAGAAGTCAAAAATTGTTAAAGTCAAAAGCAATACGCACTAGGTGCTGGACATCCCGCTGGGTGTCCAGCACCTTTACCACCGCTCCGCCGCAGTCCTCCGTCAGCCGACGGAGGACTGCGGCGAGGGGGCCGAGATAGTCATATTTACTTGTGTTAAGCGCATTTTAATATTTACAATTTTATATAGATATTATGAACTTCGCTCCAAAGTATAAAATTTTGACTTTATTTTTGTTGTTTGTATTTCTGGCAACAACTGGTTTGCAGTGCAAAATAACTCAACCAAGCATTGATGAATTGGAAAAAAAGGAATTAAATATTTGGGGAGTTTGGGAAACGCAAAACGATTTAAGCAAAATTATTCAGGATTTTAAATCAAACCATCCTAATGTTAATATTAAATATCGCCAGTTTCGTTATTCAGAATACGAAAATCAGATTTTAAACGCAATGGCAAATCGCGTAGAACCGGATATAATTTTTATACACAATACATGGATTGGCAGTTATTTGAACAAGATTGTTAATATGCCGCCAGCGGTAGAAACAACAACAATATCGTTAGAAGGCGCGATTAAAAAAGAGCAGGTCATTAGAACAGAAACAAAGGCAACTCCATCATTAAAACATATTAAAGACACTTATTTGCCTGTTGTTTATGATGATGTTGTAAAGATAAATAATAAAAATGAAAGCTTGGTATATAGCTTGCCGCTTTATGTTGATAGTTTGGTTTTATTTTACAACAAAGATATTTTAGAAAATTCCGGAATTTTAAACGCCCCGATAACATGGGATGAATTTCAGACAGATGTAAAGATGATTACCCGCCAGGATGAAAACGGAAAAATCATTCAATCTGGCGCCGCTTTGGGCGTGGCGAACAATATAGAGAGATATTTTGATATTTTATCGCTCTTAATGATGCAACTTGGTTCATCTATGGTTGACGGCAAAAGCATAACTTTCGGAATTTCGCAAAAAGGAAGCAGTTCTCCAGGCGCTGATGCTCTGCGCTTTTACACCGACTTTGCCTCGCCGAATAAAGATGTATACACATGGAACAAATCAATGGAAAATTCTATTGATGAATTTGCTTCTGGAAAAGCGGCCTTTATGTTTGGATATTCTTATCATATTGATCAAATCAGAAAGAAAAATCCGAAATTAAATTTTGACATAGGCAAAGCGCCTCAGGCAAGAAAGGACAAAGAAGTTAATTACGCCAGTTATTGGACGCCGGTGGTTTTAAATACTTCAAAGAATCAAGACGCGGCGTGGGATTTTATCACATACGCGAGTTCGCCGAAGGCGGCGGATAGTTTTTTGGAGAAAAGCAAAAGACCGCCGGCGATAAAAGAATATTTGAAAAAATATGAAGAAGATTTTGATTTAGCCCCCTTTGTCGGGCAATTATTAACAGCAAAGAGCTGGTATCGCGGCAACAAAGCCAATGACGCCGAATTGGCTTTTGAAAGGATGATAAATAAAATTTTAGATGTTGACGAAGAATTAAAAACTGATAAAATTTTTGGAGAAGCGGCGCAAGCGGCGGCGGCAGAGATACAGAGGGGATACTAAAGGGAATTTTTAATTTTAAATTTTCCGAACGCTCCGCCGCAGTCTCTCCGCAGAGGACTGCGGCGAGGGGACGAAACAACCTTTTTGCTAAAATCCTAGTAGAAAATTCAGAATGAACCCGCTGCATGTTGAAAAATCAAATAAGCTTCGTTAAATAACAATATTTTCTATTTTAAAAATAGAGTGGTAAGAGTCGTTCAGAATGACAGGTTTTAATTAATTTTTTATTATGAAAGCATCAAAAAAAATTTTAATAATTTTATTGATAGTATTTGCAAGCGGCGGTTTTTTGCTGGCACAACCGGTTTTTGCGGCAGATACCTGTACGGCGCAAAATAGCGCAGGAACAGGAATTTTTAATGATATAGGCAAATGCCAGAAATGCGGCGATTGTTCGCTGTGTGATTTTTTAACATTAGCTGTCAATATTTCCCGTTGGATACTGAGCGTTATGGGAGGACTGGCTATGGTTTATTTTATTTGGTTTGGCATCGGGTTTATTATGAGTTTTGGCAACGCCGAAAAAGTCGCTGAAAACAAAAAAGCCGTTATCGGCGCTGTTGTCGGGATACTTATTATCATTGCGGCGTGGACATTGGTTAATTTTATATTTATTAGTTTTGTTCAAAACTCTGATACCACAAGCGACGCAGTTGCAGTTAGTGTTTGGGGGACAATCCCATGGTCAACATTGGGTGGCATGTGCCCATAGTTTTATTTAATGGGTTGTGTTGATGTCAATCGTTTTGACACTTGCCGAGAAAAGTGTATAATATTATTAACTGTGCATAAATAATACCATACGAATTTAATCTGTTCTATTTATTTTTTAAAACCCTCCCTTAATCCTTCCGCGGGAGGGGGATTGTTGGCAGAACAAATCAAATTCGTGTGGTAAATATGTGTGGATAATTTAACTATTAACTGCGGCTTTTTGCCATATTGCAAATAAAGCCGCTAAAATGAAAAAAGAAAGGGGGTGAATTTAATGAAAATCAATAAAAAATTATTAATTAGTTTTGTTTGTTTTTTCGCTTTATTTGCTTTTGCGGTTACTCCTGTTTTCGCTACTTTAGACGGTACTAAGTATGGTTTTGGGTATGCTACCGCGCTTGATATGGGAACAAGAGATTTAAGAGAAAGCATAATGGGGGTTCTTAATGTTTTGATGGGATTTTTGGGTACAATAGCTATTGTTATTATATTGGCGGGCGGATTCAAATATATGACTGCAATGGGCAGCGAGGATAAAACAGGAGAGGCGAAAAAATTGATCACCTCAGGCGTAATCGGTCTTGCCATTATTTTATCATCTTATACCATTGCTTACTTCGTAGTTACATCATTGACAAAAGCAACTGGAGCAAAATAAGGCTAATACAAATTTAAAACAGATTGCAAAAAACAACCTCGTATGGGGTTGTTTTATTTGTGCGGATTTGTTATAATTAAATTAATTGCAGAGGAATTGAAATATTCAACGATTTGTGGACGTCAAACGTCCAGCGTGGACGTTTGACGTCCACAAATTTGCCCTTTCTCTGCAAGTTACGTTAGCGCTTAATTTATTGAGATTTTAATTTTACATTAATTTAATTTAATGTTTAAAAAATATTATAATTCAATAAACATAATTCGTTATTTTGTTTGTATTGTTTTTTTGTTAATGTTTAGCATTAATGCGGTTTTTGCAATTTTGACGCCGGAAGTGCTCAAAGACGATAATAACTTTGGGCTTACAAGCACAGCAAAAGAAAGCGGATTTAATACGGGAACAGGAAACAATGCCCCGATAATTGCCAACATAATGGGAGATGTTATTGGTCTGGTATTAAGCCTGCTTGGGGTAATTTTTATGGTCATAATAATTTACAGCGGTTTTCTTTGGATGACGGCAAGGGGCAACGAGGAAAACGCGCAAAAAGCCAAAGCGATAATGACCAATGCGGTAATCGGAGTAGTTATAATTTTTTCAGCTTACGCGATAACAAGTCTTTTGATTGATTATTTATACGGAGCAACGAAAGTATCAGCCCCAACAATAGAAGCGCGATATTTTATGGCTCATACAATAGATTTGCACAGATTTGCAGTGCAATATTTACGTTATGTTTAAAAAACACAATAAAACAAACAGATTAAGCCGATATATTTTTTGCTGTATTATTTTATTGTTAATATCATTTAATTTAGTTTGGGCGATAGAAATTGGTAAATTAAAAAAAACAAAATTTGGATTGAATTCTCTTGCCGGCGAGATTGGTTTTCAGACTGGTAAAACCGCAACCCCTGCGCAAATGGCAGGACAAATTATTGGAGCAGTATTGAGCCTGTTGGGAATAATATTTTTAATTTTAATGATTTATGGAGGCTTTACATGGATGACCGCCAGAGGAGATGATCAAAAAACCGCGAGTGCCAAAGACACGATGATTAACGCAACAATAGGCGCAATAGTAGTTTTTAGCGCTTACGCCATAAGCAGTTATGTAATTACTATTTTGTATACAGCCACAAAGGTTGGTTAAATAGCTTGCCGTGGCGTTGTAATTGGTGTTATAATGGATATGAAGAATTATTATAAAAAAATAAAAATATTAATTTTTTTATTATTGTTGTTGTTTATTAATTTAACACCTGTTTTTGCCACGACAATCCCGATAAACCAGCTTATCAATGACCAACGCAAAACTACAGCAGGAAGAGCCGGATATAATACAGCCGAAACCGCTAACAGTATAGTAGAACTACGCGCAACATACTTAAAAGCCGTTCTTTCTTTTCTTAGCGTGATATTTTTGGGCTTGATAATTTACGGAGGTTTTATTTGGATGAACGCGCAAGGTAACGCGGAAGAAGCGGGAAAAGCCAAAACAATAATAATAAATGCGTCTATCGGGCTGGTTATTATTTTGGCGAGTTATGCTATTAGTGATTATATAATATATAACTTGGTTACTGTGGTTGCTCCTGCAGTTCCTAAATAAATTTAAAATTATGAATTTCAAAATAAAAAAATACAAAAAACAAATTTTTAGCCTGATACTGTTATTTATCATGTTTATTTTTTCTTTTAATTTTGTTATTGCCGATGAAATAACTCTAGGGACATTAAAAGACGCCTCGACAGAATTATCCACATTTGGATTAAAAACCGGTTTTGGTACCACTCACAATATTGATACTATAATAGGTTTGGTTATCAAATACATACTCTCTTTCATGGGGGTAGTATTTTTAGTATTATTAATTTACGGAGGTTTTATATGGATGCTTGCCCGCGGCGCTAGCGAGGAAGTCACCAAATCTAAGGAGATAATGATAAATGCTATTATTGGGTTGGGAATAGTTTTGGGAGCGTATTTAATTACAGATTGGATAGTCAGTAGTTTGGCTTCAGTGACACTAAAATCTTGAATTACGAAATGTTGTTTTTAGCGGCTGTCATTCAAAATGAAACTTATGAAAAAAAAGAATTACAAAATTTTTATAGTAATACTCTCAACTTTATTTTTGTATTTTTCAACAGCAAATTTTGTTAAAGCGTCAATAGATCTAAAAACCGAGTTAAAAGGTAAATTAACTATTATTGGTGGACTTGCTTTATATAATGTGGATTTAATAAGTAACGAAGACACGCTCCTCGCAACCTATATTGGCAAAGTAATTAGCTATGTTCTTTCAATCCTCGGTGTTATTTTTCTTGTTCTTTTGGTTTATGGAGGTTTTATATGGATGCTTGCCCGCGGAGACAGCGAAGAGGTTAAAAAATCCAAAGATATAATTTTTAATGCAGCCATCGGAATTGTTATAGTCTTGACATCATACGCGATTACTTACTATGTAGTAAGTAATTTAATTAGCACCACAATGAAAGCTATCTAGATCATCGGTAAAAATTATGAAAAAATTAAATTACAAAATTTTCGCAGTAACATTGTCAGCCATATTTATATGTTTTTTTACAGCAAATTTTGTTTATTCAGCACCACCAAAAAAAGAAATAGAAACAAGATTAATAAATGTCAGCACATCTGCTATGTATAAAACAAACACAGAAGCCAATGACAAATCACTTGCAACTTATATTGGCAAAGTAATAAGCTATGCTCTTTCAATGCTCGGCGTTATATTTCTTGTTCTTTTGGTTTATGGCGGTTTTATCTGGATGCTTGCTCGCGGCGACAGCGAAGAGGTTAAAAAATCTAAAGATATAATTATTAATGCGGCTATTGGAATTATTATAGTTTTAATATCTTATGCTATTACTTATTATGTTGTTGCAAATTTAACAAGCACAACGGTAACCGGTAGCGGATTTACTCCATAAAAATAAAAAAATGGAAAAGAATATAAAATATAAAATAAATCGGAAGATATTTATTTCAACTTTAATTACATCAATTTTTTTTGTTTTATTATCTTTTAATATTGTTTTAGCGCAATCAAGCATGAAAGAAATTTTAATAAGTACGGCTGGTGAAAGCGGAGCTGGTTTTTCCACCGCAACAAACATAAGCCTGTCGGAATATATAGGCTCCATAATTAAATATGCATTATCTTTCCTTGGAGTGATTTTTATTTGTTTAACTATTTACGGAGGCTTTTTGTGGATGTTAGCAAGAGGAGACAGTGAAGAAGTCAAAAAAGCAAAAGATATTATTACAAGTTCTGTGATCGGACTAGTGATAGTTATCTCTGCATATACACTAGTTTATAATTTGTTTTATTTCCTTTTTTCCGATAAAGGAATAGTATAAAATTAAAAAATTTACAACACAAAATGAAAAATATTACAAAAAATTTAATTCATATATTTATAATA
>JBDRHN010000111.1:0-12726 GCA_043816765.1 bacterium | reverse complement strand
TTTAGAAAAAATAGCTGATTTGCGATATGGAGAAAATCCTCACCAAAAAGCTTCATTTTATAAAGACAAAGATTACTCAGGCGGAGCATCTTTGGCGAATGCAAAACAGTTTCAAGGCAAAGAACTTTCGTACAACAACATAATGGATGCTGATGGCGCGCTTAGCTTGGCGCGTGAGTTTTCAGAGCCCGCTGTAATTTTTGTAAAGCACGCCAATCCATGCGGCGTTGCTGTCGCGAACAATATTGATGACGCCTTTTTTAGAGCTTATGAGGGTGATTCAAAATCAGCCTTTGGCGGAATTATAGCTTTCAATAGAACCTGCACAGAAAAATTGGCAAAAGAAATCGCAAGCAAATTTTTTGAAGTTGTAATCGCGCCGGATTTTGAACAAGAAACGCTGGAAGTTTTCAAAGCAAAACCAAGACTCAGAGTATTGAGCGTCGGAGAAATTAAGCAGGAAACAAGCGCAGAAACCTATCGCAAAGTAAGCGGGGGATTGCTAGTGCAAGATTTGGACATTAAACAAATTACCGATGCTGATTTAAAAATAGTATCAAAAAGAAAACCGACAAAAGATGAATTGGAAAATTTAAAATTCGCATGGACAGTAATAAGGCATGTCAAATCAAATGCCATTGTTTTAGCAAAAGACAATATGGCTGTTGGAATTGGAGCCGGACAACAGAGCAGGGTTGATGCGGTAGAGCTTGCGGTTAAAAAATCCTTGAACAGGAACGAAGGATCTGTTATGGCATCAGACGCATTTTTTCCATTTCCTGATGCCGTTGAGCTTGCCGCAAAAAATGGTATTACAGCAATAATTCATCCGGGCGGATCTATCAGAGATGAAGAAGTAATAAAAGTCGTTGACGAGCTGGGGCTTGCGATGGTTGTTACAGGAATCAGGGCGTTTTTGCACTAAAAACCGTAGGGGCGTATCGCATACGCCCTCGGACTAAAAACCGTAGGGGCGTATCGCATACGCCCTCGGACGTACGGCAAAACACGAGGGCGTATGCGATACGCCCCTACAAAATTTCAAAAAATTTTATAAAAAATGTCAAATAAATACAATTTCAAAATCCATCATCGCAAATCAATTCGTATAAAAGATTATAATTATTCAGCATTTGGTTATTATTTTATTACAGTATGCACAGAAAAGAAGGTTGAATATTTTGGTAAAATTATAGACAGTAAAATGATTTTAAACATTTTTGGAAAAATTGTTGCCAATGAGTGGGATAATACAAAAAATATTCGCAACAACATTGAATTGGATGAATTTATTGTTATGCCAAACCACATTCACGGGATAATTATCATCCGTAGGGGCGTATCGCATACGCCCAACGCGTTATCGCATACGCCCAACGCGTTATCGCATACGCCCAATGAGGTGCCACACACAGATTACGATGGGGGCGTATGGCAATACACCCCTACGGCGCGTAAATTTCAGTCATCATCTAATAGTTTGGGCGCCATAATTCGCGGTTTTAAATCAGCAGTTACAAAACAGATAAAACAAGAAATAGATAAAAGACAAATTAATATAATTTTTCAATGGCAACGAAATTATTATGAACGTATTATTCGCAGCGAGGATGAATTAAACAAGATTAGAAAATATATTATTGAGAATCCTCTTAAGTGGGAAACAGACAAAAACAATACAGAAAATTTATTTATGTAATTTCGTAGGGGCGTATCGCATAAGCCCATCGTGATTGCGGTGGGCGTATGCGATACGCCCCTACGGCATAAATTATGAAAAATAAAATCAAAAACATCCCGCACTTACCAGGCTGTTATATCTACAAAAACAAAGATGCCGAATTATTTTTAAAGGGTGATATTGAAAAACTGATTCAAAATTTAAAACAACAAATAAAGTCAGCTTCAGACAGTCAAAATTACGAAAGAGCTAAAATCTTTCATGAGCAACTTAAGTCTTTAAAAATATTGGAAGAGCGTCAAAAAGTTGATTTGTTAAAAAAGGTAAATCAAGATGTTATAAATTTTATAATTTATAAAAACAGTTTTTTCTTGCAAATATTTCATATTAAAAAGGGGACGATATTAAACAAAGAAAAATTTGAATTCACAGGAGAAGAAGAAAAAATTTTAACAGCTTTCGTAAAACAATATTACGCCACAAAAGATATTCCCCATGAAATAATTTTGCCAGCCAGACTTCAACAGCAAAATTTAATCAAAAAATATTTAGAGAAACTGGGAAGCAGAAAAGTGGAACTTTTAATTCCTCAAAAAGGAATAAAAAAAGAACTTCTTGAAATGGTTAAAAATAATTTGATTTTATCGCTTAAACCCGAAAACCAGCCTTTGTTTGACATAGAGAATAAATTAAATTTAAAATCTTTTCCCCGAACAATTGAATGTTTTGATATTTCCAACATCGGTTCAACAAATATTGTCGGGTCAATGGTTTGCTTTAAAGACGGCAAGCCGAGCAAAGATGATTATAGAAAATTTAAAATAAAATACCAGAAAGGACAAAACGATTTTGCGGCAATGGCGGAAATTGTTTTTAGACGCTATAAAAATTTAAAAGATAAAAAATTAAATTTACCTGATCTAATTATTGTCGACGGCGGACTTGGGCAACTGCATGCCGCGCAAAATGAACTAAAAAAGCTGGGTTTAAAAATTTCTATTATCGGACTAGCCAAACGCGAAGAAAATGTTTATACTTTAAATAATTCTCTCCCGATTAAACTGGATAGAAAATCAGAAAGTTTAAAGTTATTGCAAAAGATTAGAGATGAGGCTCATAGGTTTGCGATTAAATTTCATCGCAGCAAGAGAGAAAAATTTATTAAAAAATAATTTTCACGTCGCATGGGGGCTAAAAAAGAATTAATTAAAACCTATGATATTGTAAATTTGCTAATTGCATTTTTCGTTTTTATAATATTATATCTTCATCATAGGGTTTATGTCGCCATCTATGATAATTTTAAAAATCCCAGTATATTTGATATATTTTTAGTCCGGATAGCTGTGGGCGGTTTCTTTTTTCTGTCCGGATACAAATTAACCAAAACAAAACTGGCTGATTCTTTTGTTGAATTTTGGAAAAATAGAATTTTACGGATTTACCCCCTTTATTTTTTTTCTTTGGCGCTTTTTACATTCATCGTGTATCCGCCCTCAAACAATGGCCTTTACCCAACTATTTCTAATTTTTTTATACACGCCTTGGGATTGCAGGTTTTATTTCCTAATTTATTCGGAAATAATTATTCTACTTTGTATTTTGTAGGATTATTATTTTTATATTATTTTTTATTTTTAATCATAAAAAACCGAATCAAAAGCGCTGACAATTTTTTAATCGCATCAATGCTAATTTTCACTATATGTTTTGCAATAAACCAAGTTGCGTTAAAATTTAGTTTTTTACTTTTTCATATTTTATTTTTTATATATTTTTATTTTTTTGTTTTTGGGATGTATTTTTCTCATTATGAAACCGATGCGATAGAATATATCAACAAAAGATCTAATAGATTTTTTTTATTAGTGTTATCATTTGTCGCTGCTTTTATATATCTAATATTATTGATTGAAAAAAATTTTCAAAATTCTTATTATGAAATATTGCCGATTCTTTTTGCGACAATTCCAGTTTATATATTTTTTCTGTCATCAAATATTGTTTTTTCCAAAAAGATTGGTAAAATGCTAAAAAAGATTTCATACGCCTCATTTGCCACATACCTTTTTCACCGTCCTATTTGGACGATTATGTGTTATTTTTGGCACGATAATTTTTTTGGCCAATGGGTATACATGACTCCCATAGGGGTTGGTATTATATTTTTTATTTCTTACGGATTGCAACGTGGTTATGATTTTATTCTGAAATAAAATACAAATATGATTTTTTTTCTATACGGCGAAGACACATATCGTCTGCGCCAAAAATTAAACTTAATAAAAAACAGATTTTTATCAAAAGATAAAAGCGGTTTGAATTTGGTTGAACTTGACGGATCAAAAATTTCATACAAAGACCTGAAAAAAGAGTTCAGCGCGTCTCCTTTTTTGTGCGATAAAAAATTAATAGTGGTGGAGAATTTATTAACAAAAAATAAAAACGCAAAATTTTTTGACGAACTAAACGACCTTATTAAATCAAAAAAAATTCCTGATTTTATTTTTATTATTTTCGCGGAAGAAGGAAAGCCTGACGCGCGAAAGTCAATATTTAAAACATTAAAAAGCGAGTCAGACACGCAAGAATTCAATCCGTTGGCGGAATACCAAATCAACCAATGGATTGTTCGTGAAGTAAAAGCGCGAGGAGCTGAAATTGACTCGCGAACAGTAAACCAACTAGTCGCTTTTGTCGGAAACGACTTGTGGCAGTTGTCCAATGAAATTGACAAGTTAATTTCTTACAACAAAAAAATTACAACTGAAAATGTTAATTTGCTGGTCAGCGCCAAAGCTGATGACAATATTTTTAAACTAATGGACGCCATTTCATCCAAAGACAAAAAAATGGCTTTAAAATTAATCAGAGAGCAGTTGCAAGACGTGGGGAATGATGTTAATTATTTAATAAGCATGATGGTTCGCCAGTTTCGCATCTTAATTCAGGTAAAAAGTTTTATGGAATCGCGAGGAAATTTTCAACTCCAAACTCATCAAATTGCCACTGCCTTAAAGCTCCATCCTTTTGTCGCCAAAAAAACCGCCGCGCAAGTGATAAATTTTGAAACAGATGAACTCAAAAAAATATATTCAAAATTGATGGACATTGAATACAAACAAAAAACGAGCCAAGCAGAGCCGGTCGTTTTGTTGGATTTGTTGATCGCTGAAATTTAATTTTGCTTTTTTAAGCTATTTACCTTTTTCATCAGCCTTGATTTTTTTCTAGCGGCTGTATTTTTTTTAATAATTTTTTTCTGAGCCGCTTTATCAATAGCCTTAATCGCGGATTTAATCGATTCTAAAACCTTGTCGCCCTCTTTTGCCTCAACAGCTTTTTTTGTTTTTTTAATCAAATTTTTTACATTGTCTTTGATTTCTTTGTTATGTTCGGCTAATTTTTTTGACTGTTTCAACGCTTTTATCGCGCTTTTTTTTCGTGGCATAAATTGAATTATATTTAAGGTTTTTATAATAAGTAGATTATAAAGCATTATTTGGCTTTTGTCAAAAAAGTTTGCCAAAAGATATTTTTTTGATATAATAAGCTAAACATAAATATATAACAAAAATATTAATATGAACAGATTTTTAGATCGTTTTAATTTTTATTTATATATCTTTTTTTTTATTGCAATATTGTTCTCTCCCCAATTTGCGTATTTAGCGGATTTTGAATTGTCCGCGTCGCAAAAAAAATATCCTGCAAACGACATATTCTATGAAGAGCAGTGGTATCTAGATAAAATAAACATATCAAACGCATGGAAATATACCACTGGCTCAAGCAAGGTTGTTGTAGCCGTAATTGATTCTGGAGTTGATATTGGACATCCTGATCTTAAAAATAATATTTGGTTGAACAGCGATGAAAAAATAGACGGAATTGACAACGACAGAAATGGATATGTCGACGACATTAATGGATGGGATTTTATTGAAAATTTACCAGACCCGAGGCCAAAAATTTCCAATAAAAATTTTAGCGAAGAAGGGATAAACCATGGCACGATTGTCGCTGGAGTAATAGTTGCTGAAGGCAACAACAATATTGGAATCAGCGGGATCAGTTGGCACAGCAAAATTATGCCTTTGCGGGTTTTAGACGGGCAAGGAAATGGAGATGTGACAGATGTAGTTGAAGCCATTGATTACGCCATTAACAACGGAGCTCAAATAATTAATTTAAGTTTCGTTGGCTGCAAAAACGACCCTCGTTTGAGAGAAGCGGTAAAAAGAGCATATCTTAAAGACGTTGTTGTCATAACATCGGCAGGCAACGAAGGTTTTTCTAATCTTGATAGTCAATTTTTGGCGTACGAGAAATTATATAATGGCGGCGTTAAAGTCGCCGTTGGAAATATAGACGACGATAACCAATCAGAAATAATTACGGGTCCGGCAAAAGATTCTCCGCCGATAATAAATATATTTGATTCCCAAGGCAATTTGAAATATAGCTTTTTCGCCTACGTCGAAAATTTCCGCGGCGGAGTAAACGTCGCGGCAGGCGATATTAACGGCGACGGAATTGATGAAATAATCACAGGTGCCGGATTTACCGGCGGACCGCATGTAAGAATATTTGACTCCCATGGAAATCTGCAAGGGCAGTTTTTCGCCTACGTCGAAAATTTCCGCGGCGGAGTAAACGTCGCGGCAGGCGAAATAATCACAGAAGGAGCCGCGGAAATAATAAGCGGAACGGGTCAAGACAGCCCAGCCTATGTGAGAATTAAATCTTTATATAACAACAAAATCGGAATAAATCTTAATAAATTTCCGCTTTATCCGACTTGTTATAACGTAAATAATTTAATTAGCGTGGCGTCTATTGATGTTGACGGCAGAATATCAGCATTTTCTAATTATGGAAATAACTGCGTCAATTTCGCCGCTCCGGGAGAATTCTTTTTTGGGCTTAAGAGTGATATTATTGACGGAGATGAAGAATATTACGGCGGCTATTGGTCCGGCACATCGCTCGCCACGCCGGTGGTGAGCGGTGTTGTTGCTTTAATGAAATCAGTGCGAAACGATTTGAAGCCAGAAGAAATAATTCAGATACTTGCGAAAAACAGCGACAAACAAAAACTTAAAGACAATGAGGTTTTATATGGAAGCATTGATGCCGCGGAGGCGATTAAGCTGGTTAAAGAGTATAAATAATTAATTGCATAGGAATTTGAATATTGAACGGTTTGCGGAGGTTCAACATCCAGCGAGAATGTTGAACTTCCGCAAACCTGCTTTTCCTCTAAACAATGCGCCGTTAGGCTTAATTTATTGCAGAGGAATTTCAATATTTGCATGTCCGTAGAGACGCATTGCAATGCGTCTCTGCAAAATGCGCGCGTTAGCGCCTAATTTACAAAAAATCTAAATTTATAATTAAATCAAATAATAAAAATATTATTTTAACTAAAAGACAAAAATACAGAATCTTAGAAATTATACCCGGCGTTTTAGTGTGGGGCACTTTTTTAATCGCGATAATTTTATCTTTTGCAAGACCGCTTTACGCCATTTATTTTATTTTAGTTTTTGATCTTTATTGGATTACTCGTATTTTTTATATGATGATTCATCTAGCTGTTTCGTGGTATCGTCTTAGAATAGACGCGAAAGTGGATTGGAGAAAAAATGTTGAAGATTTGAAAGATAAAAGCGCGAAAAATTATTTAGATTATTATCATTTAATTATTTTGCCGACCTACAAAGAGTCGCTGGAAGTGATTTTGGACAGTTTTAAAAGTTTAATTTCTGTTGATTATCCGCTTGATAGATTTATAGTTGTTTTATCGGGGGAAGACAGAGATGTTGAGAATTTTAACAAAATTTATCCAGTTATTGAAAAGGAATTCAGCCATTATTTTAAAAAATTAATAATCAATATTCATGAACTCAAATCTGATGAACTGGCGGGCAAGGGCGCTAATTCTGTTTCCGCGGCTATTAAAGCCAAAAAGTTTATTGATGAAATTAATATAGATTATGAAAAAGTAGTAGTGTCAAATTTTGACATAGACACCAAGCCAAGCCGCGAGTATTTTTGTTATTTAATCTATAAATATTTAACGCAAGAAAATCCGACGCACTGCAGTTATCAGCCGTTGAGCGTTTTTAATAATAATATTTGGGAGGTGCCTATTTTTAACCGTGTTGTGTCTTACTCAACTACTTTTTGGCTATTAACGGATTTATCAAGAACTGAGCGGCTTTTTACTTTTTCTTCGCACAGTATGAGCTTTGATACATTGGTAAAAGTGGGGTATTGGCAAAAAGATATTGTAACAGAAGATTCCAGAATTTGTCTTCAAGGGATGAATTATTATTCTGACTATAAAGTGGTCCCCATGTATACGACGGTATCTCTTGACGCGGTGCAGGGGAGCAATTTTTTGCAAAGCATGAAAAATCAGTATAAACAGATTCGCCGCTGGGCGTGGGGCGTGGAAAATTTTCCGTATATGGCAACAACGTTTTCAAAAAATCCCCAGATGCCTTTAGCTAAAAAAATTCGTTATATCTGGAATCAGACCGAAGGAATTTATTCGTGGGCGACAGCGCCTATTTTGATGTTGGTTGTCGGTTATCTGCCGCTTTATGTGGGACGTGATTCTTTGCAAAGCATGGCTTTATTCCAAAATGCTCCAAAGATTATGAAGTTGTTAATGAATATTGGCATGGTTGGTCTTTTATTTTCAGCGATTATCAACGTTATGATGCTTCCGCCTTTGCCTAAAAAAAATAAATGGCACAGCGGGTTGTATAAATATTTAGTTATGCTTTTACAGTGGTTGTTTTTGCCTTTCACAATGATTGTTTTCGGTTCAATTCCAGCTGTTGACGCGCAGACTAAATTGATGTTTGGAAAATATTTGGGTTTTAATGTTACTGAGAAAGTGAGAAAAGGGGATGGATAATTGATTTTAAATTAAAAATAGTATATATATAGGGTGTTGCCCTATTTTTGTGTGCTGTAAATATGGATGTTTCAATTATAATTCATAATTATAATACTAAGAATTTACTTAAACAATGCGTTCGGCAGATTGAGGAAATGAATGTCGACGTTGATTATGAGATTATTGTTGTTGACAGCAATTCAAACGACGGAAGCACTGAAATGATGAGGAAATTTTATCCGCAAATAAATTTTATCGCCGCCAAAGAAAATTTAGGTTTTCACAAAGGAAATAATTTAGGTATTAAAAAAGCGCAAGGAAAATATATTTTAATAATAAACACTGATATTGTTTTTGTTTACGAAGATGTTATTAAAAAAATGTTTGATTTTATGGAGAGCCATTCGGATGTGGCGTTGGCGGGTCCGCAAGTATTAAACCCTGATAAGACTATTCAACACTCTGCGATGAGATTTCATAAAATTTGGACGCCGTTTTGCCGCAGGACTTTTATCGGAAAAACAAAGCGAGGCAAAGAAGAATTAGAACGTTTTGAGATGGACAACTGGAGTCATAACGGCACAAAAGATGTTGATTGGATTTTTGGGGCATGCATGATGGCAAGAAAAAAGGCTATTGAAGAGGTTGGGATGTTGGACGAAAATTTATTTTTATATTTCGGGGACACGGATTGGGCGAGGAGATTTTGGAAAGCCGGCTGGGAAGTTTATTATATTGCTGAGGCAAAAGCAGTCCATATTCACAGAAGAGAGTCGGCGGATGTTAATGTGTGGCAAGCGCTATTTTCTCCAATCGTGCGAATTCATGTGAAAGATTGGATAAAGTATTTGAGGAAATGGGGAATGGGAGAGGAAAGAATTTCTAAATTATAATTTCTAATTTCTAATAAAATAAGATTTTCGTTTTTGTGCAAAAATACCTGTCATTCTGAGCGACTTTTGCCGCAAACATAAAAGATAAGAAAATTTTGCCAATTGCATAAAATTGGGAAACACAACAGAAGCAAGCGAAGAATCCCGACGTTTTTTGCAATCGCAATGGGATTCTTCGCTTAATTCTATTTGCTTATAACTTTCCGTAAAATAACAATATTTTTTTATCAAAAAAGCATAGTAATATAAGTCGTTCAGAATGACAGGATCAAACACGAAAGTCCTATAAATTTTTTTATGCAAAAAGAACTAATAGTCATATCTCTTGGCGGATCAATCGTTGCTCAAGATGAAATTAATGTTAAGTTTTTGAAAAGGTTTAAAAGTCTAATAGTCAAAGAGATAAAAAACGGCAGAAGATTTATTATAGTTATAGGCGGAGGCAAGACTTGCAGAAAATATCAGAGCGCCGCCGGACAAGTAACCAAATTAACCGATGAAGACCTTGACTGGCTTGGTATTCACGCGACTAGATTAAACGCTCATCTTTTGAGGACTATTTTCAGGGATTACGCAAAAAAGGAGATTAACAAAGATCCGACAAAGGTTGAAAATTTCAAAGAGGATATTTTAATCGCCGCAGGATGGAAGCCTGGTTTTTCCACAGACTTTGACGCCGTGATGCTTGCTAAAATGTATGGCGCGAAAAAAATTATAAACATGACCAACATTGATTATGTTTACGATATTGATCCGCGCAAATCAGAACTCGCTAAACCCCTGCCAAATTTAAACTGGAAAGAGTATCGCAAGCTGGTTGGCGAGAAATGGAATCCTGGTTCCAACGCGCCTTTTGACCCCATTGCCAGCAAAAAAGCCGAAGGGTTTGGGCTAGAGGTTGTAATTCTAAATGGCGCTGATTTGAAAAATTTTAACAGTTGTTTAAATAATAAAAAATTTAAAGGAACGGTGGTCTCTCGCAGTAAATAGTTTTAAAATTAAAAAATTAAAAAATTAAAACATTGTTTAAAAATTTAAAATTAAAAATTTAAAACATATATGTCTGATCAAATTTTATTAACAAGCGAAGCGTTAGAAAAATTAAAAAACGAACTGGATTATTTAAAAAATGTTCGGCGCAAAGAAGTCGCGGAAAAAATACAAACAGCAAAAGAGCAGGGTGATTTAAGTGAAAACGCTGAATATACAGAAGCAAAAGAAGAGCAAGCTTTTTTGAGCGGGAAAATTCATGAACTGGAAAATAAGATAAATTCGGCAGTTGTTGTAAAAGATGCGAAAAATGACAAGATCGGGCTTGGTTGCACGGTTAAAATAGTTGACGAAGACAACAAAGAAAACCGCTTTATGATCGTTAGTTTTAACGAAGCCAACCCGAGCGAAGGGAAAATATCATCATCTTCTCCGTTGGGTTCTGCTTTTTTGGGAAGAGCAAAGGGGGATAATGTAAACGTGGAATTGCCAAGAGGCGTTAAGAAATTTAAGATAGTTGACATAGAATCTTAAACAGTGAAGCACGAAAACACGAAAATACAAAAACACGAAAGCACGAAAATAATTTTTAAGAACTAGCACTTGACTTAGTGGAGTGCTAGTTTTATAATGTCAGTAAATCCGCAATAAGCAACTAGTAATCAGTAACTAGTAAATCCATATCCCTTGTTACTGATTACTAATTACTTGTTACTAAATCATATGTCCAAAGATTATTATAAAATATTAGATGTTGAAAAAGGCGCGTCGCAAGAAGAGATAAAAAAAGCTTACCGCAAAAAGGCTCATCAACATCATCCTGATAAAGGAGGAGGGGATGAGGCTAAGTTTAAAGAACTAAACGAAGCGTATCAGGTTCTTGGCAATGAGCAAAAACGAAAACAATATGATCAGTTTGGTTCTGCTTTTAGCAATATGGGCGGCGGCGGAGCTGGCAGCGGATTTAGCGGTTGGGAAGATTTTGCCCGCCAAGCTCAAGGCGGCGGTTTTAATATTAATATGAATGATTTTGATCTTAATGATGTTTTTAGTAATATTTTTTCTGGGTTTGCCGGTCAAAGGCGTTCGGGGCAAGGAAGAAGAACTCGCGGCGCGGATATTGAATCCAGAATGGCTATTGGTTTTAAAGAAGCCATATTTGGCGAGGAAAAAGAGATTTTTTTAAACAAAAAAGTTGTTTGTTCAAGATGCTCGGGAAACGGCGTTGAGCCAGGGAGCAAGATTTCCACTTGCGATACTTGCAACGGAAGCGGGCAAGTGGTAAGAATGCAAAGAACAATACTCGGAACAATCCAGACGGCGGCAACCTGTCCCGATTGCGGAGGAGAAGGGAAAAAATCTGAAAAAAAATGCAGTCAATGCAAAGGAACCGGAGCAACAAAAGAGAATAAAAAAATTAAATTCAAAATTCCCGCAGGCATAAATGACGGTGAAACAATCAGGCTTAGCGGCGAGGGTGAAGCTGGCACCAAAGGCGGTGCGACGGGAGATCTTTATATAAATTTTCAAGTTGAAAAAGATCCGCGTTTCAAACGCGAAGATAGCAATATTTCATCCATTCTGAAGATAAGCATGGTTCAGGCGACGTTGGGTGATAAGGTGGAGGTTGAAACTGTTGACGGGAAAGTTAATCTTGCAATACCGGCGGGAACACAGGGTGGTAAAGTTTTTATTTTGAAAGGGAAAGGGGCATCGTCAGTGCGTCGCACTGGACGTGGAGATCATTTTGTTGAGATTAAAGTTCAGATTCCGGAGAGTTTGACAAAGAGGCAGAGGGAACTTTTGGAAGAGTTTGGCAAGGTTGATGATGTTAATAAAAAGAAGGGTTTTTGGGGATAGTGATTTTAATCTGTCATTCCAAATTTTTTTTATGGTATTTATTAAAGCGTTTTAAAATAGAATAATATTGTTTTAATAATAACCCGCAACATATTATTTTTTATTTTTTTTTGATCAATTTTTATCTCCATTTTTTGCTATTGTTGCATTTCTTTTTTATAATATCGCCACTTTTTTTTTGGCTGTCAATTCAAAAACATAATTATTCCGCATTTGACAGAAAACTTAAACCAATCTCACATCGGCAGCCAAAAACCAAACTCGCTCCCTTCCCCGTTCACCCCGCTGCTTTTCACGTCAACTTTGCCGTTATGCGCTTTGATGATTTTTTGAACCAAATATAGTCCAAGCCCGGTTCCGTCGGGGCGGATGTTTATCGCGTTGGGCAG
>JBDRHN010000110.1:0-3834 GCA_043816765.1 bacterium | reverse complement strand
CGAGTTGTTAGACTTAAAAACTATCTCGTTTAATTCGTCTGCAATTTTCAACATGTGTCCCTCATTCATTAAATAAATTTGTCTGTGCATAACTGGTTTTGATAGTCAACTGAACTTCATGTGCAACATACCGGACAATGTCCGCATAAGACGATCTGGCTCCCTTACCATTTATATCAACCGGGACTAAAATGCTAAATTTCTTTTCAAAGGCGGATTTCTTTGCTGTGATTTTTTCGACCTTTCCCCAAAAACTAAAATTTTCTTCAATCAACTCCGCCGGTTTCGATAATATTGATCGTAAATGTCGCACCAATCTCAATGTTATCGAAAAACGGTAATACTAATTCTGTTTCCGTCTCGGTTGAAATATCCATCGTAGCATAAATATCCCGATTCGTTTTGCCTCTGTTTTTAAAAGTAATCCCATCAACCTTTGCCAAAATTGCGGGACCCTCTTTTGTTGGTGATTCTGCGTTCATTGTGTCCTTCTTCCCATTTAAATTTCTAAAAAATTTTCCAGTTGATTATATTCAAAAACAATATGCTTATTAAAGACAATTTTAATACTATCCGCCATATCCCATGACTCATTAGGTAAAACTTTCACAATACGGTCGCCTGACACCCACAGCAGCAAAAAAGCGGTTCCCCCGGACTTCCAGACGTTGTATAAATACCGTGTTTGGTGAAATTGTTTATGCTTATTTGAATACGTCCAGCTATTCTTTGCATTTTGCTTGTGTTTTGCATCAAATGCAATATGTTTCCCATTGCCAAAATAAAACCCCTCAAAATCAACTGTCTGTTTTTCAGCATAAACCAGTCTCTGTTTTCTCAAACGTGAATCATAGATTAATTTTTTCTCAACCGGATTTTTACGGATATCAGCAATACCTTTGTTTCTCAATATATTGCAAATATACCGCAAATGTTTCTCAAACACTTCGCCGGATTGTTGTGATTTTCTGCCTGCCATTAAACTGCCTTTTGAATTATATTTTTAACGACAGGAACCAAAGTTAATTTATTAGAAGTATCATTTACTACCTTCTCAACTTTAATCGTTGCAAATTCGTAGCTAAATGGCACGAAAGTAGAAGATGTATTCCCATTTACGTTGAAAGTATAAATCCAACCGTTTGGAACTCTCATCGCTTTACAGCCTTTACAAACAAGAATTTTTTCGTGTAATTTTAAATCGTGTAATTTTTTCATCGCCCATATCTCCCTTAAACTTTTTTCACAGTCCCATTTTCAACCCAAAAAAATGTCGCTTGCGTTTCATCCAAATCCCGCGGTTTCCCGGATTCATTTTTTGAAGCAAACACAAAAATGTTTTCGTATTGACTCTGAATATGATCAAGAAAGTCCTGAAATTTTAATTTTACATCTTCAATTAAGGTATCAATCCTATCAAATATTAAAATAGGGAATTTTGCAAAAAAGCAAATTGTTTCCGTCAGAATGTAAGACAAGCGTAAATACTCTGACCCGTGCCGGTCAAGCATTGCCTCTGTTCGACCACCAATAGTGAAAGTAAAATTATCTTTATCCAGCGTTATCTTGTCGCACAACCCCAGCGTATTTAATTCATCCAAATGCTTTTGCATCGGCTCAATCGCAAGTAAAAGAATATCGTTGATAATTTCGCCTTTAGGCGACAATAACTTCGCCAGACGGTCGTACAATTCAATTTCCACAGCCAATTGTTTGGCTAAATCAGCGTTCTTCTGTACCATTAATACTTTCTGCTGATAATTATCGACTTTAGATTTTATAGAAATGAGCATAGCCGCCGCTTTCTCGTTTTTATCAACGTCAACTCGAACCTGGTCAATCTTTTTTTTTGCGGCTTCATACTCTTTCTTTTTATTGTCCCGCTCTTTCTCTAACTGTATTTTCATCTTCTCCCAATTATCGATGTTAATTTTTGCTTCCTTCAATTGTTCTATCGCGATCTCAAGGCTTTGAAGCGTTTTAACATCGGCTGTCTGCTGCGCCGAACAGTTCTCAACTTCTTTGTTTATTTTTGATATTTCGGCTGTTAGTTGATAGATTTTTCCTTCCGTTTCTGCTTTGATTTTATCGATTGTTTCTTTTTTTAAGTTATTGCCGCAAACAGGACATTCAACAGTATCATCGTTTATTTTTTCTAATGCGGTTTTCCGGTCGGTTAAATCATTTTTTTCTTTTTTCAAAGATTGTATTTTAGCATTGCCTTCGGAAATAATTTTATCCGATTTGCTGTTTTTTTCTTTTAAGCCATCAATTTTTAATTTTATTTCATTTAAACTTTGATATTTATCAAATATTTGTTTTTCCGAAATAATCTTAACACCTAAATCGTTGATTTTCTTGAGAATTTCCGTTACACCATTTTGCTCAACGATTTGAGTGTTTTTCCCTAACAAAACACGCAAGTCGTTTAGGCTTGCTTGCAATGTCTTAATGTCGTCCTGCACTGCCGTTGTGGCTATTTGAGACAATAATAGTTTTTGTGATTTGTAATTTATCGTTTCGTCAGCAGGCACGGTTAAATCAAGATTACCCTTTTCTCTCTTTTTAGTTTTTCTTATCTCAACTGCCCATTCCTCTGCCTTCTCAAACTTACTCGTTAAAATTTTATTACACAAAGTAGTATGAATATTTTCCGGAATCTCAAATTTTTTAAATTCTTTTTTTAGTAAATCTTCTGTTAAATCAATCCCCATTAAATTGAACAAAAACTGTTTTCGTTCTACCGGGGATAACTCAATAAAACGATCAGCGTTTAATAATGCCGTAATTTTCCGTTCATCTTTTTCTGAAATGCTAAATAATTTGTAAATATCGCCCTGACTTGCCGGATTTTCTTTATCTTTAACTTTTAAACGTATTTTCGGTACGCTGCCATCATTCTTAATCGTTTTTAATATTTTAACCTCACCCTGGTCTTTAAAAACAGCCATAACACTGGCGCTATTCTCGCCCAAGCTTACAAGATTTTTTTCGTTTTGCCGATCACTCGCCTTTACCATATTTCGTCCACAACCAGCGATTAGCCAACGCAACGCGTCGGCGATTGCTGTCTTACCAGACGTGTTTTGTCCCTGAATCACGTTCAAATGATTGACAGGGATAATGCTTATGCGGTGATTAATAAATTTTTTCAAGGTTAATTCAGTTAGTCTCATTGTGTGCCCTGTCCTTCCTTCCAAAACTAAAATAAATCAGATTGTACCTGTTGTATAACAGGCTTATTATTTATTTCCCTATTTTGTGTTTTTGCCTCAAAATTACTTTTCCCTAATTCTGTTTTACAAATATTGTTACTATTAACAAACCATTTTTGCAAATCACACAACAAATCATATTCCATACTTTTTGCCATTCCCTCGTGTTTTAAAGGAATTGGCAGCGAATGTTTACACGATCCGCAGCAAATTTTTTTACTATTCGATTTTTTTAAATCAGTTGGCTTGCAAAAAGTCGGTGGTTTATTCATAATGTCCCCGCATAAATTTTTTAATAACATCTTTTACTAATAGAGACATATTGCTATCCCTGATGATCCAACTTAAATATTGAGGATCGTTTTCCATAATTGATTTTAAAGTCTTATCCTTGTGCTTCCCAAACGTTAAAACGGCATCCCCATTTTCGTTAGTTTTTATTTTGCCTTCCGGTTCAAGATTCCCATCAGCATAAATCTTGACAGTTTCCTCAAGACTGCCAAGCCGATGTTTTATTTTCATCGCTTTGTAAATTTTAATCGTGGCTTTTGTATCCTCAAGCGCATTGTGAGCATCCTTAAATTCTGCGTTGCAATATTGTTGATAACACGAAGACAAA
>JBDRHN010000109.1:0-13568 GCA_043816765.1 bacterium | reverse complement strand
GATTTTTTATTATTGCCCATAGAATATATTGCAATTAAAAATGTTCAGGCGGGCGATTATGTTTTGTCTTTGAATGAAAAAACAGGTCTTTTGGAACCTGCTAAAATTAACGGGCTTTTGGATATGGGGGTGAAACCGATTTATAAATTAACGACTGAATCGGGAAAGACGATTAGGACGACGGGCAATCATCCGTATCTTTCAAGAAAACAAGAAAACAATGGAACAAGAAAACAATTAATATCTGATGTTTTCTCTAGTAGAGATTTCAATAACGCGGAGCAGATTTTCGCGCTTGGAAATATCAAAGATAATTCTGATATGAAGACCGACGCGGAGACGATATTGGCTGAAACGACCGGCGAGTTTTTTGACATCCCGATGCTGAAGAGGATGATCGAGCCCGGCAAGATTGCAAAGTTCATTTTCAACTTTGGTTTGGATAAAAATAGGCAACCTCAAAATTTGCTTCTCAATTTTTTTATTGATGACGAGTTGAAACATAATAATTATGCAACTGATCCCTTGCGGGCTTTTCTAAGATCATTAAACAATTCTTCCCCGCTAATCCAGCCGTCGTTGGCATCGGCATCGGCGATGATAGAAGCATATCGTGCCTGCGCCGCCGGGGAACTTAATTCTTTATCCCATTCATCAAATTTATCTTTGGTTAATTCTAATATAAATTCTTCCAAAGCCGCTACAGATTCTTTGGTATTAGGAAGAAAAACTCCGACTATGGATTCGTCTTTGATGAGCAGGGGTTGTGATAATTGTGATAATTTGGTTAGAGTTTTCATGGATTTAGACGATAATAAATTAAGTAATGATAATTATAGCAAGCAGTGGAGCGAGTTGTCAAATTCAAGTTGGATAAAGGTTGTTGAACTTTCTGTCGGCGACGAGATTGCAGTCTTTTCGTTCGGAACTCGGAACTCGGAATTCGGCGGAGTGGAGTTTGAGAAGATTGTTTCTATTGAAATATTGCCTCCGGAGCAGGTTTATGATATTGAGGTTGAGGGGACGCACAAATTTGTGGCTAATGATATTATCGCGCATAATACTTATATTCACAGTGTAGCGGCGGATGCGGATGTGAAGGGTTTAGAGATTGCGCAGTCTGGCGCTGTGAGCGGGACGGGATATAGTTTATATGTGGCAAATCTTATAGAGGCGAATAATGAGCGGGAATTGTTTGAAAATTGGAAATTGAAAATTCATTGAAAATTGAGAATTGCAAATTGAAAATTATAATAAAATCGCTTGAGCAGACAGATATTTTGCATTTAAAACCACGACAGACAGGGCTTGGTCTACAAGCCCTGTTTTATTTATTTGAAATAAGGGCTATGAAAGTTGTCGATAAAATGGTAAAATATTATTGTAATTAAAATATTAAAATATATGAAAGCATTAATTTTAGCCGGAGGGGCGGGGACAAGGCTTTGGCCTGTTTCAAGGAAAAATAAACCCAAGCAGGTTCAACCTTTTATTAATGAACAAACTTTACTTCAGGCGACTTACGAGAGAGTTTCTTCCGGATTTAAAAAAGAAGATATTTTTATTTCAACAGGCGAGGGTTTGGTGGAAAAGATAAAAGAACAACTTCCTGATTTTGATGAAAATAATTTAATCATTGAACCCGCACGGCGAAGTAATGCGCCCGCCATAGGACTTGGGGCGCTTATTTTGCATGAGCGTGATCCTAAAAGTTCTTTGGTAACCATTTGGTCGGATAATTATATAAAAGATGTTGATGAGTATGTGCGAATTTTAAAATTATTAGATAAAATTTTAGATGAAAATCCTTCAAAAACGGCGCTTGTGGGTGTTAATCCGACTTATCCAGAAACAGGTTATGGTTATATAAAAATGGATAGCCAAGCTGCCAAAATTGGCGAGGATGAAGTTTTTAATGTGGAAAGATTTGTAGAAAAGCCCGATTTTGAAACAGCCAAAAAGTTTTTGCAACAATGGGATTATATGTGGAATCCCGGAATATTTTCGTGGAAGACAGAATATTTGATAGAACTTTATAAGGAATTTTTGCCGGAAGTTTATAAGCATTTGGAAGTGATCAGAGGAGCGCTTGGAACAGACAAGGAGCAGGAGGTTATAGACAGGGAATTTTTGGCGATGCCGTCTGCCGACATAGAACCGGCAATTTTGGAAAAGTCAAAGGATATTTTGGTGGTTCCGGCGTCATTTGGTTGGTCTGATATAGGTCACTGGAGAACCATTCATGAAATGCTGGCTGATGGTGTTGACGGGAACGTGGTGAAAGGAGAGCATGTTAACGTTGATGGTTCGGGAAATTTGATTTATAGCTATTCGGGAAAATTAATAGCAACGGCTGGGGTAAAAAATATGATAATTATAGAAACTGATGACGTGGTTTTGGTCTGTCCAAAAGACAGGGCGCATGATGTGAAGAAGATAGTTGCGAAATTGGAAGAGGAGGGAATGGAGCAATATCTATAAAATTTTCAATTTCTAATTTTCAATTTTCAAACAATTTTCAATGCTTTAATTTTAAAAATTTAACGAAACATTAAATATAAAAAATACTAAATACAAAATACTATATACTAAATACTATGAGTTTTAGAACAAAATTTATTTTAATTGGATTGGTATTGCTTTTAATCATTGGATTAAGTGGCGTGTTTTATTTTTATTTTGGTTTAATTTCTCCAAACAGTCCAAGCGCTGAAAAAATAGATTTTGAAATAAAAAGCGGACAGGGGATTAATGAGATTAGCAGCGATTTGCACGAAGCGGGATTGATAAAAGACAAGTTTATTTTTGAGACTTATTTATGGGCGCGGGATTGGGAGGGTAAAATTAAGGCAGGGGAGTATCGTTTGTCTAAGAATTTGAGTATTAAAGATTTAGTTAATGTTTTAAAGATAGGGCTTGTCAAAAACGATATTGATATAAAAATAGTTGAAGGATGGACGATTGATGATATTGCAGATTATTTGTCAAAAAATAATGTCGCCGGAAAAGATGAGTTTTTAAACTTAGCGAACAATGGGGCGAAATTTATATCTGACAATTTAGACAGCTATCCTTTTTTGTTTGAACTTTTGGTCAGAAATAATAACTATTCAGAAATCAGTTTGGAAGGATATTTATTCCCCGACACTTATACAATTTATGTTGACGCGGCGCCAGAAGATATTATAAAAAAGATGCTGGATAATTTTGATGTGAAGTTAGATGATGAAATGCGCGTTGAAATTGAAAAGCAAGGCAAAACAATAGACGAAGTTGTTGTTTTGGCTTCCATTGTTGAAAAAGAGGCGGCAAAATATGAGGACAGGCGGATGGCGGCTGATGTATTTTTGAAAAGGTTGAAAGCGGGAATGCCTCTTCAAAGCGACGCGACAATTAATTATATTACAAAAAAAGGAACGACCCGCCCCAGTTATGAAGATTTAAAGGTTGATTCGTTATATAACACTTACACAAACAAAGGACTGCCGCCTGCTCCGATTAACAGTCCTAGTTTGTCATCTATTCAAGCGGTAATTTATCCGATTAGCAATGATTATTATTATTTTTTAACTGACAAAGAGGGGAATATTTATTATGGCAGAAATATGGAGGAGCATCAGGTTAATCGGGGGAAGTATTTGGAGTAGCAACAGAAGGATGTATATTACACTTCATTTGTTGTTCATGCGCAATTTAATCAATAAAACCGCTATCAAAATTTTCAATTATTAAATTTTCAAACCCCATCATTAGAATTAAAACGTTAAGCCAAGCATGCAAAAGTAAAAAAGTTGGGAATTATTTGTAAATTGGAAATTGAAAATTCATTGAAAATTGAGAATTGTAAATTGAAAATTAATAATATTTATATACATTGTGTATAAATTTATGTCTTGGCTTTACGTTTCGATAATTGCATATCTTTTGTTGGCAATAGCAAATCTTGGCGATAAGCTGGTTGTAAGTAAATATCTTTCCAGCCCGAGAGTTTACGTTATTTCTGTCGCTTTGCTTCAGTCAATGGTTATTTTTTTGTTGCCTTTTTTTTGGAATTGGCCGGGGTGGCAAAATATGCTTTTGAATTTTATGGCAGGCGGTTCTTTTGTGATTGCTATTTATTATTTTTATTGCGCTTTAAAAAATGGAGAAATTTCGCGTGTGGTGCCTGTGGTTGACGGGCTTGTCCCCATTGTTGTTTTGATTTTATCCAGTTTGATATTATGCGAAAATTTTAGCCAACGGCAATTGTTGGCGGTTATTTTTTTAATAGTCGGCGGGTTTGTGTTGTCTTGCAAGGGTTGGGAGAGGCGTGGAAGTTCGGTTTCCATTATGGAAGCCGAACTTCCACGTCAAAATTTAAAATATATAATAATCGCGGTTGCGGCTTTTGCGGTTTCGCAAATTTTTGCAAAGATAACTTATAATAACCAGCCTTTTTTAAGCGCTTTTATTTGGGCGAGAGCCGGCGGGCTTTTGGCGGTTGTTCCGTTTTTATTTTTGGCTGGCGCGAGAAAAGAATTAAAAAATAATTTTGGACACAAAGAAAAAGCGAGCAGTTCTAAAGCAGTAGCATTTACTCAAGCGAGCGGAGGGGCGGGATTTTTTTTGCAGAGTTACGCGATTAAATTGGGGAACGTCGGGATAGTCGTTGCAATGCAGGGAATTAAATATTTTTTCTTGTTTGTTTTGATTGCTTTGTTGAGCAAAAAATTTGTTCATCTAAAAGAGGATTGGAATAGAAACGCGTTGATAAAAAAAGTTTGCGGAGCGGGGCTGATTATATTTGGGTTGATGATGTTGGCGGTTTAGGAGTTTAAAGTTTAAACTAATTATTTTATGTCTACAAAAAATAAATCAACAAAGGCTTGGATCGTTACCGTAGATATGGGTTACGGTCATCAGCGCGCGACGCATGCTTTGCGACATTTGGCTTATGGTGAAATTATAAACGCAAACACCCATAGAGGTTTGTCTAAAAAAGATAAAGAAATTTGGCTTAACGGGAGAAAGATTTATGAATCTATTTCCCGCTTTAAGCATGTGCCGTTGATTGGAAATTTGGTCTGTAACATTTTTGACAGTTTTCAAAAAATTGTTTTGTTTTACCCAAGACGCGACCTGTCCAGACCAACTTTGCAATTAAGAGGAACGATGCGCGCTATTAAGAATAAAAAATGGGGTGAAAAACTAATTGATTTTTTGAAAATAAAAAAAGAGCTGTCTATTATAACATCTTTTTTTATACCGGCGTATATGGCTGAGCATTTTGAATATCCGAGCGATATTTATTGCATTATTTGCGATGCCGACATCAGCAGAGCTTGGGCGCCGTTAAATCCCGCAATGAGCAAAATAAAATATTTTGCGCCAACGGAGCGAGTTGTTGAACGTTTAAAACTTTACGGCGTCAATCCAAGCAATATTTATTTGACAGGTTTTCCTTTGCCCTTGGAAAATTTGGGAAGCAACGAGTTGGATATTTTAAAACATGATTTGGGGCATCGCTTGATCAATCTTGATCCGGAAAAAGTTTATATCAATCAATATAAAAAGACGATAGTAAATCAGCTTGGTTCTGATAATTTTTGCCAGAAGCCCAGCCATCCTTTGACTTTAATGTTTGCTGTCGGCGGGGCAGGAGCGCAGAGAGAGCTGGGGGTTGCCATTGTAAAGAGTTTAAAAAAGAGAGTATTAAACAACGAAATCAATATAAATTTAGTGGCTGGCGCGCATAACGATGTCGCAAATTATTTTAAAAAAGAATTAAGCAAGCTTGGGCTTCATTCAAAAATAGGGGATGGGATTGATATAATTTTATCCAACAACAAGCAGGATTATTTTTTGAAATTTAATAAAGCTTTGCGGACAACTGATATTTTATGGACAAAACCGAGCGAGCTTTCGTTTTACTGCGCTTTGGGTATTCCAATAATTATAGCTCCGCCGATCGGTTCGCAAGAATATTTTAATCAGGAATGGCTTAGAAAGCTGGGTGCTGGAATACGTCAGTATGATCCAAAGTATTGCGGTGAATGGCTTTTTGATTGGGTTAATAGCGGCTGGCTCGCGGAAGCCGCTATTCAAGGATTTTTGGAAGCGCCGAATAATGGAACTTTTGAAATTGAAAAAATTATTGGATTGTAGGGGTTCATTACAATGCACCCCTACAATCCAAATTAAATTTATGCTAATCCAAACAATTTATCTTTTTTTCATGGCTCTTATTCTTGCTATAATTGAGGTTCAGATAGAAGGAGAAAATGGCTGGGCGTCAAAACTGCCTACTTGGAGGCCGAAGGAGGGGAGCGGGCTTGATAGGTTTTTTAGCAAGATGATGTCAGGCAAGCCGACGACTGGTTATCATATAGCTGTTTTTTCTTTTGTATTGTTAATTATGCATTATCCGTTTTTTGCGGGCGCGAGTTGGAGTTGGACGAGCGAACTTCAAACTTTGTCTTTGTTTTTGTTGTTTTCTGCTGTGTGGGATCTGTTGTGGATTGTGGTTAATCCTCATTTTGGGATTAAAAAAATCGGTGTTGATCATATTTGGTGGCACAGCAAAAGGGCGGGAATTATTCCGTTTGATTATATTTTGGCTTTTGTCGGGTCTTTTGTTTTATATATTCCTTTGCTTTATTTCAATGGCAATTATTTTTTTGATTGGCTGACGACGGTGGTTGTGTTTGGGGTTTTAACTTTTATTACTGTGATTTTGACGCCGGAGGAGAGGGAGAGGTGGAAGGTGGAATGACGGATGAGGCAACGACGTGGCAGCTGAGTAGTTATAATTATTTCAAATATCCATTTATAAATTCTTTTCCGCTTATTTTTTGTTTTCCTTCAAGCTGTATTTCTTCTAAAATTAACGCCCCATTTCCGCAATTAACTATAAGATTATTTTCCGCCTCATGGAGTTTACCAGCCGGAATTAGAGGATTAATTTGCTCTTCTATTTTTAGTTTTAAAATTTTTAATTTTTTATCCCCAAAGAAAGTATAAATTCCAGGCCAAGGAGTGAAAGCCCGCAATTTACATTCTATCTCTTTTGCGCTTTTATTAAAATCTATCTCACCGTCTTTTTTTGTTATAATTTTTGTTAAAGCAGCTCTTGAATTGTCTTGCGCTTGTGGTTTAATTTTCCCGCTCAAATAATTCGGTAAAGTTTTTATTAATAATTTCGCGCCAAGACTTGATAATTTCTCATGCAAATCTTGAGCCGTATCGCTATTTTTAATTTCAGTTTCTTTTTGGGATATAATATCACCAGTATCCAAACCCTCATCCATTTTCATAATAGTTATCCCTGTTTTTTCATCGCCGTTTAAAATGGCGGTTTGAATTGGCGAGGCGCCTCGATATTTAGGCAACAGTGAAGCATGAATATTAATACATCCGTATTTTGGCATTTCAATTATCTCTCTTGGCAAAATCTGTCCATAAGCCGCGACAACTATCAAGTCGGGGTTTATTTTTTTAAGCTGTTCTATAAAATTTGCGTCTTTAATTTTTTTCGGTTGCAAAACAGTGAAATTATTTTTTTGCGAATACATTTTAACCGGAGGCGGAGTAATAATTTTTTTTCTTCCAACCTCTTTGTCGGGTTGGGTTATTACCGCTTTTAAATCTAGCCGCTCGTCATTTATAATAGATTCTAAAACAGGCACCGCAAAATCAGGAGTGCCAATGAATACAACTGATGTTTTATTTTTTTCTAGATTTTTATAATTGGTATTCATTTGATAATTATTTTTATTACAGCATCATGGCTGGTTCTGAGTTGCCCCGCAGGGCACTCGGAACCATAATGCACTTACAATATTGTTATAAAATTTATGCTGTAAGTGCATTATGGTTCCCAGCACAGCTGGGAACCAGCGACTTTAAGTCGCTCAGAATGACAGGCATCAAAGTAGCTCCTTCCCCTCCGTAATCTTATGCGCTCTATCAACAAACAAAATCCCATCAAGATGATCAATTTCATGTTGAAAAATTCGAGCAAGCAACCCGCGGCCTGTAATTTCAACATCTTCAAATTTTCTATTCTTCGCCTTCACGGTAATTTTTGAGTGCCTGCGGACAAATCCATTTACTCCGGGCAAACTCAAACAGCCCTCTTCGTCGTTATTTTTTTTCCAAGATTTTTTAATAATTTCAGGATTAAGCAATACCAAATCTTTGTCTTTGTGTTTAATAATTACAAGACGAACACCTTCGTTGATTTGCGGAGCGGCCAATCCGACCCCGCCCGAGTCGTTTAAGGTTTCAATCATGTCATCAATCAAGGCTTCAACTTCAGTAGATAATTCGTTGATATCTATAGCTTTTTGGCGCAGGATAGGATTTTTAAATTTTGTGATTTCTAATATTTTTGACATATATTTGGCAGAGACGAGGCAGTGCCTCGTCTCTACAGCAAACTCTCCGGGTCAATATCAACTATCCAATTTGACGGAATCTCATCCAGCAAATCATTAACATTAATTTTTAAATCTTTAATTTTAATAATTATCTGATATATAAAGTTATCTCTAACCTTGGAAATAAAAGCTGGAAACGGTCCGATGAATTCAATTGTCAAATCGCGATCAATCTCTTTTGCTTTATTTTTCAACTTTTCAAGCAAACTATCTGCCGTCTGCTGAGTTTTATTTTTATCTTGATTCCTGAAAAACAATTTAACCAGACGCGTAAACGGGGGATAGTTTAAATTTTTTCGGTTAGCAATTTCCTCTTTGTAAAAACTGTCAAAGTCGTGATTTGCCGCCGCTTTAATGGCAAAATTGTCAGGAGAATATGTTTGCAAAACAACCTCGCCAGCCTCAACGCCTCGTCCGGTGCGACCCGCAACTTGAGTAATAAGCTGAAATGTTCGTTCGCTGGAACGAAAATCTGGAAGATTGAGCGTAGTGTCAGCCGAGACAACTCCAACCAATCCAACATTCGGCAGATCCCAACCTTTTGTTATCATCTGTGTGCCAACCAAAATATCAAACTCTTTATTTTTAAACTGTTCGTAAAATTTTTGATGGGTTTCGCGATTTTGCGTCGTATCTCTGTCCATCCGTAAAATTTTAACAGCGCCGAAACGTTTTGTCAATTCAAACTCTATCTTTTGCGTTCCGCACCCGAAATATTTAAAAGCCGCGCTTTTGCAATCCGGACACTCAAGCGATATTGTTTTACTGAATCCGCAGTGGTGGCATATCAGACTGGTTTTATTAATATGATAAGTCAAAGGCAAATCGCAATAAGGACATTTTTCAACAAATCCGCAATCGCGGCAAAAAACAAAAGTCGCCGCCCCGCGCCTGTTTAAATACAAAATTATCTGCTTTTTATTTTGTAAATTTTCTTTAATTTTATCTTCCAAAAGATCGCTAAAAATAGTAAAATTTCCTTTTTTAAATTCATCGCGCATATCTACGATATCAACCTTTGGCATCACATCTCCGCTGATTCGTTTCGTTAATTTGTGTAAAACGCCAGCACGCCCCGCGGGAGTCTCTCCGCAAAGGACTCCCGCGCGCTTAAGACAAGCAAGACCATTATCTCGCGCATTTTCTAGAGTCTCTTTGGTTTCAAAATACGAATCAACACTCGGAGTCGCCGAACCCAAAACCACTTTGGCTTGGCAAATTTCAGCCAAGAAATTCGCAACCTTTTTGGCATTGTAACGAGGGTTTTGGTCATACTGCTTATAGCTGGAATCATGCTCCTCATCAACAATAATATAAGCTAAATTTTTTACAGGAACAAAAATAGCGGAACGAGTTCCGATAATAATTTTAATTTCATTATTCCTAATTTTTTGCCACGCCAAAAATTTTTCCGATTTTGAAATATTGCTATGAAACACAACAATATTATCTTGGCCAAAACGCTCTGAATATCTTTCAATAGCCTGCGGTGTCAAAGATATTTCCGGAACCAAAACAATAGATTGTTTATCCTGTTTTATAGCATCCTCAATCAACCGTAAATAAATTTCAGTCTTCCCGCTCCCAGTGATTCCATAAATTAAATGCGTTTTATTTTTAGAATTTTTAACATCATCAATTATCTTAACCTGCTCATTCGTTAAAGTAATTTTAATTTCTTGATTTCTTGATTTCTTGATTTTTTGATTTTTTGTTTGCGGTCTTTTCAAAACCGGAGGAACCATCAATTTTAAAACCAATCCCAACGACGTGTGATAGTAATCACTAACTAATGTAGCCAGTTTCAATTGTTCATTTGACAATTGAATATTATCTATTATTTTGTTTATTGTTTTGATTTTTGTCGCCCCCCTGACAAGGGGGGATGGGGGGTTTGATTGTCCTCCTGATAAACATTGGCTTTGCACTCGCCCCCCTGACAAGGGGGGATGGGGGGTTGCGGGTTCATTGGGCCATTCATTTTTCTCTTCAACGATAACCCCAAAAATATTCCTATTCGCAAAATTAATTTCCACCAGTTGACCAATTTTAAAATCCCCCTCTATTTTATAAGTATAGCTTTGAGGTTTTGAATAGGGGAGAGAGGCGAGAGGAATAACGTTAATTAGGTGGCTCATAATGCAAAATGTAAATCTTAAAATGAAAAATGGCAACGAAAAATGTCAAATTTCAAATTGTTTCAAATTATTCCAAACAAATGACAAAGCCTAAAATCCAAAACTTTTTGACATTTGAAATTTGGATTTGATTTGGAATAATTTGAACTTTGGAATAATTTGGAATAATTTTTAATCATCCAGTCGATCCAAATCCGCCTCGACTCTTAGAATCCATTTCTTCAACTTCTTCCAGCTCAGCCTTATCAATCCGCACAAACATAGCCTGAGCCAGCCTCTCGCCTTTTTCTATTTCAACATCTTGACTTGAGTAATTATGAAGCAACAGATGTATTTCATCATCCTCGCCGCAATAATCTTGATCAATGATACCAACCCCATTCGCAAGTTTTAAACTTTTCTTTTTCGCCAAACTAGATCTTGACGCAACAAGCAGCATATATCCATTAGGAGTTTTAATAATAAAATTAGCTGGCAAAAGTTTTATTTCACCAGCCTTTATATTATCATCCACCCTTGAATACAAGTCAAAAGCAACCGCGCCGGCAGTATGATATTTTGGAAGCGGTAAAGTTTTGTCTATTCTTTTTATTTTTATTTTCATAATTAATCGTAAAACCCTCTCCCTAACCCCCTTCGCGGGAGGGGGAACGCAATAAACATCTTTATTTAGAACAAAAGACGGACAATGAATTTCCCCCCTTTCGCAAAGGGGGATTAAGGGGGATTTCTGAGATTTCCTTGAGGATAGAATTTAAAATTTTAACAAATGCGCCGTTGCGTTTAAATTATTACACCCTCTCCCTTAACTCGGCACCCTCAATATTTTCCCACATCCCGCAACTCATATCCCCCTCCCAACATATTTTTTCCGACTGGCAAGAAGCGCCGGCATGAGTAAAAATATCCGGCGCGATTGGTTTAACCAGCGCCAGCATTTTAGCCGCCAAAATTCTAATCTCCCACTGAGCGCGAGTGCATAAACGTTTTTCAAAAAAATGCAAAAGCGATCGCGCGTTCATTGTTACCACAATCTTTGTTTCCGCCGCATTCGGCAAAAGAAATCTCGCATCCTCTTTTTCAATCCCAGCCTCAATCAAATCACGATAAGCTTTTTGAATAGTTTTAATACTATTTTCATATATTTCTTTTGTCTTATCATCCTTCTCTATTGACGGCGGCAAGATATAATCAAAATCTTCCCCAGCTTTTACATAGCGTTGACTCTGCTGGGAGTAAGAAGCAATGCGATGCCGAACCAGCTGATGCGTTGCCGCTCTTGAAACCCCTTCAATGGCAAAAGTAAATGACGCGTGCTCAATCGTTGAAGTATGCCCGGATTTAACAATCTGATTAATCAATCTTTGTTTTGTTTCCTCATTAGTTTTTTCCTTCAACTCAGCCGCGCTTACTTTGCTGTAACATTGTCTGATAGAGGCAACAATAACTTGCTCAGGGTCAATTGTGTGAGAAATAAGTTCTACTTTTAGTTTTGATTGAGACATAAGGTTTGTAATTAATACTTAAAATTGTTTGATGGCAAAGATACAAGGATACAAGATACAATAACCAAAAAATAATCAATAATAAAATTTCAATAATCAAACGAAACGTTTGGAATTTGGATATTGATTATTGTAATTTGTTTGTATCTTGTTTCTTGTATCCTTGTATCTTTTAATATTAATTTTTAAAGTGTTTACTCAACCTCGGTCCTTTCTGTCCATGATAATGCGAACCCGCAACATCGCTTCCATAAACTACATCAGGCGCCTCAGCAAGCCTTTCATAAATCATTTTGCAAATCGGCTGGCCATGTCTGAGAATAAAATCATTATCCTGCGTTAAGACCTCCAGAACAGCCGGCGTTCCATCGCCGCCTCCATTTGCCTCGCATCCCCAACCCGGATCAAAAAAACCGGCGTAATGCGAACGAAATTCTCCTTTTGAAGGATCATACGCCGCCATTTCAACAGCATAATCGCTTGGCACTTTAATATGTTCAACGGTAGACAAAATATAAAATTCATTGCTCCGCAAAATCAACTGCCCGTCTTTCGGCTTGCGCATCGGCTCAAAAAATTCCAACGGATCATAGTAATTAATATTATTAAAATCAATCAATTTCCCAACAGAAGGGGAGCACTTCCAGCCGATTAAATCCTGTTCAAGATTTATGCTCATTGTAATATCATGGCGAAAACTGATTTGATCCATCGGTATCGGCTCGCCGTTTGAATTTAATATTAAAGGCGTTTTGCTGTAAAGCTCTTTGTATTCTTCTTCAGACAAAGTTGTATTTGAACCAAAAAAACGAATTTGATTCAAAGCGTTTCCCGCCGACAATTTAACAGAAAAAGATTTTGGACTCACCACCACCCAAAGTTCGCTATTTGTCCCTCGCGGTATGCGGTCAAAGTAGGGGACGCCATCAGCGATAAGCCGCACCTGAAGATTAATCCTGCCGCTTGAGCTTTTGTTATTCGCGTAAACGTAAACATTCGGCGGCAAACTTATAGATTCCTTCAATTTTATCAAATATATTCCCCCGCACTCCAAAGGTTTGCCCAGATCCGTTTGATACAGCGCGCCATCTTTAATAATATCTCTCACTTTCTCACCCCGTTTGGGCAAAAAAACACCTTTCATTTTATATACTTCATCGGTAATAGTAAGATCAAGCGACGACGGCTGAATATTATTTATATCAGCATTATTAATATTTTGTTTATTAATTAATTCTCTGATTAATTGCGACGGTAAAGCGCCTTGCATAAGTTTTGGTATTTAGTATTTAGTATCCGCAAAAAAAATAGATATCACTGCCTCCTTCTATTATAACCTTATTGTAGCCTCTTTTCGCGAGGTTGTCTAATAGACTTGTTGCGTAATAATTTACTACTGCAATTTCCATATTTTGGCAAATTTATCCAAAAATTTTTTCGCCAATATAAGCATATTTCCTCAAAAATTTTTGAATAAATTTACTCAAAATCTGAAAATTTCGTTACAT
>JBDRHN010000108.1:0-3244 GCA_043816765.1 bacterium | reverse complement strand
GAAATTCTACAAATTTTGGCTGTTTCGCAATTTGAGAAAACCCCCGTAAATACTATGCTTTCTGAAGTTGATCCACAAACCTTTGCGGACCAGCCACAGAAACAACAATGTTTATGGGCGTTTTAAACGCAACACTAGTGGCTTTTGGTATAGGCGGAAAAGAAGCTCAAGATATTCTAGAAAAAGCTGGACTGTCCACAAATAGGAATTCTATTCCGGATGAAAGAAGATCACTGTTTGATCCAAGCGGTATAAGGTTAGGTACACTAGCGATGACAACTCGAGGATTCAAAGAAAAAGAGTTTGAAATGACTGCTGAATTTATAGTTGATGCATTAAAATCACGTAATGATATGGATAAAATAAATAAAATAAAAAAGGAGGTTAAAGAGTTTTGCTGTAAATACCTTATTCCATAGAGGTATTCTTAATTTAAATGGGGGTGCCTTTTTATAAAAGCACCCCCCCCTATTTTTTTATTATTATTTTAGGATTATCAATCCAACTAACCATGGTTGATATTTGTATTTATAATTATTGATAAAATAGAACCATGACGTTGTAATTATAAAAAGTTAATTAAAAAAAAATGAAAAAAAACAAAGGGTATTATTTAATTTTTTGGTCGGTTATAACTCTGGTCTTTTTTTATTTGGTAAATGATTATGTATTTCGCAATTTTAAAGCAGTATCTGTGACCAATGTTGTATTTTGGGGCTGGCTTGGAGCAAATATTATTTTGTCTCCAGTTTTTTTGGGCACAAAAAATGCGAGACAAAAATTAAAAAATGAAATTTTATCTTATGGCAAATTAGCAATATCGGTTTCAATCTTAACTTCAATTGGCGGGTTTTTGTGGTTTTTGGCTATGTCTGAATCAAACTCTGGAGTAATATCATTATTAGAAAAATCTGATGTTATTTTTATTTTTATTTTGGGTGTAATTTTTCTTAGAGAAAAAATTATGATTAAAGAAATAATCCCAATGATTATTTCTATCATGGGATTATTTTTAATTTCCAATCTAAAAGGAGAAATATCTTCGCTTGGAGTTTTTGCGATTTTATTTGGACAGTTTTTATATTCTGTTCAAAGTTTCCTTATTAAAAAATTTGGACAAAAAATGAACTCTTTTTATTTTTCCTATGTTCGTTCCGTGTTGATGTTGTTTTTTACAGGAATATTTTTTATAATTTTAGGAAAAATAGAAATAATTCCACTAAACGTAATTATAATATTAACAATAGCGCAAGTTTTTGGAGTTTTTTTGGCGCGTTATTTGTTTTTTGAAGCTCATAAATTTTTACCAATATCTAAATTAAGCTTCTTAATGTTATCAGAATCAATCCTTACTCTTATTGGCGCATTTATTGTATTTGGCGATGCTGTTTCAATGCAAAAATTCATTGGCGGTTTTTTGGTTCTTATTGGATTATTATTTTTTCTCAGGGAACAATATGTACCGCTAGAATGTGAAAAAAATAATTTGTACAAATAATTTTATTATGAATAAAGCGGAACAAAAAGCTAAACTGGAAAAAATTTTAAAACGGCAATTTAATTAACACCAAAAAAATAATTTCAGGCAAATTGCCGACTAAATTCTGCTCTTGGCGAGAATATTTTTTAGATACAATATTTCAATCAGTCATAATCACCCCCTGCTCCTGAAAACGCTTAAGAGACGGAAAAATTCACGGGAGCGAGAAAATAGAAAATTTCATATCTCCGCCTGTGCCAAAAAGAATAGCCAAAGCAACGCAGAAAATCATAGGAATGAAAACAGGAATGGGAGTGCCAATCACAATCCGCGGCAAGGTTGAAGGCGTTATTATGTTTGCCATAAAGAGAAAAATTGAAGAAATAGGCCAAAGAGACAAAGAGATTATGATGGCGTTTGCAAACCATCTGGGACTTACGATTGAAAACAGCAGGCTTTTTGAAGAGGCGGCCCAAAAAGGAAGACAGCTCCAAAAAACCAACAAAAAACTGGTTGAAATAGCAGAAGCAAAATCAAACTTTCTCGCCATCGCCTCGCACCAGCTCCGCACCCCCGTTTCAATCGCAAAAGACTTTCCAAAACTCTTCAAAAAAATCTCCCGACTCCCCAATGCCATCAGCGTCCGCCCCGACGGAACGGGGCTGGGCTTATATCTGGTTAAAAAAATCGTCAAAGCGCATGGAGGAAAGGTTGATGTGAAAAGCAACGGGGTGAATGGGGAAGGAAGCGAATTTGGGTTTTGGCTGCCGATGGGGTGATGTTTAAAACAATATTCAGCTAAACCGTCACAACGAAAAATGTCGATATTTTTTGATTTATTTAATAAAATATGTTAAAATATAATCATAAATAAAATTCTATGTTTAAAACCTTAAAAAATAAAGCTATTTTTTGGGATTATAATCTTGACAAAATTGATCTGTCCCAGCCTCAGGCAAAAATTTGGTATTTAAACCGCAAGCTGCAATTTGGCGATCTGTCCGGCATAACTAAACGCGACCTTAAAAAATATTTGCCTCAATTAAATATCAATCTCTCTCTCAAAGAACTATTGCAAAATTATCTCAAAACAAATGCCTGAAGTTAAACTAACCAAACTCCAAAAGGATGTTCTTGTTTTTATCGGGCAAGACTCTTTCGGCAAAAATTTTTATTGGACAGGCGGCACTCTGCTGTCTTATTTTTATTTGCGCCATCGCGATTCGGTGGATTTAGATTTTTTTTCCGAAAATCTTTTCGCTGATGATGAATATTTAATGTTTCTTAATCGTCTTAAAAAAATAATTAAA
This sequence comes from bacterium, assembly GCA_043816765.1. Lineage (GTDB taxonomy): Bacteria > Patescibacteriota > Patescibacteriia > JBDRHN01 > JBDRHN01 > JBDRHN01. Next base: position 454 of record JBDRHN010000108.1, on the reverse strand, counting down.
GCTAATAAAATAAATTTAACTATTCAATTCAACCGACGTCTTTGTTTGGTTGAACGAGGCGATCAAGTTGTTAAGCTGGAATTAGTTTATTTTCCTTTTGCCGCGATAGAAACAAGAAAAAAACTGCCGGGGTTTTCTCTTTTGACTGATTCGCTCACAGATTTGATGGTTAATAAAACGTTGTCTGCTTACCAACGAAACGAACCCAAAGATGCTTATGATCTCTATTGCTATTTAAGCGATAATCCAAAACAAAATTTGCAATCGTTGATTAAATTGGCGGAAAAAAAATTTGGGGTCGCGATTGAACCGCTATTATTGCTGGCAAAACTTAACGAATTAGCCGGCAACTTAAATTCTTTGCAGCCATTATTGTTGCGGCCGCATAAAAATTTAACTATTGAAGTAAAAAATTTTTTCCAAAAAATTTTTAATTCAACCATCAAATTATAAA
>JBDRHN010000107.1:0-34979 GCA_043816765.1 bacterium | reverse complement strand
GGAAGCAAAAGGTAAAAAAGACAGGATTACCGTATTTCCTGAAAAAATGGTTGTGGATATTCAAAATTTGATGGCAGGAAAGCAAGGGAATACTTTTGTTTTTGAAAGCATCAGGGGCGGTAAATTAACAACAACCACAGCACAGAAAGTTTTTGGAAGCGCGTTAAAAAAGGCGGATATTCAAAAAGATGCGACATTCCATAGTTTAAGACATAGTTTTGCGACGCATTTGCTTGAAAACGGAGTTGATGTTCGTTATGTGCAGGAACTTTTGGGCCATCAGAATATTAGAACGACGCAGATTTATACGCATGTTACCAATCCCGCGATTAAAAATATTAAGAGTCCATTGTGATGTTTTCAAAATATACGATACTATCGTATAAAAACTTGACATATTATACGATAACAACTATAATATCGTATATAATAAATAATATAAAAAAATATGGAGGAGCTATTTTATAGATATAATCCGTGGTGGAAAGAAAAATATCAATTAAACGGCATAGTGCCAAGACCCAACTTTTTAAATATATTAAAAAAGCATTTATCGTCCAAGCAAGTGATATTTTTAACAGGATTAAGAAGGGTGGGGAAGACAACCTCATTGAAATTGCTTATAAAAGATTTGATTGATAATAAATTTGTTGACCCTAAATATATTTTTTATATTAGCTTGGATGATTATTCTATTTCCAAAAAAACAATTTCAGAAATTGTTGATGAATACAGAAAAATTCATAAAATCACTTTCAAAGAAAAGATTTATCTATTTTTAGACGAGGTTGCCTGCCAACAAGATTTTGAGATTCAGTTAAAAAATTTTTATGACAATCAAAATGTTAAAGTTTATGCTTCTTCGTCCAGCGCTTCTATAATAAAAAATAAAAAGCCTCATTTAACAGGCAGGAACGTTGTTGTTGAATTGCTTCCATTGGATTTTGATGAATATTTAGAATTTAAAAATATAAAGATTAGCAAAGCTGATAAGCATTTGAAAGATAAATACTTTGAGGAGTATTTGAAAAAGGGCGGATTGCCTGAGTATGTTTTGCATGACAATGTTGAATATATAAAAGAGTTGGTAGATGATATTATTTACAAAGACATTGCCGCTTTTTACAACATAAAAAATCCGCAAAATCTTAAAGATTTTTTTATGCTTTTGATGGAGCGGTCTGGCAAGGTTGCGAGCCTAAATAAAATGGCGCATGTTTTAAATATTTCTCCAGATACTGCAAAACGATATTTGCAAATGTTTGCCGATACTTATCTTATATATCTTGTTCCAAGATGCGGTAAAACTAATGACGGTATTCTTGCTCCAAAAAAAGTTTATGCCGCAGATTTGGGAATTAGAGTTTTTTTTACAGGTTTTCGCGATTTGGGAAGTTTATTTGAAAATTATGTTTATTTAAAAATAAAAGATCATAAACCTTGCTATATATATGAAGATAAATTGGAAATAGATTTTTTAACAGAAGAAAAGACTTTAATAGAAGTAAAATATAATAGAGAAATGCAAGAAAAACAGCTTTCGTTTTTTAATAAAATAAAGGCTAAGAAAAAAATAAAAATTTACGGAATTAAAGATTTGGGGAAGATTAATTAAAATTAAGTTTGGTGGGCAGGGCGACGTTGTTGTGTCTGCCTATTAAATATCAAATTTTTTAACAAATGCCAAATCAAGATAAAATCAGAAATTTTTGCATTATTGCTCATATTGATCACGGAAAGTCTACTTTGGCTGACCGTTTTTTGGAGTTGACGGGGACTGTTAGCAAGCGCGAGATGAAAGAACAGCTTTTGGATTCCATGGATCTTGAACGGGAGAGGGGGATTACGATTAAGTTGCAACCGGCGAGAATGGTTTATAAGTCAAAAATCCAAAGTCAAAAGTCTAAAGTCGGAACGTCTGAGGGTGCCTCAGATGAAGCATTAAATATGCAAGACGCAGAAAAAGATAATATACAATATACAAAATACAAAATACCAGATACTAATCAAGGGTACATTTTAAACCTCATTGACACTCCCGGGCATGTGGATTTTAGTTATGAAGTTTCGCGTTCGCTGGCGGCTGTTGAGGGGGCTTTGATTTTGGTTGATGCCACGCAAGGGGTTCAGGCGCAGACTTTGGCGAATTTGTATTTGGCGGTTGAGCAAAATTTGGAAATTATTCCGGTTATAAATAAAATAGATTTGCCGGCGTCAGATGTCCCGACTGTAAGTCGTGAGATTATGAATTTAATCGGTTGCGCTGAGAATGATATTTTAAAAATTTCCGCCAAAACAGGGGAGGGGGTAATGGAGGTTTTGGATGAGATTGTAAAAAAGATTCCTCCGCCCAAAGAGGTTGACCCAAGCGCTCCGACTCGCGCTTTGATTTTTGATTCTTTTTTTGATAATTATCGCGGAGTGGTCGCCGAAGTGCGGGTTGTTGACGGGGAGATTAAAAAAGGGGATAAGATATATTTTATGGCGTCAAAAGCGGAGACGGAAGTTTTGGATTTGGGATATTATACTCCCAAGATGGTTCCGTGCAGTGTTTTAAAAAGCGGGGAGATAGGTTATGTGGTTACAGGACTTAAAGAGGTTGGGGAGTGTCGTGTTGGTGACACAATTACAAGAGAGTTCAAAGTTCAAAAAAATATTAATAATTTATTACAGAAAAATTTTAATAATCAACTCGCTCCCCACCAAACCCCCCAACCCCCCTTGTCAGGGGGGCTACGCGATTTCCCCCCTGATAAGGGGGGCAAGGGGGGTTTGTCTGTTGAACCGTTGGCGGGATATAAGGAGGTGAAGCCTATGGTTTTTGCTGGGATTTTTTGTAAGGAGAGCAGTGAGTATACTGATTTGCGCGACGCTATTGAAAAATTAAAATTAAATGACGCGTCTTTGACTTATGAGCCGGAAAGCTCGCCGGCTTTGGGTTTTGGGTTTCGTTGCGGATTTTTGGGGATGTTGCACCTTGATATTATTCAGGAACGGCTTAGCCGCGAATATGATTTGGATCTGATGGTTACCGCGCCGTCCGTCGGGTATAAAGTCTTTAAGTCCGATGGCGATGTTATTAATATTAAAAGTCCGCAGGAGCTTCCTGATCCGTCACAGATTAGCTACATTGAAGAGCCGATGATGTCTGTTGATATTGTTACTCCGAAAAGCTATCTGGGATCTGTGATGGAGCTTGCGCAAGAAAAAAGAGGGGAGTATTTGAATACTGAATTTATTGATGAAAAGGTCGCGCTTTTGCACTACAAAATTCCGCTCGCGAATTTGATTGTTGATTTTTATGATAGATTAAAAAGCATTTCGTCCGGTTACGGTTCTTTGAATTACGATTTTTTCGGGTGGCAAAAAGCCAAGGTGGTTAAGCTGGATATTTTGGTCGCGCAAGAAAACGTGGAAGCTTTGTCTGTAATTATTTATAGCGATGAGGCGTTTCGTATTGGAAAAAAGATTGTTAAAGAACTAAAAGAGGTTTTGCCAAAGCAGATGTTTGAGGTAAAACTGCAGGCGGCTATTGGTTCGCAAATCATAGCGTCCGAGAGGATTAATGCTATGCGAAAAGATGTTACGGCAAAATTATATGGTGGGGACTATACTCGAAAGCGCAAACTGCTTGAAAAACAGAAGGCGGGTAAAAAGAAGATGAAGTCTTTTGGAAAGGTGGATATTCCGCCGGAGGCGTTTATGGCGGTATTAAAAAGATAAAAATAAAAAAACAGGGAATGTCGTCTGACATTCCCTGTTTTTTACATAAATGCCGGCGCAAATGTAATCCCAATCATTGCCATGATAGTAACTATCACAAATGCCCAAAGGAATATTTTTTTGATTTTCTTTTTATGTTTTGGTTTCATTTTTTGCGTAATTAGAATTTTTATATATTAGACTTGTGTGGATATAAAGTGGGAATATACGAGATATTCCCACTTGGTAAATTTTTTATTTTTAAAATTTAAAGAAAGGGTAAACATCTCTTCTCTCTCCGCATTTTTGGCATTCTTGCCTAATTATATCGGATTCTCCTTCAACTTGAGTTTGTAAATCAAGTGGTAGATTCTGCCATTGATGGCGACCACCTTTTTTACACTTCTCGATTTTTTGGAAGAGATGACTAATTACCCAACAAGCAACTACCGCACAAAAACTATAAAAAATTTCTTTCATTTATCCCCCCTAATTAAATTTTCGATATTAATAGATTATAATTCTTATACTGTTTTGTCAAATTACATTTTATATTGCGCGCTTGCGTCTCTCATTTTCTGAAGTGCTTCGGGGATTGCTTGTAGATTCTCTTTTACGTTTTCATTAAGTCTTTGTTCTTTTAGAAGGTTTTGCATTTGTTCTTCCATTAGGAAAACCATTTTATTAAAAAAGGCTAATTCTATTTCGCGGGGACATGTATCTGTATCAAATTTCATTTCACCTAAAATTTTTTCTAATTCATTTTTTGGTAAATTTAAACAAAACATTGGGATATTGGTTAGATTTTTTTTAACTAAGACGCTTTTGTTCTCATTGTTTTTTTCAAAAGTAATTCCGTATTTTAATTCCCCGCCTTGTTGTTTGGCTTTATGTTTCATCCGTTTTAATTTGTTTTTTCGCCGTTCATCTTTCCCCTCTTCGTCGCTAACCTCGTCAAATGCGCAAATAACTTGTCCGGTTTCTTTGTCAACCATAATAGTATCAACTCCGTTGGTATAGTCATCGTATTTGGCGGATCGCATTATGGAAAGATTTGAATTTTTTAATATTTTATAAAAAATTCCCACAATAGCCATCTCAAGCAAATTGCCTATTCTTTTTTCTTGCATTTCTTTCCATTTCGCGACTGTTTTTTCCGTTTGTTTTTTTTCGTCATCATTATCATCCCACGCTTTATATTCGTTTTTATAATATAGCCTTACTTTTTCGTTTTCAGCCTCGCTCCATTCCAACTCCTCGTCTTTTATAAATTGCTTGTCTTTTTTAATATCATCTTCTTTGGCGTATGGTCCGTTTTCGCCTTTCTGAAATGCATTCATTCTTATTGAACAATCTCCTTCAAAGAGATCACCCCTTTTTTCAGAATTAAGATAACATTTAAATTCATCATTCATTTCTTGCGCGATGTTTTTCAATAAACCCTCCAGCTTTTCATAATATTCAGGTTTTTTTCTGCGGTTTTTTTCCTCTATGTTAAATAATACTGGTGGTTTTTCATACTTCATATGTAAAGTTGATTATTTTTTTATATCTCATACCCCAAAATTCGCCACCAAATACCCAACCCCAAACGGTCCCTCATAAGAGAGTATTTCCGGTTGGTATTCTGTGCGGCTTAGGACGCCGAGAAGAATAATTAGAGATCGCATGCCGCACTCGCCAGCTTCTTCAATAAGATTTTTATCAAGGTTTAAAATTTCTTGAGCGTCTTTTTCTTTTATTAGATTAATTAATTTTTCATCAAAAATATTTCCTTGCGGCGAAAATCCTGCTGGAGCTTCGGCGGTGAGGCGGTGGGAGAGGTCGCCTGAGGCGATGACGGCGATTCTTTTGTCAGTTTTATTTATAATTTGCTGCAGTTCAAAACCGAATTTAAAATGCTCTTCATAAGAAAGAAAAGAATATCCCAACGGAACAATCGGCAGATTTTTAGTTTTTTGGGTCAAATAAAAAAGAGGAGCGGAAGCGCCGTGGTCAAGCTCTTCATTGTTTGAGTAAAGAGTCGGGAGAGTCGTTTCCTCTTTGATTGTTTGTCCTAAAACCGTATCATTTGGGAAGTTCATTTCAGTAACAAAATCGCCGAAGTTTTTAAAATTCGCTTTTAACGCCGGCGAGAGATTTATTGTAAATGCTTGCGGGAGCAGACCGCCATGCGGTGAAATAATAATCAGACTGTCTGGATTTTTTTCAGCCAGCATATCCCCGAGTTTTTCCATCGCGTCAACTGTGTTTTTTATTTGTTTTAAGTTGTCGCCCCCGACGTTGGGAATCATTATTGGGGGGTGGGGGGTGAGGGCGGAGAATACGAGCATAATTTTGTTAAATTTTCAATTTTAAATTTTAAAACAATTTTTAATGCTTTAATTTTTATTTTTTAAATAACGTCGTTGCTTTGAGTTATACATGAAAATTAAAGAGGCGTTTAAAAAATTAAATCATTAAAAAATTTAAACATTGTTTAGAAATTTAAAATTAGAAATTAAAAATTACTTCGTTATTCTCCCAAAACATCTCCCAGCGGGTGGAGTTCAACGGCTTCTTGCGTCGTGGTAATAATGTTGCTCCATTTGTACCCAAGATTTTCAAATGTTTTGGCGGACGTAATCGGTCTTCTAAATCCATTTGAAATCACATAGACAGTAGGATTTCCTTGCGCGGTTACAAGATCGCCGTCTTTAAATTTGAGAGGCTTTCCTGTTAAATATTTGTCTAATTCTTCCGGCGAGACAGAAATAATTTTTTTATTAGGAAAATTGGAAAGCAGAATTTCTTTTGCCGCTATCGGTTGTTTGAGACTGCTTTCAACATAATATATTCCGCTGGTAATTTTATTTTGCAAAAGCGCCCCTGTCGGATAGATGCTGTATTCGGTTAAAGGATTTCCTGAGCGATAAAGTTCAAGGTCGGTTTGTTCAACATCAACAACCTCTTCTGGATTGAAGCCGATATTTTTAAATATTTTTTCAGAACTTATTAACCTTTTCGCGTCATCAACAATTAAATATGTCTGTTTATCCGGTCCGCGAAGTATGGAGTAATTTGGATATTTTATCGGATTTCCGATTTCATAGTTATCAAGTTCTTTTTTATCAACGTATAAAATTTTATCGGGGTTGTAATTGGATATTAAAGCCGTTTTTGACTGAAAAGACCGCCGTTTATTGTTGCGGATTATCCAGACAACTTGTTTTTCTTCTTTGGTTGCCAATCCGTCATTTTCTTTAATTTGAAGCAAACTTCCGTCGGGATATGATTTTCCAAACCACCCGTTCCAGATTCTCCAAAAATTAAAATTTCCTCCCACATAATTTGTTTGCCCCGTTTCATCGTCTTCGTAAAAATATGTATAAACATGCGGAGTGTATGTGTATAGATTTTTGGTCGCTATATTTGAAAAGGTTACTTTTGTATCCAACTGTTTTTTTTCATAAGGGGGATTTACGTTGCCGACTTTGTCTTTGAATGTATAAGTATCGCCGACTTGGAAATTATACAGCTCGGGTTTATCTGTGTATTTACGTAAAATTCTAGCGAGATAATCAACCTGTTGTCCAAATCCTCCGAAGATTGCGACTTGCGGATCCCAAATATTGCAACTATCGCAAACCGCATAGCCAGTTGCCCATGTGAGCCTTATATCTTTTGGGTCTGGGTCTGTTATCAGGCTGGATTCGTGCTGGATTTTTGCCAGTATTAATTTTGGATTGATTTTCCATTTTTTTGCGGCTAAATAAATGATAGATGTGGCTTCCATTCTTTTTCCGGGATTGCCGTTATCATCGGGCGCTGATTCAATTATAAGATTTTTTAAAATCCCTTCTTTATTATTCAAGAAATTTTGAATGTCTGCCCAGCTCATTGAATTATAATCAAACATCTCTTCATCAGATATTATAAAATTTGGGTTAAAAGAAGCCGCCAGAGCATGGTTGGCGAGAGTCAGAGATGTTATAAAACCAATTATTATAAATAATTTTCTTTTTTTCATAATATTTTAATATTTTCAGTGTAGCAGATTTTTTTTGATTTGACAAAGTTTTTTTTAAACATCTGCGCATTGCTATTCCTGCAGATGTTTATTAATTCGCTGACAAAATGATTTTTTTTGTAATCACAACGACTTGAATTCAAGCTTAATTATTTTACGCCACTTGAGTGTTTTATTTTATTGTGAAAAAATTTTGTAACTACTCAGCTGAGCAGTTGCAAAATTTTTAAAAATGGGTGGCGGTGATGTTCAGGCTTGAATGTAGGGGCATGCATTTGACATTTTTTATTTTTTATGTCATACTATTTCATCGTCATGTTCTTTTTCGAGTTGTTTTTAACCCCAAAACCAATGGAGGGAGAAATTATTGAAAGTTGATTTTCAAAGTTGAAATTGAGTTCTTGTTGATTCTTTGGCTCATACGCAATTTTCCAAACGAAAGGGAATTTCAATAATGTTGAGAAAATTAAAGGTGCTTAGTGCGAATCTGAGTGGAAAATTTCAATCGGCGCTGAAGGACGCAGCCGCCGAGAGCAATTTAGAAGTTAATATTTTAACCGCGCGTACGATGGAGGAAGCGGTTAAAATATTTAAAGAAAATGACTTGCGAGTCATCATAATATCCGTCCCGTATATTGGGGGGTATTATAAAGAGTCTATTAGGCTCGCAAGTTTTTTTAAACGCACAAAACCTAAAAAAGAAATTTTCGTTTTGTGCGAGAAAAAGTCCGATGCTGTGGAGTTTTTAAGCATCGGGTGCAGGAGAATAAACTTCAGTGTGGCGGCAGTTATCGCCAGGCTGAAGTTTTTAGGATTTTAAATTTCACCCCCCCCGAGGATGCGTCCAAAGGGGGGTTTGATTTTTTTAGGCTCTTCGTTGCTGTCATTCCAGATAAGTACATTAACTAAGTTTTTTTGCAACTACTCAGCTGCCCCATCCGTCATTCCAGAAAATTTTTTCAAAGGCATTAAATAAAGCAATTTAAAATAAAATAATATTATTTTAGCAATAACTGCGAAAGCAAGATTAAAAATTTATCTGGAATGACGGATGGGGCAACGACGTGGCAGCTGAGTAGTTACAGTTTTTTTAACATTTTTTTTATCCTCAAAATATGCTAAACTTAACCTATGAAAAATATAGAAAAAATAACAAGCCCGCAAAACGGCGGGATTAAATTATTAAAAAAATTATCTCTCAAAAAATACCGCAACGAAACAGGCAAATTCGCTGTTGAAAACTTGGCGATTATTTATGACGGCTTGCAAAGCGGATATGATTTTGAGTCGCTTTTTGCAACAGAGGATTTTATAAAAAAACACAAAGAAAAGTTTGAATATTTAAAAGACAACTCTGAGTCTGTCAAATATTATTTAATAGACGAAAAACTAAACAAGCATTATTCCGAGCTGGAAACCCCGTCAGGCATTACCGCAATTTATAAAATTAAAACATCGCCGTTTGCGCCAAAAAAATCCATTGTTTACCTAAACAGCGTTAACGATCCTGGAAACCTCGGAACTATAATGCGAACCTGCCTTGCTTTTGGTTTTGCCAATCTCATTGTTGATGAAAACTGCGCCGACATCTACAACCCCAAAACAATAAACGCCGCCAAAGATTCAATTTTTAAATTAAATATTCTCAAAGACAAAAATAATGACTGGATCAAAAAAAATAAAAATATTTTTTCTATTTACGTTGCGAGTTCGCACAACGGAACTTTGTTAAAAAAATTTAAACCCTCAAAATTATTTTGCCTCGTCCTTGGCAGCGAAAGCCATGGAGTGAGTAGCGATATAATTAAAATTACAAAAGAAAATATAAAAATAGAAATTTCTGAAAGCATAGAATCTCTAAACGTAGCGTCTGCTGCGGCGATATTGCTTTATGAATTACGTTGATTTATATGCGTATCTGGGATATTTTCCCAAAAAAATTATGTAACAAACATCTGTTCGGCGAGCACAGAGAGCTTCACGCCATTTTTAGCATTTTAACAAATGACAAAAAAGGATACAGAAATCATCCTGAAACAAAGCGCTGGGTCGGAAAGTTAAAGGCGTTATACGGAAGGCATGAAAAATTAGTTAAAGAAATAAAAAGAAGGGGATACAAGCACCAGTCGCCCTTGGATGAAAAATTGGCTTCGGGGAAATTGAAACAAGATGAATTTGTGAACACAAAAGCCGAGCAGAAAATAATTTTAAAACATAAAGATTGCGATTGTCCGCTATAAAAAATTAATCAAAAGATAGTGAAAGTTCGGCTTCCATAATGGAAGCCGAACTTCCACCGTTGTAATTAACCCAAAAATATGAACTACAAACGTCTTGCCATTTCTCTTGCGCTCCCCCAACTCGCCGGAGCTATAGGCTCGTTATTCACAACTTCAGCAATACCAAACTGGTATGCAAATTTAAACAAACCAAGTTTTAATCCGCCAAATTGGATTTTCGGACCCGTTTGGATAACCCTCTATATTTTAATGGGAATCAGTGTTTATTTGGTTTGGCAGGAGGTTGAAAAAAATAAAAAATCCAAAAACGCGGTTATGCTTTTTTGGATTCACCTTATTTTCAACGCATCATGGTCAATTATTTTTTTCGGTCTGCAGAACCTCGCATTAGCGTTTATTAACATTATAATAATTTTAGCCTTTATAATTATTTTAATGATAAAATTTTGGAAAATTAATAAATACTCAGCATATCTTTTAGCTCCCTGCTTGCTTTGGGTGAGTTTTGCCGCACTTTTAAATTATTTTATTTGGTATTTGAATTAGGCGCATTGGCGCGACAAGTTATGCACATGCATTGACAGGGTTTGCGGATAATATATAATATAAATCAGCTTCTAAAAAGCATGAGAGAGAAGAATAATTTTTTATAATATTTTTCTCTCAACAGAATTATGACGCGGGAAAAAAACGGCAAATCCTCGGATGAGCCTCCTCCTATTATACTAATTAACTTTAAAATTAAATATAATATAACTCTCAAAGAGCCAGTGTTTTAACATTGGTTTTTTTGTTTTCTATGATAATAATTTTATATGCAGGAAGAAAAAAATGATAATCAATATAAGCTACCCAAAAAGATTGGAATAGTTTACAGCGAAGTAAAGAGAGAATATTTTCCAACCGAAGCGCAGTATCTGACTGAAAAAGATTCATACAATGACGCCAAAATCATCGCTTCCTATCTTAATAAAATTGGTATTGAAACTTTATTTTATGCGGGAGATGCCGCGTTGCCCGAAAAATTAAATAAAAACAGACCTGATATGGTTTTAAATTTAGTCGGCTCGGTCAAAGGAAATGAATATCTATCTTCTACAATACCGGCCGTAATGGAGCTCCTAGATATACCTTATACCGGCGCTGGAATATTTGGAGAATCGTTGGTTTATAATAAATTTTTAGTTAAAAAACTTCTTCAGCAAATAGGAGTCCCTGTGTCTAATTATCAACTTTTCAACACAGCAAGCGATCCTATAAATTTTAATTTAAGATTTCCATTGATTTCCAAACTAAACGAGATTCATGGAGCTGTTGAAATAACAAAAGATTCTATTTCAGAAAACGAAAAACATTTGCGCGAGCGGCTTAAATTCTTAATTAAAACCTATAACCAGCCGGTTTTGGTGGAAGAATTTATAGTTGGCAGAGAAATAACAGCTATCCTGCTGGAAGGTTTAAACAAGAAAGTTTATATGGCGGAAAAAGTTTTTCACAAACAAGATGAAAAATATATTTTCGCCACCTTTGATGATACATGGAAAGGCTCTGGTTTGGACGCGTTTCACTATGAAAGATATAATGATAGTTTGCTCAAAGAATATGTTCGCAAATCTTTTGAAATAATGAGAATGGCGGATTATGGAAAATTTGATATACGATTGGATAATTCAGGACGTTATCATTTTATTGATTGCAACAGCAATCCCGCGTTTGGACCGAAAGAATGCGGATGCGCTATCGCTTATATTTTAGATCTTTACGGAATATCTTTTAGCGATATTATAAAAAGATTAGTTATTAATACGGTAAAAGATGTTAATAATAAAATAGAATGTAATGGGCTTAGAGAGGGGGTGTCCGAAAATGGACGCTAACAGCGAATTAAAAGAAATAATCTACAGGCACGAATTAACGGTTGCTGATAAAATAAAAATTAAAGAAATTATATGTTCCTCAGGTTGTTTTTCAGAGGCGGAAATAAAAATAGCGGTTGAACTTGCCGATGAACATCTCAATAAAAAGGAAGAAAGCGGATACCATTTTATTTTAGCGGAATCTCTGGGCAATGTATTGGGATATATATGTTATGGACCCATTGCGGGAGCGGATAAGCGATTTGATGTTTATTGGATAGCGATATTAGACAATTTTCGCAATCTGGGGATAGGTAAAAAACTTCTCCAAGAAGCTGAAAAAAAAAATAATTTCTATAAATGGGCAACGTGTTTACATAGAGACATCTGCTAGAGACGTATATCAGGCCGCGAGAGAATTTTATAAAAAAAATGGCTACAAAAAGGAAGCAATTATATCTGATTTTTATTCAGATGGAGATCATAAAATTATCTATTCAAAAAAAATTAAATAAAATATGCAAAAACAAACTATCGCTTTTTTATATAATATTAGACACACTTATCCCGATGCCAACGACCCTCGCACCCAGCTGGAAGCAGACTTTGATGATCCTGCCGTGATTAAGTTTATGATTCAATATTTAGAAAATTGCGGTTATAATTTAATCCCAATTGAAGCAAACGAAAAAGCTTATTTGGAATTATATAAAAACAGAAAAAATATAGATTTAGCTTTTAATTTTTCTGAAGGAATTTACGGCAAAGACAGAGAATGCCAATTGCCTGCAATATTGGAAATGTTGCGTTTGCGATATACAGGGTCATCACCGCTTACGCAAGCATTGGTTTTAAATAAAGCAAAAGCCAAAGAGATTTTATTCGCCAATAATGTTTCCGTTTTGCCTTTTCAAGTTTTTGAAAATATTAAAGAACCAATAAAAATAAATTTGCCTTTCCCTATTATTGTTAAACCTCTCTCGCAAGGTTCGGGCGCTGGTATTACAAATAAAAGCGTTGTTTATGACGAAGCGAGCCTTTTTAAGCAAGTGGAGTTTGTTATCAATACATTTAAACAGCCCGCAATGATAGAGCCTTTCCTGACAGGCAGAGAATTTTCCGTGGCGATGCTGGGCAATCCGCCGCGAATTTTACCTATTATTGAGCCGGATCATTCCCTTCTTCCGGAAGGATACCTGCCGCTTGATTCTTTGGAAGTAAAATGGATTTTTGAAGAACAGACAGAAAAACACCACCTTATATGTCCAGCCAAGACAGATGAAAAACTATATGAGAAAATTAAAAATATATGTCTAGGAGCATGGAACGCGCTTGAAATAAAAGATTGGTGCAGGGTTGATTTGCGCTGTGACGCAGACAACAATCCTTATATCTTGGAAGTTAATTCTCCCGCGGGACTATTGCCGCCCGAAATATCCACAACCTCTTATTTCCCGTTAGCGGCAAGAGCCGCGGGAATAGGATACGAGGAATTATTAAAATCCATAATTAACACCGCGATTAAAAGATGCGAGAATAAATAATTTATAGGGACTTTCAGCATTGGCTCGGGTAGGCGCGGCGACGGCGCCGCGCCAACCCGAGCCAATGCGCGCGTAGCGCCTAATTTATTGTAGAGGAATTTGAATATTGCACGGGTAGATGCCAGCAATTGCTGGCATCTACCCAAGATAATGCGTGCGTTAGTGCTTAATTTATTTTTTAAAATATTTTTTTAACCAATATGCTTCTCGAAAAAATCAGCGACCACTTAAAAACGTTGGCGGAAAAATCGCCAGCGGTAAAAAAACAATTTTATCCGCACGCCGACGAAGAAACATTTTCTTGCCGAGCGCTTGTTGATCCGCTCTTGGAAGATACAAACAAAAAAACAAAAGGATTAGTGCACAAATATCCAAAAAGAGTTTTGGTGGAATTAACATTAAACTGCGCCGCTTATTGCAGGTTTTGCACGAGAAGAAGAGAGGTGTCAGATATTGAAAAGGGAATATTGAAAGCGGAAGATATAAACAAAATGGCCGCTTATCTAAAAACGGAACCGACGATTAATGAAGTAATTCTCTCGGGAGGAGACCCCTTGACCGCCCCAAAGCTTTTAATCATAGCTTTGAAAAAATTCTCGGCAATGCCGCAAATAAAAATATTGCGAGTGCACACAAGAGTGCCGGTTTCTGATCCGAAGCTTGTTACAAAAGATATACAGCAGGCTCTTTCTTCTGCGGCAAAGAAAAAAACACTATATCTCAGTGTTCATTTTGAGCATCCGGATGAGTTAACTCCTAAAACATTAAAAGTTATTAAAGCTTTAAGAAAAACAGGAGCCATTATGATATCCCAATCAGTTTTTCTCAAAGGGATAAATGACTCTTATGAAGTGCTGGAAAAATTATTCAGCTCTCTTTCAGAGCTGGGTATTAGACCGTATTATATTTATCGTTGCGACCTTGTAAAAGGCTCTGAACATTTTATTGTTCCGATTGAAAAAGAGGTGGAGATAATGACAAAACTTAGAAAAAATTTATCAGGCATAGCTTTTCCGCAATATGTAGTTGACACCCCCAACGGTTCAGGAAAAATCCCAGTTCCGCTTGGGTTTTGGAAATGCGATTATGGGACGTTTAAAGATTTTGAAAACAAGGAAATTAAAATGTATTAAAAATAATAAAAAAAGCCTGCGTTATGAGCAGATTTTTTTTATTTATTTTAATACAAAATGTGGTATAATTAATTTTTAAGAATTTCTAAAAATATGGCAACAGCAGTTATTTTGGTTTTCTTTACCATTTTATTTATTTGCCACAAAATAGTGTATGAATTTTTTGTTCGGACTTTTGGAATAGAAAAAAGAAGAATAAAAATCATACTATTTTTAATTTTGTTTTATTTTTCTCTGAGTTTTATCATCTGCACTCTTTTAGTGAGATGGAAAGAAAACGCGTTAACAAGATTTTTATATTTTTGTTCCGGCATTTGGCTCGGCGTGGTAATAAATCTGTTTCTAGCCGTCGTCGTCGCATTTGTAATTACTTTGATAGTCCGCTTGTTTGGCAAAAAAGCCAACTTGAGATTTCTAAGCATATTTGTAATAATTTTTGTCGTCTCATATACGGGCTTTGGAATTTGGAATGTTTTTCATCCCCAGATAAAAAATATAACAGTCAAAATAAAAGATTTGCCGGAATGGTGGAAAGGAAAAAAAATAGTTCAAATTTCAGACGCTCATCTTGGCAATGTCTTGGGAGAGAATTTTTTGAAAAAAATAGTTAGACAGATAAACAGCCTTAAACCTGATATGGTGGTCATAACAGGGGATTTGATTGACGGCTCGACAAGAGACGCGCCAGAGTATCTAAAACTTTTAGAAGATATAAAAACCGATCAAGGAGTATATTCCATCACGGGAAATCATGAGATTTATTCCGGGGTTGATAAGTTTTTATCGGAAATAAAAAACATTAACATCAATACACTTAATGATAAAATAGCGGACGTAAAAGGTCTTCAGCTTATAGGCATAAGCTACCCAAGGCTTACTGAGGCAAAAAATATCAAAAATTTTATTTTAAATAATAAAGATTTTGATCCGCAAAAACCAAGCATTCTCCTTTTTCATTCGCCGACAAGCATAAATCACACTCAAGACACGAAAAAAGAAAGACATGAGCGCATGTATTGGCGCCCCAATACAGATTTCAGCGACGCGAAAGAGCTGGGAATTGACCTGCAACTCTCAGGCCACAGCCACGCTGGGCAAATCTTCCCTTTCGGGTTTGTAACTCAAATAATTTACAGCGGATATGACTATGGACTAAAAACCGATGGAGACTTTTCCATCTATACCTCAAGCGGCGTCGGCGTCTGGGGTCCGACGATGCGGACGGGGAGCAGGTCGGAGATAGTGGCGATAACATTGGAGTAAATCGCGTATTGGCTAATTTACAAAAATGTGATAAAATCTTGATATTCAATTTTGAACTTTATAACTTTTAACTTTATAACTAATTTCCTATGGCAAAAATACAAGAAGTTTTTGATAAAATACAAAGCATAAAAGAAAAACAGAAAGAAATTAAAGCGGTATATAGAGACGCATTGGCAAATTCAGCCGCGTATCAAAACGCGATAGAAGACCACAACTCGGCAAAAGAAAAGAAAAAACAAATTGAAGAATCTATCAAGTCAGATTTTAGCAAAGAGTTTGAAAAGATAGAAGAGTTGAAATACGATCTTGAAACGGAAAATATTTTATTGAGCGATATTGCGCTTAATCATGTGATGAAAGGAGAAAAAATAGAGATTGTTGACAGCTATGACAATAAATACGAGCCGTTATTTAGCGTTAAATTTAAAAAGATTTGATATTTTAATTCCTGCGCAATATTAAATTTATGCCAAAAGACAAAAGATTAGCCATATTTGAAGGTAAAAAAATTCGCCGGATTTGGGACGAAAAGCAAGAAAAGTGGTATTTTTCAGTGATCGATATTATCGCCGTTTTAACAGACCAAGCAAATTTCCAATTAGCCAGAAATTACTGGAAGGTGTTTAAAAACCGTTTAAGAAATGAAGGGAGCGAAACGGTTACAAAATGTAACCGGTTGAAAATGGAAGCGGAAGATGGAAAATTAAGAGAAACAGATGCGGCGGATGTAGAAACATTATTGCGGCTTATTCAATCGGTCCCAAGCCCGAAAGCCGAGCCGATAAAACTTTGGTTAGCGCGAGTTGGTTATGAAAGAATAGAAGAAATAAATGATCCCGAAAAAGCGCTTAATCGCAGCAGGGATTATTGGCAAAAAATGGGAAGAAGCGAAAAATGGATTCAGCAAAGAATGATGGGGCAGGAAATTAGAAATAAATTAACTGAGTATTGGAAAAGCAATGAAGTCAAAGAGCGAGATGAATACGCGATTTTGACTAATATAATTCACGAAGAGTGGAGCGATTTGTCAGTGAAAGAGCATAAGAGTTTAAAAAATTTGAAAACGGAAAATTTGCGTGATCATATGACGGATGCTGAACTGGTTTTTACGGCGCTCGCTGAACTTTCCACTCGCCAGATCGCAGAAACCATGGAAACCAAAGGTTTGGAAGAAAATAAAATACCAGCCAAAAAAGGCGGAAGAGTTGCTAAAAACGCGCGCTTGGAATTAGAACAAAAAACCGGCAAAAAAGTTGTGAGCAGAAGTAATTTTAAAATTTTGCCTGAGCGGAAAACAATAAAAATTAGGTAATAAACCTGTCGCACATTAACCAAAAGTGATATAATTAACGTAGATTATTTACTAATTTACATCAATTATATGGTTAATATCAAAGCTGCCTTTAAATCAGACAGAACAATGAAAGCCTTAACAGGCATGACTATCTATGAATTTAACAGCCTTCTTATAAGTTTTGAAAAAAATTTCAAAGCTCATAAGAAGATTATTAATAAATTCAGAAAAAGATTGAGAAAAGAAGGCGGCGGTTCAAAACATAATTTGGACACTATTGAGAAAAAACTATTTTTTATCTTGTTTTATATCAAATGTTATCCGACTTGCGATTTATCAGCTTTTTACTTTGGCGTTCACAGAGCCCAACCGCCAAGGTGGGTACGCAGTTTACTGTCTATACTTGAAAAAACGCTTGATTATGAAATAGTTTTGCCCGAAAGACAGATTTCAAGCGTGGAAGAATTTCAAAAAAAATTTCCTGAAATTAAAGACATTTTCATCGACGGAACTGAACGACCGATTCAAAGACCAAAAAATGGCAAAAAGCAGAAAAAGAATTATTCAGGCAAAAAGAAAAGACACACAAAGAAAAATATTATAGCTTCGGACAAAGACAGAAAAGTTTTATTTTTAAGCAAAACCAAGGCTGGCAAAACACACGATAAAAAAACTCTTGATAAAAGCAGTTTGATAGAAAATATCCCCGATAACGTAACCTGCTGGTTTGATACTGGATTTATTGGTGTTAATAAAAACAACATAATGATGCCCAAGAAAAAAAGTAAAAACAGACCATTAACGGAAGCAGAAAGACAAGAGAATCGGATTATTTCAGGTATTCGCGTATTATCTGAAAACGCAATTAATGGTCCAAAAAGATTTGGGGCTATATCTAATATATTTAGAAGTCGGATGGCGGAATTGGATGATAAACTGATGAATGTAGCTTGCGGATTGTGGAATTATCACTTAAGAATGGCGGTTGTCTAGATTGTAAAAGAACTGGATTATGATACTTAAATTTTATTTCTAACTAATTATTGTGCGACAGGTCTAATAATAATTTTTTAAAAAAGGCGTGTCCGCGGCGCGCCTTTTTTTGTTTGACTCAGCTGGTTCTGAGTTGTTCGCAGAACACTCAGAACCTTATTGCACTTCCAAAGTTGTTAGTGCATTAAGGTTCCCAGCGTCCTAACGGACAGCTGAGAACCAGCTAATTTTTTTAAATTATTAAGTACAGAAAATATTTCATCATTTAGGTCGCTTATATCCTCTTTTTTGATTTTTTTTATTTCCGTCCAACGCGGTTTTTCTGATTCATAGTCTTGCACTTCTTCATCGGATATCATTCTTGTTTTAATCGGTTCGCACAAATAAAAAAATAAAAATGCGTGATACGCTTCATCTAGCGGTTGGTAATAAAAAAAATTTTCTTTTGAAAAAATAAGTTTTTTTATTTTTACCTTAAGTCCGGTCTCTTCTTTTATTTCTCGCAGTAGCCCTTGTTCCATTCTTTCGCCTATTTCAATTCCTCCGCCTGGGAACCAAATTTTTTTATTACTCTTGTTTTTCAAGGTGACTATTTTTCCTTTGTGCAAGATGAGACCGTAAGCGCTTGGGCGGAAAACAAATTTTTCTTTTTCAATATTAACAATTTTTCCAAAATTATTTTTGCATCTGATTGTTTCCATATTATTTTTTTGCTTTGAATTACAAAATTAAATTAAACTAAAAAATATTTTATTTAATGGTTAATTTACGTAAAATATTTGTGTTGGATTTATAAAATTTAATATGAATTTTGTATGTCAATATTATACTTCATTGGTTTAGTAAATTCAAAATTTTTTAAATAATGACCAATAAAAATGAGCCGAGGGATTAAAAACCCCTTCGGCTCAACCTTGGTCTATTATCTATTTCTTGAGAATATCTATAAAACATAATTCATCTTTTGGATTGCTGGGATCTGATAATGATCCAGATATGCAACCGCCATGGCAATGCGTTAAATAAAAACAACACTCTTGGCATCTATCATGTTTGATATTTTGAAAATTATGAAGAGTGGCAGAATTATTCCATAATTTCCAAAATTCAGTTTTTGCAACATTCCCGCAGTAGAATTTATCCCCTAGATATCTGAGAAAATCACAGGGAAAAAAATTTCCATCGTGGGTGATAAATCCATTTTTGCGGGAAGGGCATGGGCTGTTAAATGACATTGAATGATGATAGGTTGCTTTGTCGCTCAAAATGTCGAAGTAAGTCATAATGGTTATATCTGGATATTTTTCGCGCAGACGCATTACTTCGCGGACAGAACGCAACATATCATTTTTATCAATAACGTTTAATTTTTTAAACGCATCATTTTTGCCGATTGGCCGAAACGGGATAAAACTAACCTCCGCCCTAAATTTGTTAGCAAGGATTGCCGTGTTTTCCATTACTTCAATAGTTAATTTGGAAACAATGGAATTAATTCTTCTTTTGAGCGGCTCATTGCTTAGGCGGGCCAGAAAGGAAACAGCTCGGTCGTAAGAGCCATTTTTTCTAATAGCATCGTGAGTTTTTTGGTTTCCATCTATGCTTATTGCTATAAAATCAGGTCGGATGCCAACCATTTGTTCTTGAAAATCATCATCAAAATAACCGTTAGTGTTGATTCCAAGATACATATCTTTCGCTTTTATGTATTCGGCGATTTCAAATAGAAACGGAGACGTTGTGGGCTCATTCCCGCAGATACGAATTTCGAAAATTCCCATTTCGTGAAGATTGTCGATTAATTTCTTGAATTGCAGGAGTGAGAGGGGCTCTTTTAATTCTGACTTCGGCTTATAACAATGACCGCAATTCAGATTGCATAATGGCGATATTTCCAAATACATTCCAATAGGCGCGGATAAAGGGGCTTCATTATTTTTGGGAAATATAAATTCCCACTTCATTTCTGGCGGATTGAATCTAAAAAGTTTCGCAAGATATGCGACTATCTGATTGTTGTCCATTAGCTCTAGCTTTTCTTCAGTTTCAACGAAGTGATGATTTCTGTTGTTGCGATCGAAAAAAATGTAACCGAATCGCTCTTTTCTGATTTTGATAAACATGATAATCCTCCTTGCAAAAAATTGTTAAAGAACTGTTGATAAAAAAACCTACCGAGACATCCCCAAACAAACCAGATAAACCGCAAGCCGCGTCGCTCAAGAACCATTCCCAAGCGATTTCAAGTTTAAGCGGACAACCCCGCGCGGCAAATCTTTTTTAAAATTTCCCCCTTTTCTGTTTACTGCGTTTGTTAAAAGTTTTATCTCAATTACGAGTATATATCCCTTTTTGTAAAATGTTAATATATATATATTACATCTTTAGACTAATGTTGGGAACCACCCAACAAAAAAACAGAACAATTGTTCTGTTTTTTATAGTGAAAAGCTATTTTTTTATTTGCCTCTCTTCGCCCTCGTTCTCTCCGTCTCCGTCAAATACTGCTTTCGGAGTCGAACATTATGCGGCGTGATTTCCAAATATTCATCATCTCTCATAATACTCATTCCATATTCAATAGTTAAATCAATCGGAGGAGTGAGGCAAATAGCGTCGTCAGATCCGGAAGCGCGCATATTTGTAAGATGTTTTCCTTTTATCGGATTCACCCCCATGTCAGCCCCCTTTGCGGCATTGCCGATAATCATCCCTTCATACACTTCCGTGTTTGCTTTAATATATAAATCCCCGCGCGATTGAAGATTAAAAAGCGAAAAAGCAAGAGCTTTTCCTGACGCCATTGAAATCATTGAGCCCTTTTCGTGCTTATTAATTTCGCCAACATACGGCTTAAACCCCATCACCCTTGAACAAAGAATTCCTTCGCCGCGAGTATCAACAACAAATTCGTTTTTATATCCAAGCAGACCGCGAGTCGGAATTTCAAAAACAATTTTTAAATTTTCATTTTCATGCTTCATCTCAACAATAGTCCCTTTTCGTTTGGAAAGTTTTTCAATAACCGTCCCCGACATTTTTTCAGGAACGTTGATAACCAGCTCCTCAAAAGGCTCTGATTTTACCCCGTCTATATCTTTAATAATTACATGAGGTTGTGAAATCTGAATCTCGTACCCTTCACGGCGCATATTTTCCAAAAGTATCGCGATATGCATCTCGCCCCTTCCGTAAACTTTATAATAATCAACAGCGCTAAAGTCAATTTTTAGCCCGACATTTACCTCAAGCTCTTTTTCCAGCCTTTCTTTAATCTGACGGTTCGTTACAAGTTTGCCGTCCCGTCCGGCAAAAGGGGAGTTGTTAATCAAAAAATTCAAAGAGATAGTCGGCTCATCAATATTAATCGCGGGCATCGCTTGTTGATCTTTGCTTTCGCAAATAGTCTCCCCAATATAAATATCAGGCAGACCTGCTGTCATAACAATATCACCAGCCTTTGCTTCTGCAACCTCTTTTCTTTGCAACCCCTCAAAAGTAAAAAGTTTCGTAATTTTTCCATCGCGTATTTCATCCGTAGGTGTTTTTACAACCACCCTTGATCCGCTTTTTATTTTTCCTTCATAAATTCTTCCAATCGCAAGACGACCAAGAAAATTATCATAAGCAAGGTTAAACGGCTGTAAAAGCAAAGGCTTTTCTTCCCCCTCCTTGCTTGACGCGCACGCCACCTCTTTCAAGATAACATCCAAAAGCGGAGTAAGATCTTTTGAATCTTCCCCCAAGCTATTTTTCGCTATGCCATCGCGCGCGATAGCGTAAATCGTAGTAAAATCGAGCTGCTTGTCATTTGCTCCCAAATCAAGAAAAAGCTCATACACCATTTCATGAACATCGTGCGGTCTTGCCGCCGGCTTGTCAATTTTGTTTATAACCAAAATAGGATTCAGCCCAAGCTCCAAGGATTTCTTCAAAACAAACTTTGTCTGCGGCATCGGACCCTCTTGGGCATCCACAACCAAAACAACAGAATCAATTGAACGCAAAACACGCTCAACCTCAGAACCAAAATCAGCATGGCCAGGAGTATCCACAATATTGATTTTTGTGTCTTTGTAATAAACAGAAGTATTTTTTGAATAAATCGTAATACCTCGTTCAAGTTCCAACGCATTGCTGTCCATACTAACGCCTTCTTTCGACATGCCTGTCTGGCGCATAAGCGCGTCAGTGAGCGTAGTCTTGCCATGATCAACGTGCGCGATAATTGCTATGTTTCTAATTTCCATATTGTATAAAAAACTTATCGCCGTATAATTTTTTGGCGACAAGCCTATTTCTTATTTACAAGAGGGTATAATACTAAATATTGGAGAGAAAGTCAACTGCTAAATATTTTTTGCTAAATATTTTTTAAATATTTTGCAACCTCCCTGTCAAAATCAGAAATATAATCTTTGTCTTGAATTTTTTTAAATTTATCATATTCTTTGAGCGCTAACGTCGCGGCAACTTCATGGCTGATTTTTCCGGCATCTTCTAAAATTTCCCGTTCGTTAAATTTTAAAAAGGCATTAAGTTTTTCCACCCAATCTTTCATATGCATAATTATTCTATTTTGCGCCTGCATTTCAGCGTAACTTAAATAGTTCCTGTGTAATTTCTGCGTTTTTCTGCGTCAAATTCTGCGTAGTTCTGCGTAATGATGCTAACATTAGCAAAGCCCCAAACTTAATTTTACGTTAAAAACGAGTTTTTACACAATAACTAAATACATATCAACAATTCTATTTAACCTGTCAATTTCGGTTTCCGCCAGATAATTTTTTGCGATCACGACATCCGTTTCTCTGATTTTTCCCTTTGGCGCGTATTTCCATGTTGTTAATCCCATATTTATTTTTTTGCTATCCGCCCGTTGGTCAATTATTTCCGCGGCTGTTTTTCCAGTAATTGCAAAGTGTAATTTGTTCTGCACAGTGGCAAAAAATTGTTTTGTAATATCGCTATCCGGCGAATAATCCGCGCTGCATTGCGCGTATATATCGGTAATTTTCTGATATAATCTTCTTTCGCTGGAACGAATATCGCGCACTCTTGCCAGCTGTTCTTCAAAATAATCCTGCCCAAAAATATTATTTGGATTTTTAAGCCGTTCATCATCCATCGTGAAACCTTTTATAATATACTCTTTTAGTCGTTCGGTCGCCCAAATACGAAAATGCGTTGCCTGCGCGCTATTTACCCGATAGCCGACAGAGATGATGGCGTCAAGATTGTAAAACTCAACATTTCTTATCACTTCTCTGCCGCCTTCATTTTGAGCTTGTGCAATTTTTGCACAAGTTGCCTCTTTGCTTAGTTCGCCATCAGCATAAATATTTTGTAAATGTTTTGTTACAACGCTTCTTTCCACCCCAAAAAGTTCTGCAATTTTTGCTTGGGTCAGCCAGATATTTTCATTGTGCAAAAAAATCTCTACTTTTACTTTTCCGTTTGGAGCAGTATAAAGCAAAAACTCCGTAAAACTGTTATTGGGTATGATTTTTTTATTATTCTTGGGCATGGTTATATTTATTTTTTTATTCTTCATAATCAGGATACTGTTCCATACTCTCGCCTTTGGACGAAAGCACGCGTGGATATTTAACGTCGGGCTGTGATTCGCTGAATGATTTGAGAGTTATTATCCAGCGCCAGTCGTCTCCGTAATCAAACAAAAAAATCATTTGGTCTTCGGGGTTTTTCCAAACTTGATTTACTTTTGTCTTTTTAACGCTGCCTGCGTCCACTGGTTCAATTCCTTGATCTTCCATGTCGGCAAACAGTTCGTATTTTTCTACATCCTTTAAATCCCACCCCTCTGTTATTTTGCGGAAAAAGCCGAAAGCGTGATCAAAATCAAAATCATACGCGTCTATGACAGCCTCCGCTAAATCGTAAAGCGAAAGATCTGCCCGCGCTTCAATCTCCCGCTGGATTTTTTTGTTATTGAAAAATTGGGTTTTGAAGATAAGTGTTTGCATAAAGTTATTATATTTATTCTTTAATGTTTTTACTGCTCCGTCGCAGTCTCCCGCGAGACGGACTGCGGCGCGGGAATGGAATAGGCTTGTTTTGTTCGTTTTCAACATATGGATACTTGACATGTGCAAAACTTTCTGCAAAAATGTGCTATAATATAATTAGCTGATTTACCATGTGTAAAAACAGTACTTAAGCCGTTCCGTTTTGGGGCGGTTTTTGCGTTTCAAAATATGCGTCTCTTTCTTTAAGCAGCTTTGTCTTTGTGTGAAATTGATTAGTATAATAAGCTGTCACTAAATAAAACTTATTTTTTATGTTCGTTAAAATTACAACATAATCAAAATTTTCTAAGAAAAAAATTGTGTTTAATTTTCTTCTTCTCCTATTCTCCCAGACAGAAATAATTTCATCAGTATAATTTTCAAGTATTGGTTTAATCCAACAAATTCTTTCGCACCTCAATAAACTTACATTATTCTCGCTTGCTCTGTCGCAATTCTTAATTTTATCTTCAGTAATCAAGTGCCAAAAACATACGGGATAATTATTGATTTGCCGATTGTCAAACAAAACAGGTTTATTGTTATATAGCGGTTTTGAATCTATAAAATCATTTTTAAATATTTCAAATAATTTTTCTAAGTATTTTTTCCAGTCAGAATTATAATCTGAAAATGAAATAATATCGGGAAGCCAATTTGGTTTATTTGTCATAACGAATTATTATTGCCCTTCCAGTAAAAAATATTAAATTTATTTTCACTTGGTAAAGTTGTTTTAACTAAACTGTACCTAGAACGTTTTTTCACCTGCTCTATTAAATTTTTTTTAGCCTCGCTTTTAACGTCGTCTCTATTTACAAATTGCAGCACTCCCAAAAACAGATCGCTTAACTGTAAAATATTAACTTCATGAGAACGAACTTGTTGAATATTTTTCAATATGCTTTTATCAAAATCATAAATGCTATTGCGCAAAATCTCTTGCAATTTTTTTACTTTTTCTTGGCTCTTTGTATCCTTAATATCTAAATAAATAGAATAATCATCCTTTGGAGAAATTATCTTACTTAATAAAGTAAAATACATTTTATAATACCAGTCATCGTGATATTGTTTAAATTTATTATGATCCAAGATATTTTTATTGATCATTACCGCCCTAAAACTTAAATCATCATTGTCAAAAAAATAATCAATAATATCTTGATAAAATAATTGTTTTGCAGGCGAAACTTTTGTCCATTTTATTTCAAATTCAGGATTTAACCCATGGCATTTTTTTATTTCTCTAATTTCTTCACTAATATTTTTAACCCTGCTTAATGGACACCAAACCGAACCTAGCCCCATAATTTTTACCGGGCTATGTTCTAAATGATTTGTTTCATCGCAATAGATGTTATATGTCATAGTATTTTTTATGGTAATTCAATTACTTCTTTTTCCTTATATTTCTTTTCTAAATTATTTCCATTATATTTTTGCTGCTCCGCCGCAGTCTCCCGCGAGTCGGACTGCGGCGCGGGAGTGAAATAGGCTTATTTTATTTGCTTTGAAAAGTAGAAATCAAATATAGGGATTAAATTATCAACACCTGTATGTCTGCCATACATCTACAAAAGTAGAAATCAAATATAGGGATTAAATTCTCTGCTTCTACTACTTTCCCTTTATATCTACAAAAGTAGAAATCAAATATAGGGATTAAATTTGGTCTCCATATAATATGTTATTAAATCTACAAAAGTAGAAATCAAATATAGGGATTAAATTGCGGTTATGCAATAAAAGACGTCACAATCTACAAAAGTAGAAATCAAATATAGGGATTAAATTTGCTATTAGCTTCTGCCGCTTTTTCATCTACAAAAGTAGAAATCAAATATAGGGATTAAATTAAAATAACTATCACCTGAAGTGCTAAATCTACAAAAGTAGAAATCAAATATAGGGATTAAATCGCAAGCAACATATGAGAACCAAACCTATCTACAAAAGTAGAAATCAAATATAGGGATTAAATTCACAAGAGTGTTATTGGGAATCGTATCTACAAAAGTAGAAATCAAATATAGGGATTAAATCCACATTCCCCCCTTGCAATTATTTAATCTACAAAAGTAGAAATCAAATATAGGGATTAAATTTCATAGCAGGTAATGATCAAAAAATATCTACAAAAGTAGAAATCAAATATAGGGATTAAATTATGACAGAAATCATCCCAATTCACTAATCTACAAAAGTAGAAATCAAATATAGGGATTAAATTTGTTCCGGGTGGGATTGGATAAGAATCTACAAAAGTAGAAATCAAATATAGGGATTAAATAGGCGAGTGGCTTGATGTTGGCGGGTTATCTACAAAAGTAGAAATCAAATATAGGGATTAAATAAGAAAATATGGATGGGACAGACGAAAAAATCTACAAAAGTAGAAATCAAATATAGGGATTAAATAATAAATGGATACAACGACCCAATAGAATCTACAAAAGTAGAAATCAAATATAGGGATTAAATTGATAACGTTGATGATAAAGAAGACGTATCTACAAAAGTAGAAATCAAATATAGGGATTAAATATCAAGCAGAGAAAGAAAGAAAGCGACATCTACAAAAGTAGAAATCAAATATAGGGATTAAATTTTAATAACTTCCTTGTTATGATCGTATCTACAAAAGTAGAAATCAAATATAGGGATTAAATAATTGCTATTGCCGCCATCCTGATAAATCTACAAAAGTAGAAATCAAATATAGGGATTAAATTTGGCATATTTTATTTAAGATAATGTAATCTACAAAAGTAGAAATCAAATATAGGGATTAAATAAAAATTACAAAGCCCGAAAAGACAATCTACAAAAGTAGAAATCAAATATAGGGATTAAATTTTCTTGTGTTTAAATAAAGCCCAAATCTACAAAAGTAGAAATCAAATATAGGGATTAAATTGGTGGTGTGGTAGATAGTATGTTGGTATCTACAAAAGTAGAAATCAAATATAGGGATTAAATTGGCACCGCAACAATCGGCACAATATATCTACAAAAGTAGAAATCAAATATAGGGATTAAATTTTTAGCTAATGCTTCTGAATAATTTTTCTTTAAAATCATTCTCCATTTCTTGGTTGTAAAACGGCAAACCGATAATTTTGTATTTTTGCGATTTGGAAAATTCTAAAACTTTGCCCTGAAATTTTTCTTTTATTTCCTCCAAAAATTCACTCTTCCATTTTTCGCTTCCAGCAAGTTGCATCCCTTTTGGCTCCAAGAAAAGCTGGTAGGTAACGGCTTTACCGCGCTTATCAACCAAAAACATTAGATAATCCGGTTCAAACGCTCGGCCGTCTTTAAAGTTATAAATCTTTAACTGCCGTTCATTTCTAATGAGATAAATTTTATCAAAATCTTTTTTTAGCTCGCTTACTTGCCTGTCAATCATCTCTACAAAAGATTTTTCTTCGCTAGTTCCGTAATTTGCGTTAAAGACGTACCAATCTTTATCTTCTAAAAATTCAGTCTGTCCGTCTATTCGCTGGTTCTTTTTGTTAATTTTAATTTTTTTATCTTGAGTTAATTTGTGCGCGCTTATTTTATGAGCGATAAATTTATCCGTACCGATATACTCGGTCAAATTTTGTTTAATATCAGACTCAATTTGATTAAGCAGTTTTTGGACAGCTAAAAATTTGTCTTCAACCGTAATTTCTCCGTATTTTTCAATTTTAAAATTAATGCTAAAATTTGATAAATACTTTTCTATAAATTCTTTTGACGAATCAAGAGACGGAAGATGTTTTTTTAAATTAGAAAAATTATAGAATTCATTTTTTGCCAGAGCATTTCTTGTAATATGCTCAGAAATTTCATTAATTTTAATTTCTTTTCCGGTTCTCTTAATCTCTTCCCTGATTAATCTTTCTTCATGATCAAATACGGACGTTTCCACTCCTTGTCCTGACATTATTTGATAATCAATATTTGTTTTACTGCTTCCCAAATCTTTTAGCGAAGTAACATTGTCAAATTCGCGATGTTTTTTTTCGTTGACGTAAACTGCGCCAAGGCGATAAAATTCTGTTTTTTTAAATTCTTCTTTAAGTTTTAACTCAACTTCCACTTCGTCCTCATCAATCATTCCTTCTTCAATCAATGCCGTTCTTATTTCTGAAATATATCTTGATTCGTTGTGGCTGTGATAATGCAATTCTTCCAAAACTCTTAATTCGTTTTGCAAACCTTTATCGTATTTGCGCTTAAATCTATCATCGGTCTCTTCCAACTTAAACGGATAATATCGCGCGCCACGTCCGATAAGTTGGGCTTCGGAAATGGTGGTCTTGCCGGGGCGGTTATTTTTTCCATCGCGTGTTTCATAAAGACGGACAATGTCAAAAAGATTCAGAACATCCCAGCCTTCGTTTAATTTTTGAACCGCAAAAATCGCCCGAATCTTGTTATCTTTGTCTTCAAGGGAATTTAAAAGCAATTGATATTTTTCTTTTTCTTTTTCTTCGTTGACGCTTAATGTCTTATTTTCGGCAAAATCGTCTTTTAATTTTTTAACTAAAACAACGTCGCTGATTTTATTATTTTTAAAAAATTCAAAAGCTTTCTGCAAAACTTCAACATTGCTTCTTTTTTTAATATTTTCAATATCGCGCGCTTGCAAATTATCAATTATCTCATGAAATAATTTCTTATTCTCCTCAGATTGTTCAATGGTTTTTTGCGCCTTGAATAAAATTACTGGTTTCAAATTTATGCCGTATTTCCCCGCAACCTCTTGCCGATATTGGCTTAAAATTATCGCTTGAATAATACGATCTTTTTTATTGGTCTCCGTGTGGAGCAACTCAACGTCTTTGGAGTAGCCGTTATCTCTAAATTCTTTAAGGTCGTATTTGTAAATAATTTTATTTTTGTATTTATCTGCGATGTTTTGATTTAAAAAATCCATCGTGGCTGTAAATTCTAAAAGAAGATTGCCTGTGTTTTGTTTGAATATTTTCTCAACCGTATTTTCCCAGTTTGGTTTTTCCCATATTTCTCCTTGGATATTCCCCTCTTGAGAGGGGTTAGGGGTGTGTCCCTTTTGTTTGGTCTGCGTCTGCCCATGATGCGCCTCGTCTGAAATTAAAACAATTTTTTTATCTTTAAAATCTTCAAAAGTCAGTGAGTTTTCTTTTTCGTTGCGCAAGTCGGTATGCAGTTTTTGTATAGTTGTAAAACAAATATTAATATCGTCCGCGCTTACCCCGTCAAAATTATTAATCTGCTTTATTTGCGTCTGTTTGTTATTAAAAATTATTTTGCCGTTAAATAAATATTTGCTAGATAAATTATTTAAAAAATTATCTTCCGTTTTTTTTATTATATTCGTTGAATTGACGAAAAAAATAAAATTTCTATATCCTTTCTCATATAAATATAAAATCAACCCCGCCATTATCAAAGTTTTTCCCGAACCAGTCGCCATATTGAAAAGCAAATGAATCGGGTATTCTTTTTTTTCATATTCACAATTATAACAATGGAAAAATCTAGCGAATGCTTCTTTTTGATACTCTCGCAATTCAAAAGCAGGGTTTAAATTTTTTGCAATAAAATTTGGAATTTCTTTTGGAAGAAATCCCATTTTTGCCGCGCTGTCTAATTGTTCGTAAAGAAAATTTTGAGGCTTAATTTATTTTCTTTCGGCTAAATATTTTTGCTCGTTATATTTTTTTAATTCAGTTCTTACTTTATTTTCCATTTCTAAATGCGAAACATTTCCTGCATTTTGTAAAATTTCTTTATCATTTAAAATCAAAAAACCATCCAGCTTTTTAATCCAATCTTTCATATACATTACCCTCTGTTCCACGCTCTGCAATTCCGCGAAAGATAAAAACTGCTCTACCAATAAATTTAATCTTTTAAGTTCTAATTCCTGTAAATAGTTTTTAGCAATTTGCGCCTGTTCGCGCGTAATAATTTCGCCTTTCCAATTCGTTAAACCCATATTTTCTTTTCGGCTGTCAACTCGGCTGGAAACAATTTCTGCCGCAGTCAATCCTGTAATAGCAAAATGAAATTTATTTTGCACAGTCGCGTAAAATAGTTTGGCATAATCTGTTTTAGGATCATAATCAGCGCTGGTGGCAAAAACATCTCGGATTTTTTGATAAAAATTAGCTTCCGATGTTCTGATCCTCCTAATTCGATCTTCCCATTCTTCAAAATATGTTTTTGCCACTCTGCCTTCAGCTAATCGCTCGTCATCCATGACAAAACCCTTTATAATATATTCTTTTAATTTCTGCGTTGCCCATATCCTAAATTGCGTGCCGCGCAACGAGCTTACGCGATAACCCACAGAGATAATTACATCTAAATTGTAATGTTCAATATCTCTAGAAATATCTCTATTTCCTTCTTTTTGAACTATCCGGAATTTCCGGATAGCTGAATTTTCCTCCAATTCTCCATCAAAAAATACATTTTTAATATGTTCATTTATCGTCCTAACGTCTTTATCAAAAAGCTCGGACATCTGCTTTTGCGAAAGCCAAACCGTTTCATTTTCCATCTGCACCTCTATTTTCGTCTCCCCGTCTTCGGTATTGTAGATTATTATTTGGTTGTTTTTTTCTTGGTTATCCATATTTATTTTTGACGATTTTTAGATTCTGTCAGTCGTATTTTTAACATTATTAAAACATTCAATAATTTTATTCATTTCTTGATTTATTTGTTTATAATCCCACCCCTTCTTATTTTCCCTTTCTAATCTTAGCCTACTTAAAGTTAAATGAGCTAATTGTTTATCAGCTTTAACTTTTGCATCTTTTAAAATTTGAGGTAATTCCTGCGGTCTTATTTCTTTCCAGACAATATTATCGGGTAGTAAATCCTGCGCTATAATATCATCATCTGGAAATTTTTTATTATCACAATAAAAAAAATCAATTAAAACTCTAGTATGCGTTGCCAGTGATTCTATCAATAAATTTTTTCTAAATTGACATAATTCATTCCAACAAGAAAACCTATCACAAGTTTTTTTAAACATGTCAATTTCATAAAATAATTCATCTTCCATTTCTTTTTCTTTTTGCGATATTACTTCCATAAATTTATAATTTTATTTCCCATAAAACCCCTCATTCGCCAATTTGTCCCCATCTCCAACCCCAAACTCCCGATCCTCAATCTCGCTCAAATTTACATAAAGCTGATTTTTATTGAGGAGATCAAAAAGAGCGCGTTTTTGTTTTTCAAGCGGAAGTTTTTTAAAATCATCAATCGCCTCGTCAAATTTTTTAATATCAACATTATAATTCAAAAAACTTTTCTCTTTCATTTCTTCCCAAATTTTTAAAACATCTTTTGCGTCTTTGGCTTTTTGTATTTTTTCAACAAACAATTCGTTATATTTCATTAGCTCGCAATAGACAAAATTTAACCCTTCTTTTCCGCTAAAAAGATTCTCCTCTTTAGCTAATTTTTCAATAACTTTTTTAACCCTTTCAACCGTAATTTTTTCCACATAATCCATCTGTTCCACTAAAATAAATTTTCTATTCCCGCCGTCTTCTTTGTTTAATTCCAAAACCGCTTGAGCTGTTGTTCCAGAACCGGCGAAAAAGTCTAAAATAATATCGTCTTTTTTTGTCCCAATCTGGCAAAACCTTTTGATTAAATTTACAGGCTTTGGATTTTCAAAAACTTTATTTCCCATTAATTCTTTCAGTGAAATTGTCGCATTGGTTGTAGTATCAATATCATCCCAAATTGTTTTTATAACTTTTCCTCTTTCTTCCGCCTCGCTTAAAAATCTTTTTCTTTGTGGACCAGCTTCTCCATTTGATCCAAAAACAATCCTATTATCTTTAAATAATTCTTGAAATTTTTCATAATCATTTTTCCAGCTACATCCTTCGTTTGGCTTATATATTTTGCCTGTTTTTGGGTTTTTAATTTCATATTGTTGATTTGGTCTCCAACCACCAACTTGAAAAGGATCTGCTTTCCACGCACCACGATGATCATTATCTGGGTTGAAAAAACCTTCTCCATTTTCAGGAAGTCTAAATTCGTGTCTGTTTCTAATATAATAATTTTTGTTTTTAGCAAAAGTTAAATTATGAGTATGCGACACCGATACAATTGCCGTATTAGTAACGGACTTAGTAGAATTCCAAATTATATCTGCTATAAAATTTCCCCTATCAAAAACCTCATCGCACAAAACTTTCAAATACGCCTGCTCATTGTCATCGCAAGAAATAAAAATAACCCCGTCGTCTCTCAATAAAACTTTTGCCACTTCTAGCCGATTCTTCATAAAAGTAAGCCAAGTGGAATGATTAAAACTATCATTATAACCAAACGAATCATTACCGGTATTATATGGCGGATCGATATAAATTAATTTTATTTTGTTTTGAAATTGTTTTTTTAGACAGTGCAACGCCAGCAAATTATTGCCCTTTATGATTAGATTTTCGCGGATTGTTCCGTTTTCATCGCGCCTCAAAAAATCCCTCCCAGCCTCCCTTTGCGAAAGGGAGGGGCTTTCCCCCTTTTTCAAAGGGGGATTAAGGGGGATTTCACCGCTAGCAGTATATCTTTTCCATCCGGTCAAAACCTTAGGCGCCAGCAATTTATCAATCTCATCTTGCGCCAAAATCTCATTAAAAAACAGCTCATGGCGTTTTTCATCCTCTTTTTCCACCCCGCCCTCCAAAACGCAATCCTTAAACGGCCAGACAAGCGACACCTCTTTGCGTTCGTTTAAAAACTTGCCGCCAATATTCAGCCCGATTTTATTGCGGTATTTTGTATAAGAATCAGCCAAAAAATTTTTATCCTGAATATAGCCCGCAAAATCATTGATATTAAAAATCCAATATTCTTCCCCCCTTCGCAAAGGGGGATCAGAGGGGGATTTAACTTTGCTGAAAAATTTGGTTTTAAAAATTTTATCAGACAGCAAAAGCTCAACCAGCTTGTTATCCCCCATATAAGCGGCGTCAATTACATTGATTTTTAATAAATCACCACCCTGATCAACAAAACGCGAATCTTTTTTAAGTAAATTTTCTAATTGCGAATAAAAATCTTTTTCCATATTAAAAATTAATTTGATAAAAATCTTTCTATATAATAACACACAAAAACAACAAAATCCACCAACCAAAAAGAAACCCCCGCAATTTTGCGTATTACAAAATATAAGGTTAAGCTATCATTGATGATTAACGAGAAAGACCTAGAAAACAAAACCGACGAACAAATAGTCGCTTTAACTCTTGAAAACCAAGACTGTTTTTTGGGCATCATTAAAAAATACAAAACAAAGCTTTACGGCTACATAAGGCGAATATCAAATGTCAGCCCGCAAGACGCAGAAGATATTTTGCAAGATGTATTTATAAAAGCCTATTTAAACTTAAACGATTTTGACACCGACCTGAAATTTTCATCATGGATTTATCGCATAGCGCACAATCAGGTGATAAGCCAGCACAGAAAAAAACAGGCGCGCCCCGAAGGATATGCCGTTGAACTGGAAGACACAAACGCGCAAAAATTTATCCTTGATTTTGAAATGGAAAAGAATATAGACACCCGGCTTTTGAGAAAAAATATTTTCAAAATACTGAACAATCTGGACGAAAGATATAAAGAAATAATAATTTTAAAATTTTTTGAAGAGAAAAGCTATCAGGAGATTTCAGACATTATTCAAAAACCGATGGGAACAGTGGCATCGCTTATGAATAAAGCAAAAAAAGAATTTAAAAAGGTGTTGGACGCTCAAGGAGGCGTCCAACACCTTTAACCGCTTATATGATAAACAACGAAAAATTTGACCAAGAAATTCTTGGGAAAATAAAAGAGAAAAAGTCCGGCCAAAAATCAAAATGGCATTTTTTGTTGAAAAATTATGTTATTTGGGCTGTTGGCGTTCTCGCGCTTATAATCGGGGGACTTGCTTTTTCTGTTATCATATATCTTTTAAAATATAATGACTGGTCGGCATATAAACAAATCAACAGAAGTTTTTTTGAATTTATACTGCTTACATTGCCTTATTTTTGGGTTCTGTTTTTGGCGCTTTTTGTTTTAATAGTAAATTACGACATAAAGCGTACCAAAAAAGGATACCGCTATCCTTTGCCGATTCTTGTTGCCGCCAGTATTACGATAAGTATTTTACTCGGAGGAATATTTTTTAGATTTGGACTGGGTGAAGTAATTGATGATGTTTTAGGGGAACGAGCGCCATTTTATGAAAAGATTTTTAACAGGCAAGCGGACTTTTGGTCGCATCCTGAAGAGGGAAGGCTTGCCGGATTTGTTTTATCAAAAAATAGTGATACTGAATTTGTGATATTAGATATAAAACAAAACGAGTGGAAAGTTCAGTTGGAACAAAACGAAAATTTTCCATCAGTTGAAATTAAGATTGGACACCCCATTAGGGTTGCCGGAAGCAAATTGGAAGAAAATATTTTTTCCGCAGAAATGATTATGCCCGCCGTTCCGCCGGGGCGCAGATTTTTTATGCGTCATAAAAACAAACATTTTCCGATGTTTACAGAACCGCAGGTGAAAGTTAGAGATTTCCAAGACGAAATTAGATTTAGGGAGAAATTTTAAAGTTAGCCGCAAAGATACAAGGACACAAGATACAATAACCAAAAAATAATCAATAACCAAATTCCAATAATCAAACGTTTGGAATTTGAATATTGATTATTGGAATTTGTTTGTATCTTGTTTCTTGTATCCTTGTATCTTTTTTTAAAAAGTATTTTACTATTCCCCATTTAAGTGCTAAAATTATCCCCAGTTCAACAAACATCTTATGTCTCAAATAATCAAAACAGAAAATCTAACAAAAAAATTCAAAGATTTTACCGCTGTTGATAATATTTCTTTTTCAGTAGATG
>JBDRHN010000106.1:0-2777 GCA_043816765.1 bacterium | reverse complement strand
TCTAACAAATGCGCTAATCATTTTTTCAATGGTTTTCGTTACAATCCAGAGTATGATCGATTAATTGATTTTTTTACTGATTTAAAAAATGTTTCAGCATACCAGTGGGCGTTTAACTCGCCTGATAACAATTTTGATTTTCAAGATGCGTTGGAAAATAATTTTTTGAGAAAATTTTTTTTGACAGATTTATGGCTTTATTATAAGCTAATAAAGTTATGAATTTATTAAAAATATGGATCAAAAATCAAAAAGAAATTTAATAATACGTTTAATCGTCTATCCGATTGTGATTGTGATAGTTTTTTTTCTTTGCAGGGTTTTATGGGTGCAATACACAAAAGATAATCCAGAGCAAGCTAAAAAAATGCATATTTTGGGAATGAAACTGCGTGGTATAGAGTATTGCGAAACGCCAGAAGAGGCGGTACGGTTGTATGCGGAGGCGTTGGTTAATGGGGATCGGGAGGAGGCGCTTATATATATATATAGGCCTAAATATGAACACAATAGATGGGATGGAGCAAAAAAACGTTTTTATAGAAAAACCGATGAAGAATTAAAAGAAGAGGGGGAAGATATTTTAAATGGATATATGAGAGAAAAAAATAGTGAAACTGCGGAATGGGTGATAATTCATAATATAAATGGTGAAATTATAAAAGGTTCAAAAGATATTTGGAATACTGGCTACAACGGCTGGAAAATACATTAATCAAGATGTTAAATTATTTAACATAAAAAAGGCTGCCTTCGTAAAGCTATGGCAAGCCAAGGAGGAAAAGAAAGGAGGACAAACTAGGAGGGGCTGTTCATTACAACTAAATAAAACAACTGGTTAAACGAAAGGAAAAGGTGATAAAGATGAAAGATTGAATTTTTTGATTAGATCTTGTTTTTGTTTGTTTTTTAGGAATTTTGGTAAATTAAACCTGTTTAATCATGAAAGGATTAAACCATGAAAAAAAGATTTTTGTTCAAAAGTTTGTTTTTGTCATTGTTGGCAATATTCATTTTCACAAGCGAAACGTTTGGTTTTATGGCATATCGCGATGAAACAAAATATTGTTTGCAAGAGTTGCAGGATTTTATTAAAGCAGGAAATACAAGTGTTTATGGCACGCATATGTATCTGAACACAAAGTGTATTGAACATTTTGAAAATCGTACTGGGATAGAGCTATCTGAATCTGCCAAGCTGTATATAGTTTTGGGCGGAATAACCGCTGATTATGACATCGCGGGTTCAAGCAATACCCGGGATAACTACAATGAAGTCAACTGGTCTATTAAGCTAGGCGATAGCGCTGATGTGAATAATCTTGTCTATGGCAATATTATTCAATCCAATAAATGCGCGAATCATTTTTACAATGGTCCGCATTACGATCCAGCTTATGACCGATTAACTGATTTTGCGACTGATTTAAAAAATGTTTCCACTTATCAGTGGGCGTATGATTCTCCTGATAATAATTTTGATTTTCAAGATGCGTTGAAAAATCGCAATTTCGCGTATGGCTGGAGAGCGATAGGAGAAACGCTTCATTTATTAGCTGATATGGGTTCGCCGGCGCATGTTAGAAATGATAATCATATGCCAGGGTATGGAGAAGATTATTACGAAAAAGAATTAGGCAAATTTTCTTTTCAGCAATATAATTATTTGTTTGAATTTCCTGTAAATATGTTTTCGTCCGGTTCTGATCTTAAAATCGCTTTTGACGAACTTCAGCAATATACTTCAAACCATTTTTTCAGCGATGGCACTCTGTTTCAAACCAAACATGCGGGAATAAATTTGCCGAAAGTTGGAATTAGTGATTATAATTATTATGAAAATGGAGATTATTATATTCTAAATTCCGATGGGCAAAAGGTTGCTCAATATGAAGATGAATATTTGACAGATTACAACTACACCTTTCCAAATTCATGGGATGCAGTAAAAGCAATATTGGACAAAAACGATGAATATCTTACAACAAAAGGAACCCACGAAGACCTTTGGTCAGCAGTAGCACCAAAAATCATCGGTTATGGTTCAGGCATTATATATGAATTTGTGCGACAGGCGTATTTGGAGCGGGATTTTTCCAAGGATGATTCAAACGGATGGAAACATGGCAATAATACAATGGAATCTGTCGGCGATTTGGATAGTTGGTCTGTTCGCGTTACGGGCGAGAATCCGGGCGTTGAAAGTCCAGAGCTTCCTTTTTTCATGACCGCTAAAAATATTACTCTTTCTTTTAGAGCTAAAATTTTAGGCAACAACAGCAGTTCTAGCTCAAAAGGAATAGTATATTTGCGTGATGAAAACGGAAGCTGGAATAATCCAGTAGAATTTTACTCGGTAGAAACAGACGGGGAGTATCACACATACTTTGTTGATTTAAGCAAAGTGTATCGCCCTGATTTGAAGTTTAACAAGTTCAGCATTGAGCTGACAGACGGTAATAATGGAGATGACGAGTATTGGAGTTTTGATCGTTATGAGCTTTCTAATAGCTTTGTTCCGATTCGTCTTCCGGCAAGTCTCCGTGTCGCTTACAGCGGTCCATCTTTTCTATCCGACAGCAACGGCGGCTCCGACGAACCAAGTATTGATACCGGATCAAATAGCGCAACTTATCCGCCATACATTTACAGCAATTCGGTTTCGTGCGAAAACGTAAACACGCAAGGAGAAGCGTCAGGAATTACTTCCACATTTTCCGCAGACACTGGGAATGCGTATGTTCTTACCGAAGTTCAAAACGCGCGGACGAAATTAA
>JBDRHN010000105.1:0-5519 GCA_043816765.1 bacterium | reverse complement strand
CGCTTCTTTGGTTAAATTAAATTTAAACTGGGGCGTGTATTTTTTTCGCGTGTTGATGGTGGTTTTTGGAAAAGACATATGTTTAATTTATTCAAGTTAATTTTTTGCAACTTACTTTATGATAGCACAAGCGCCGTTGGGGGTTAATAGTCAAATGAAAGGAGAGTCTGAAATTGGCAATTTGTGTTGATTGAAAATTGGAAATTGAAAATTGAAAATTTTTAAACATTTGAATGAATTTGAATGAAATCAAAAATCCTTAACAACCTCTGACATTGATTAAATTGCGTATGAGCCAAAAAATCTCCCGCCTGCCAAACGCGATAAACATCCGCCCTGACGGAACCGGATTGGGTCTGTATCTGGTTGAAAAGATTATTAAGGCGCATAACGGAAAGGTTGACGTCAAAAGCAGCGGGGTGAACGGGGAAGGAGCTGAGTTTATTTTTTGGCTGCCGATGTAAACAGATTAGTCATAAAATATAAATTTATATAATTTTAATCTCACCTCACCGCCCCCGCCACCGCCCCCGCCACCCTCTTATCAAAAACATCAGGAATTATTTTGTCCGCTGTCGGGTTTTCCGCCAAACCAGCCAAGACCTTGGCGACGTTTAATTTCATGTTGTCAGTTATCTTTTTAATATTATTATCAAGCGCGCCGCGGAATATGCCGGGGAAAACTAAAACGTTGTTAAGCTGATTTTCAAAATCGCTTCTGCCTGTCGC
The DNA here is from genome assembly GCA_043816765.1 of bacterium. GTDB lineage: Bacteria > Patescibacteriota > Patescibacteriia > JBDRHN01 > JBDRHN01 > JBDRHN01. The sequence goes on along the minus strand of JBDRHN010000105.1, from coordinate 4,790 downwards.
CACAACGGCGGCTCCCGCCTTTTTTGCCAAATCGGGCATTATTTCAGGATTTGGGTTTGCCATTGCAAAAATTATCGAATTTTTATTCATACTTTTTACCATTTCTTCATCCACCAAATCCGCTTTTGAAACTCCAATAAAAACATCTGCGCCTTTGATTGCTTCTCTTAAATTCCCCCGAACGCAACAACCGCTACTTTGTAGAGACGCATTGCAATGCGTCTCTACGTTGCGGGTGGGTTCGGCGACGTCGCCGAACCCACCCGCAACGTTGTTGAAATTCATATGCGGTAAATTAGTCTTTAGCGCCAAGTCTTTTTTTGTGTCATTCAAATCATCTCGTCCGTAATATATTGCGCCTTTTGAGTCCGCGAGCAGCAAGTTTTCAGCGCCGGCGAAAAGCAGCAGTTTGGCGATTGCCACGCCCGCGGAACCGACTCCGTTTATTAAAATTTTAACTTGAACAATATTTTTGTTCACTACTTTCAAAGCATTGATTAATCCCGCCAAAACTATAACCGCGGTTCCGTGTTGGTCGTCATGGAAAACCGGAATATCAAGTTCATTTTTCAGTCTTTCTTCAATCTCAAAACAACGCGGAGCTGAAATATCTTCAAGGTTTATTCCGCCAAAACCCGGCGCGATAAATTTTACTGTTTTAATTATTTCCTCTACATCTTGCGTATCCAAACAAATAGGCCAAGCGTCAATATCGGCAAACTCTTTGAAAAGCAAAGCTTTTCCTTCCATCACAGGCAGAGCCGCCTCCGGTCCGATATTCCCAAGACCAAGAACAGCCGAGCCGTCTGTAACGACGGCAACTGTATTTTTTTTGAATGTGTAGTCGTAAACTTTTGATTTATCTTTTGCAATTTCCAAACAAGGACTGGCAACGCCAGGCGTATAAGCAAGGCTTAGCTCGGTTTTATTTGTTACCTTGACCTTGCTCTTTACGGACAGTTTGCCGTGGTGTTGCAGGTGCATTTCTAGGGATTGTTGTTGGGTGTCGGACATAAAAATTGAAAATGTAAATATCAAAATAAAAAATGACAATTTAAAATGTTAAAATTCAATCAGAGTTAATTATTTTTTATTGCCAACAAACCAAGCATCAAATAAATTATTATATTCTTATTAATTGTTCTTTCAATCATAATTTTAACTTTAAGATTTAATTTTAATAAAAATAATAGACTAATTACTTGTAATAAAGAACTAAATATGCTTGATTTTGTTGTTGACCCCAACCATTTTGTTGGCAATACAAAATAATAATTTTTAATCAATATTTTAAATTAGATAAATTTTAATCTTTGGGCTTTGACATTTGTTTGGAATAATTTGAAACAATTTGGATTTTGACATTTTAAATTGTTATTTTTTATTTTGACTTTTCAATTTTGTATTCCTATCCTTCTCACTATTCTTTTCAACCCTCCCCTTAACATCATCTTTAACTCCAAACACCTCCATCGCCGCATCAATCTCTTCTTGGCTGTGGTCTTTTTGAATTACTTTTAACAAATTTTCCGTATTTCTTATATTGTCTCCTTCCATTAATCCTCTGCATCCCCAGCAAGGCATTTTGCTTTTCAAACATATCGCGTCGCAACCGCCTTGAACCAAAGGTCCCAAACAAACTTTTCCTCCGTTTTCCGAATAGTTTTGTAAAATACATTCATATTCATTTTTCTGGCATTCATAACATACGGGACGTTTTGGCATATACGGCATTCTTCCTTCCAGTAGATTAGAAATTGCGTTTAAAAAATCTTCCGCGTTTGGCGGGCATCCGGGGATTTTGTAGTCAACTTTTACTACTTTATCAATCGGATAAACATCGGGGTTATCTAGCTTATCACTGCACTTGTAAACATAATTTATTAATTTTTCTTTGTCACGCCAATTTTTTATCCTCATAAAATTTCCCAGATTGGCGCAAGCTCCGATGGCGATTAAAAAATTAGCCTTTCTGCGAACTTTTTTAAGAAGTGAAAAATTACTTTTTTCTATCGGCGCGCCTTCAATAACCGCTATATCATAATATTTTGCCCTGTCAATTTCTTCTTCAATGAGCCGCATCTGCACAATGTCAATTTTTTTCGTCAAATCCAAAAGTCGTTTTCCTAAATCCAAAATAGCAAACTGGCATCCTTCGCAGGATGTTAAAGAGTAAAAGGCCACTTTTGGTTTGCCTTTGAATGGTTTGTGTTTTTCGGATTTTGTTGTTTGGCAAGTTGGTGGGGTTGGTTGGGACATTTTATTTTATAAATATTTAATTCTATCTATCTGCGTTAATCTGCGCTTTAGTCAGTGTTCATCTGTGTCCTATTTTAAATTAGACACAGATGAACACTGACCCTTCGGGCGCTGAAAAACACAGATTAAAATTTTAACTCTTCAAATACTTCCCCCCCTTCAAACTCTCCGGCAGATATTCTTGTTTCTCATTATAATCAAAGTCTGGGCTGTATTTATAATCTTTGCCGTAGTTCAAATCTTTCATCAACTTCGTCGGCGCATTGCGCAAGTGCAATGGCACTCCTTCGTTTGGAAAATCTTTTATATCTTTTTGAACTTGCAGATACGCGGAATACAACTCGTTGCTTTTTTGCGACTTTGCCATGTATACAACCGCTTGCGCCAAATTAACATTACACTCCGGCATGCCTATGAAATGACAAGCTTGATAAGCGGCGACCGCTTGAACTAAAGCTTGAGAATTTGCAATTCCAATATCTTCGGACGCGAAACGAATCAGGCGGCGGGCGATGTAAAGCGGATCTTCCCCGGCTTCTAACATTCTGCCCAGCCAATAAAGCGCGGCGTCAGCATTGCCTCCTCTCATGCTTTTGTGGAGCGCGGAAATTATATTATAATGTTGGTCCCCCGCTCTGTCATAAAGCAGGTGCGTTTTTTGGAGCGCCTTTTCAATGTCTTCTTTGGTAATTTTGACTGTTGAATTTTTAATCTGCGCTGATTTAGCCCCAAGCTCTATCGCATTGTAAGCTATTCTGGCATCGCCGCTTGCTACTATCGCTAAATATTTTAAAACATCATCAGGAATATCAAATTTTATTTTTTCATTAAAAACACTTTTTAAGCCTCTGTTTTGGTCGCTAATCACCCGCTTTAAAAGTAAAACAATATTTTCAACCGTGAGACTTTCCAAAACAAAAACTCTGCAACGAGAAAGAAGCGCTGAATTTATCTCAAATGATGGATTTTCGGTTGTCGCGCCGATTAAAATAATCGTCCCGTCTTCTACTCCGGGCAATAAATAATCTTGTTGCGCTTTATTCCAACGATGAACTTCGTCTATAAATAAAATGGTTCGATGGCTGTGCAGCTTCGCTCTTTCTTTTGCTTGCGCCATCACTTGTCGTAAGTCTTTTACTCCCGACGAGATGGCGGAGAAAGGAACAAAAACAGATTTTGTCATTTGGGCAATTATACGCGCTAAGGTGGTTTTGCCGCTTCCCGGAGGACCCCAAAAAATCATTGACGGCACCTGGTCATTTATTATAGCTTGCCGCAACACAGCTTTTTCCCCGACAAGATTTTCTTGCCCGACATATTCATCTAAAATAACAGGCCTCATTCGTTCTGCTAATGGTGATATTTTCTTTATATTGCTGTCAAATAGATCGTTCATAAAATAAACTCGTAGAGACGAGGCAGTGCCTCGTCTCTACTTCCCAAATCTCCTTTGTCTTCTTTCATATTCACTAATGGCTTTATCAAACTCCACAGCGTCAAAATCCGGCCAATATTTATCTGAAAAATAAAGCTCCGAATACGCCAGTTGCCATGGCAAAAAATTACTCATTCGCTGTTCTCCGCTTGTGCGAATCATCAAATCAGGATCAGGCAAATCTTTTGTGTAGAGATATTTTTTAAAAGTTTCTTCTGTTATATCTTTAATCTCCCCTTTTGTTTCTTTAATTATTTTTTTCACTGCGCTGATAATCTCTTCTCGTCCGCCATAATTCAAGGCAATATTTAAAATTCCATTTGTATTGTCTTCAGTAAGCTTAACAGCTTCATGAATGACTTCTTGCAAATCTTTTGACAAATCTTTAAGTTTTCCTGAGACCATTAATTTAATATTTTGCTTATGAAATTTTTTTACTTTTGTTTTAATGGTATGCTTTAAAAGTTTCATTAGATAATTGACTTCGCTTCTTGACCTGTTCCAATTTCCAGTTGAGAACGCAAAGACTGTTAGAACTCCAATGCCATATTTTTGAAATGCTTCCGCAATTTTTTCTAATGCTTTAACCCCCGCTTTATGGCCTTCTAATGGTTTTAATCCATTTTTTTTCGCCCATCGCCTGTTGCCATCCATTATAATTGCTACATGTTTTGGTTTTGTTGTTTTATTTTCCATAAAATTTTGTTATCTGACCTTATTATAATACTTTTTAAAAATTAAGTAAATAACTTGATTTTATTGACAAAACGCAGTTTTATAGTATATTAATCTTAGTTGGAAATTGAAAATTAAACCACCAGGGTATAGCTCAGCTGGTAGAGCGCTCCGTTCGGGACGGAGAGGTCGTCGGTTCAAATCCGACTACTCTGACAAAATAAAACCAAAATCCGCCGATATATCGGCGGATTTAATTATTATTTTTATTTCTTCTTCTCTTCCTTGCCAATTCCTCTCGCCGTTTTAATCGCTTCCGCGACATTGCGAGGAACTTCGGCGTATTTCAAAAATTCCATTGAGTAACTCGCGCGTCCTTGCGTCATGGAACGAAGGCTTGTCGCGTAACCGAACATTTCAG
>JBDRHN010000104.1:0-14835 GCA_043816765.1 bacterium | reverse complement strand
TTATGACAACTAAAAACCCAAAAACAATCGGCATCATCGGCGGGACTGGCGCTATGGGAAAATGGTTTGCTAAATTTTTTAAAGAGCAAGGTTATAATGTTTTGATTTCTGACGTGAAAACAAAATTGACCAACAAAGAACTGGCCTCAAAATCCGATGTGGTTATTTTTTCCGTTCCTATTGATAAAACAGAAAGTGTGATAAAAGAGGTTGCGCCTTTTGCAAAATCCGGTTCGCTTTTGACTGATTTAACTTCTATCAAAGAAGCGCCGATAAAGGCGATGTTGACCGCGCCGAAAAATATTGAAGTTATCGGGATGCATAATATTTTTGGTCCTACTGTTCCGTCTATTCAGGGACAGACTGTTGTTCTATGTCCCGCTCGGGGGAAAAACTGGTTGCCATGGCTAAAAAATGTTTTAACTAAACAGGGGGCGAGAATTAAAATTACTACTGCAAAAAAGCATGATCAAGCTATGGGGGTTGTTCAGGCGTTGACGCATTTTACGGCGATTACAACCGGCATGGTTTTGAAAGAGTTGAATATTGATATAAAAGAAAATTTGAGTTTTGTGAGTCCTGTTTATCGTTTGAGCATGGATGAGGTGGGAAGAATTTTGGCGCAGAATCCTAATATTTACGCTGATATTGCCATTTTAAATCCTTACGGCCGCAAGACTATTAAGGCATATTTAAAAGTGTGCGAAGAGTTGTTTGACGCGATTTCTAAAAAGGATAAAGAGGGGTTTGTTAAAAATTTTAATGCCGCGTCAAAGCATTTAGGGGATTTTCCGAAGAGGGCATTGGAAGAGACTAATTTTTTGTTGGGGATGTTGGATGGGAAAACAAAAGATTAAAGGAGTTCAACACCCTATGGGGTGTTGAACTCCTATGGGGAATCTGTCATTCCAGAAAATTTTTTCTTCGGCATTAGATAAAAATTTTAGACAAAAATAATATTATTTTTGAAATTAAATGCAATGGCGAGAGTAAAAAATTTATCTGGAATCTAGGAGGACTTGCACGAGCCCCTGGATTCCAGATAAATTTTTTCAATACATTGATTTTGATTCTGTTAATATCAGGTCTTAATCAAAGCAAAATAGTTTGTTTAATGGCGATGGAAAAAATTTTCTGGAATGACCCGAGAAAAGGTGTCGGACACCTGCGGGTCAATTAATTAATTTTAATAATATGAAAAACTCCAACCATAAAATTTATTATCTAGGTCCGAAAGGATCTTATACCGAGCAAGCCGCTAAACAGTTTTTTGGAAACTCAAAAGGAATGGTTGAGGTTCCGAGTATTTATCAAATTCTGGAAAAAATTGCGACGGAACAACGGGTAGCCTCGGCGACGTCGCCGAGGCTACCCGCCCATCGGAGCATAGAGGAGCATTCTTATGGCGTCGCGCCAGTTGAAAATTCTTCAGAAGGGGCGTTGAAAATCGTTCTTGATACTGTTATTGAAAAAAAACTGAAAATTATCGGGGAGGTGTATTTGCCGATTTCGCATTGTTTATTATCAAAAGAATGGGGTAGGTTCGGCGACGTCGCCGAAACTACCCAAATGGTTTTAAAAAATATAAAAACTATCGATTCGCACCCGCAGGGTTTGGCGCAATCCAGCGATTGGTTGCGAAAAAATATGCCGCACGCGAAAACAAAAGAGACTGAAAGCACGTCAAGCGCGGCGCAGAGAGTTTCAAGAGAAAAGAACGCTGGCGCGATCTCCAGCGAGTATTGCGCGAAAAGTTATAAGCTTAATATTTTAGCAAGGCAACTGGAAGAGAATCCGAATAATTATACTCGCTTTTGGGTTTTGGGGAGTGAGATTATAAAGCGAAAAACTAATGATAAAATTACTGTTTTTATCTGCTTGAACGACCGCGTCGCGGCTTTGCGGGATTTGTTGAATATTTTTGCGAAGTATAATATTAATCTAAGTAAAATTGAATCTTTGGCGCTGAAAGGGCAGGCTTGGCGATACGGTTTTTTGATTGACTTTTTTGGTAATGCCCAAGAACACAAGGTTAAGTCGGCGCTAAAGGAGATTGAAAATGATGTGGCGAGCTTGCAAATTCTCGGAGAGTACCAAAACAGACAACATCCTGACAAAACGGTTGAATATTTTGTAAATTACTTGCAAGATTTATTTAAACAAAATAAAAAGTTTGCTGAAATAAAAAATACTCAAAGCAAACAAATTTCGCTCCCTCGCAGGAGTCCCCTTCGGGAGACTCCTGCGGAGCAACGGGCAACAAAATCTGCTGATATTTTGGAAAAACTTTTAGAAACCCGTCTGCTTTTGATTCCGTCGGTTGCTTTGTATAAATATTTGAATAAAATTCCTAAAGACAAAATTTATCAGCCCAAGCGAGAAAAGGAAATTATTAAAAAAAGGCTTACGCAAATTAAGAAAAAAGATATAAAGTGTGCTGGTTTGCTAATAAGGCTTGTGGAGCAAAATTTGATGTTATCAAAAGATATACAAAAAACTATTTATCAAATGTTGGCTGAAAAAATAATCAGCCCTAGTCAAATTAAAAATATTGAGCTTAATAAGTTGCGGGATTTGCTGGATCAGATTGATGAAAATTTTGACGAGGCGTTGGCGAATCTTTGCAGTGGTGAGCAGAAGAAAAGGTTGGGGGAATTGCTCGGTTAGCTGTAGCTCCTGTAAATTTTATATAATTCGTTTACAAAATAATATGTTTTAATTTCTTCGCGCTTGGGTAATGTCATTCCGACCGGAGCAAAAGTCTTGATAATAAATTTTTGTCGCAGACATAAAATTTATTATCAAGACTTTTGCGCAGCGGAGGAATCCCTTTTAGAACGAAGAAAACATATTGCGCCAACAATGGATTAGAAATACAATAACGCGCATTAAATTTATTTCCATAGTTTAATATAAAAAAATTTTTATCTAATATAATAAAGACCGTCTCACTCATCAAGGGATCCCTCCGCTCCGCAAAAATTAGAATATTAAATTTATTGTCTTGCGACAAAAATTTAATATTCTAATTTTTGCTCCGGTCGGGATGACAGTTCCTTGGCGCGGGGGTTTTAAAAAATCATTTTGCAGCCGAATTAGTTAAAATCTATAAAAATGACAGTGATAATAATAATTTAAAAATCAAAAAATATGAAAAACAAAACTATCTTTTCAGGCGTTCAGCCTAGCGGGATTTTGCATATTGGAAATTACCTCGGCGCAATAAAAAATTGGGTGAAATTGCAGGAGGATTATTTTTCTCTTTTTTGTATTGTGGATCATCACGCCATAACTGTTAAACAAGATCCTATTCAGCTTAGAAAAAATATTATCAATACCGCGAAAATATATTTGGCGGCGGGCGTGGAGCCAAAGGACAATATTATTTTTATTCAGTCGCAGGTTCCTCAGCACACGGAGCTTTGCTGGATTTTGAACACGATCGCAAAAATTTCCGAGCTTGAGAGGATGACTCAGTTTAAGGACAAGGCGAGCCAGCACAGGGAAAATATTAACATGGGTCTGTTTGATTATCCTGTTTTGATGGCGGCTGACATTTTGCTTTATAAAACCGATTTGGTGCCGGTGGGGGAAGACCAGATGCAGCACATTGAGCTTGCGCGCATGTTGGCTAACAGGTTTAACTCAACTTTTGGAAAGACTTTTAAAATTCCGGAAGGCTATATTGATTCCAACGGCAGTCGCATAATGGGGCTTGATGATCTTTCCAAAAAAATGAGCAAAAGCGCGGAGTCTGCTTATAATTATATTTCTTTAGCCGATGATGTTGAGACCATCAGAAAAAAAATCAGCAAGGCTGTTACTGATTCGGGGGCTGAGATAAAGTTTAACGCTGAACGTCCCGCTGTGTATAATCTGTTAACTATTTATTTATTATTGTCTGAATTAACAAAAGAGAATATTGAGAAAAAATTTGAGGGGAAGGGTTACGGGGATTTTAAGAAGGATTTGTCTGAAGTTATCATAAACTTCCTTGCGCCTTTTCAGGAGAGGGTGGGGAAAATCAGTGATGAGGAGGTTTTGAAGGTTTTGGAGGATGGGAGGAAGAAGGCTTCTAAACTGGCGAAGAGGATGATGAAGAGGGTGAAGGAGAGAGTGGGGTTGGCGGGGTAAATAATTTTTACTATGACAAAACTTTCAAACCAAAACGAATATAACTATCTTCTTTCCAATATTGGCGACATTTTGGATAAGGGACGGAAACAAGCTTATAAATCGGTTAATAATATTCTTGTCCAAACATATTGGGAAATAGGTAAAACAATTGTTGAATTTGAACAAAAGGGCAATGTTAAGGCAGAGTATGGAACTGAACTTTTAGATAATCTTTCCAAAGATTTGAAATCTCAATTTGGGAAAGGTTTTAGCAGGCGCAATGTTTTGGATATGAGACGTTTTTATGCGGCTCATCCAAAATGGCAGACAGTGTCTGCCGAATTGAGTTGGAGCCATTATGTTCAGCTTGTCGGCATAGAAGACAATTTGACTCGCAATTTTTATGAAAAGCAATGCATTAAAGAAAAATGGTCAATTCGCGAACTTAATCGTCAGAAAGATGCTATGCTTTTTGAAAGAATCGCTTTGAGTAAAGATAAAAAGGGCGTGCTTGAAATTTCTAAAAAAGGTCAAATAATTAAAAACCCAAAAGATATTATCAAAGAACCCTATGTGCTTGAGTTTTTGGGACTTCCTGAAAATTATAAATACTCTGAGCATGAATTTGAACAAAAGATTATTGATAATCTGCAAATGTTTTTGCTTGAGCTCGGTAAAGGGTTTGCTTTTGTGGGTCGCCAATTTCGTATCAGTTTTAAGAATAAACATTTTTATGTCGATTTGGTATTTTATCACCGTATTTTAAAGTGTTTTGTTCTAATTGATTTAAAAATCAATGAGGTCAATCATACTGATATTGGTCAGATGAATATGTATTTAAATTATTTTTCAAAAGAAGAAAATGAATCCAGCGACAATCCTCCAATCGGTATTATTTTGGGGACAGATAAAGATGAGATAAAAATTGAATACGCGCTTGGTGGAATTTCTAACAAACTTTTTGTATCTAAATATCAATTATATTTGCCGAAGAAAGAGGAGTTGGAAAAAGAAGTGAAAAAACTTTTAGATTGATATGGGATTGTTGATATAATAAAATAGCTGTCTCACTCCCGCGTCGGAGTCCCCGCGGGGAGACTCCGACGGAGCGAAATCCGGGTCATACGCAATTTAACCAATAAAGCCGCTCTTAAAATTTTCAATTTTCAATTTCTAATTTTCAATCAATTTTTCAATTATTAAATTTTCAAACCCCATCATTAAAATTAAAAGATTAAGCCAAGCATGCAAAAGTAAAAAAGTCGAGAATTATTTGTAAATTGGAAATTGATCATTTATTGAAAATTGAGAATTGTAAATTGAAAATTAATTACCTTATATAATATATTTTATATTGGTTAAATTGCGTATGAACCCTAAATCCATTAAAGCCATAAACGGAACTGCCAAAACATTTAGCCCCGCGGGAGTCTCCCGTTAGTGAACTCCCGCGCGTTGATGGTTGCTGTAAGTGCATTATGGTTCTGAGTGTCCGCGGGACAAATCAGAACCGGCGCATTTAATTTTTTATAAATATTAGGACTTTCGTGTTTGCCGCCCTGCCATTCCTGCAGATGCCAAATAATTCGCTGACAAAAACGTACCTCGTCATCCCAGAAAATTTTTTTCAACTAAACCCGAGCAACCATTTTATTTTATTGAAAATATAAAATTAACTAAAGTTTGTTAATTAGATTAAAAAATTTATCTGGGATCCAGGAGTTCGCGCAATACCCCCTGGATTCCAGATAAATTTTTTCTATTGTATCCTACATAGTTTATTGATATTGATTTTAATCAAAATAAAATAATACTGCTAAACCTCAAAGATAAAAAATTTTCTGGAATGACGGTGCCTGCGTAGTTGTTGCGGCAAACTGTCAACGAATTATGTAGCACCTGCATGAATGACAGGAAATTACGAATCTTTTAGAGTTTTAAGAAAAGAAGTAAAAGAGAAAATTATCACAAACAAAAATATTATTGTAATCACTTGATCAAGATAATTAATTTTATAAATTAGTTTTGCGAATAATAAGATTATTCCAAGGATTTCTGCGTTCATTTTTAGTTTTCCGAAAATATTGGCTTTAATCTTTTTTTTGTTTTTATGCAGAGCATAGCCGCCGCCGATTGTCGCAAGTTCGGATATAATTAGAATTTCAACGATTTGCCATGGCAGGCATTTCGCGAACAGAATTATTAAAGCAATAATAAGAATTTTATCAATCAGAGGATCAAGCGCGGAACCGATTTTTGTTATCATTTGTCGTTGCCTTGCGAGCGCGCCGTCAATGGCATCACTGAATGAGGCGATAAGAAAAATTATAAAGGCCAAAAGAAAATGATTGAACAAAAATACTAATATTAAAATAGGAATCAAAATAAGCCTAAGCATTGTGATGTGGTTTGGCGTTACCCGCTTTGGGATTATTGGGATTATTTTTTTTATCAGGTCGTCAAATATGCTCGTTTCTTTTTTGGGGTTTTGCATAAATAGTGGTTGTTGCTTATTCAGTGCGAGTGAGGGCTCGCATCTACCCGCTTTATTAATTTTTCATAATGCTATTTTAGCAAAAAATGGAGAAAAAGGCACGCCCCCTTGAAAAAAAATAAATAATTTGTTATTATTTGGGCAATGTAAATGGCCTGGTAGCCAAGCAGTAAGGCAGAGGTCTGCAAAACCTTTATTCATGGGTGCAATTCCCGTCCAGGCCTCATGTTAGTCTGTAAAGTCCATAAAGTCCTTAAAGTCAAAAGTTAAAGACTTTACAGACTTTTAACTAATTTATGCCGCCATCGTCTAATGGTTAGGACACCAGGTTTTCATCCTGGTAATCGGGGTTCAATTCCCCGTGGCGGTACGAACGCGGACTTGGCGTGCGCGCCAAGTCCTTTCCTGTCTGTAAGATTGGGCATAATTTTCGTCTTCCAACTTTATATAATTATCAAGTATTTTATTTTTTTAAGATTCGCGGTAAAAGTCATTCAGAATGCCAGTGAGCAACGTCGGCGCCCAAGTAGTTGCGTAAAGTTTAATGACACGTTCAGCAGCTTCATCCAAATTATTTATAATCAATTTAGAAGCGCAAATTTTAGTTATGTACGATCACAAAACAATAGACAAAAAATGGCAAAAAATCTGGAAAAAAAATAAAATTTACAAAACACCTGACGAGCAAGACAAGCCAAAATATTATGTCCTAGACATGTTCCCCTACCCATCCGGCGCGGGGCTTCATGTTGGGCATCCGAAAGGATATATCGCAACCGATGTTTCCGCACGTTTTAAAATGATGAGCGGATTTAATGTTTTACATCCCATGGGATGGGACGCGTTCGGACTCCCCGCGGAAAATTATGCTATAAAAAACAAGGTTCACCCAAACGTTGCAACAAAAGAGAATATAAAACGTTTTAAAGAACAGCTGGAAATTCTGGGTTTTACTTATGATTGGGACCGAGAAATAAATACCACCGACCCAAGCTATTACAAATGGACGCAATGGATTTTTCTTCAAATGTTTAAAAAAGGATTAGCCTATGAAAGCCATGAGCCGATAAACTGGTGCCCTTCTTGTAAAACAGGTCTTGCAAACGAAGATCTTGAAGACGGAAAATGCGAACGTTGCGGAAGCGAAATAGAACAAAAACCAATGCGCCAATGGGTTTTAAAAATCACCGATTACGCGGAAAAATTATTAGATGGACTAAAAGATTTGGATTGGGAGGATTCTATTATTGAAATGCAGAAGAATTGGATAGGGAAAAGTGAAGGAGCGACAATTAAGTTTAAAGTCAAAAGTCAAAAGTCAAAAGTCAAAGATGAATCACAAACAGATACTGGATATAAGATACTAGATACTGAATACTCTCTTGAAGTATTTACTACAAGACCCGACACACTCTTCGGCTGCACTTATATGGTTATCTGTCCGGAACACGAATTAATATCCAATATCCAATATCCAATATCCAATATCAAAGAGGTTAAAGAGTATATTAAAAAAGCGAAAAACAAAACAAATTTGGAGCGAACGGATTTAGCCAAAGAAAAAACAGGTGTTGAAATAAAAGGCATCAAAGCGATTAATCCTGTTACTAATATAAAAATTCCAATTTTTGTCGCCGATTATGTTTTGGCTGGATATGGGACAGGCGCGATTATGGCTGTTCCCGCGCATGATGAGCGAGATTTTGAGTTTGCGGAAAAATATGGTTTGCCGATAAGGAAAGTAGTAATTCCAGAAGCATTGGAAACGCATTATGAAAATGTTGTATCTATCGCAATGGGGGTTAAAAATTCTCTTAGAGTTGAATCAGAATGTTTTGCCAGCGAAGGGGTAAGTATTAACTCAGAATTTCCTGATGAAATTTTAGACAATACAAAAACCCCTGAAAATTCAGAGGCTTTTGATAATGAGGATTTTTGTCCCCGATGCAAATTTTGGAGTTGTCATCCCAATATTAAAAGTATAAAGTATAACAAAAAAAATGTCAAGTCAAATGATGGCATAGAGCCGGCGGAGGGACTCGAACCCTCAAACTATGGGATGACAAATCCATGTTTGCACCATGCCGCCGGCGCATCTATGCCATGTGAATTATATCAAAAAAATAAAAATATCACAAAATCTTTAAACGGACTTTCCACAAAAGAAGCAAAGCAAAAAATGATTGAGTGGCTGGAAGAAAACGGAATTGGAAAAAGAGAGACAAATTACAAACTTCGCGATTGGGTTTTTTCAAGGCAAAGATATTGGGGAGAGCCAATTCCGCTTGTTTATTGTGAAAACTGCAAAAAAGAGGTAGGAAATTTTCTTCAAAATACAAAAACCCCTGAAAATTCAGAGGCTTTTGATAACAACGAGGATTGTTGTCCCCGGTGCAGATCTAGAACTTGTCACTCTATTAATAATATATCTTATATTGATAAAAATGTCAAGTCATACAAGTCATATAGCATAGAGCCGGCGGAGGGACTCGAACCCTCAGACCATAGAGTGACAAGTCTAGGTCTACACCATGCCGCCGGCACATCTATGCCGAGTTTATTGTATCAAAAAAATAAAAATTTCACAAAAGGCGAATTATTAAACCCCGGCTGGGTCGCTGATGAAAATTGCAAAAACAAAAAATATAATTACATTATAATCCACGGCTACGGCGGTAGCCCCAAAGTAAATTTTTTCACATGGCTTAAAGAAAAATTAAAAAAATTAGGACATACTGCGGTTTGTCCGGATTTACCGAATACCGACGCGCCAAATGTAGACGAGCAAGCAGACTACATTATAAATAATTTTGAAATAAACAACGATACAGTTTTGGTTGGACACAGCCTCGGCGGACCGGTTGCGTTAAGAGTCCTTGAAAAAACAAACAAAAAAGTATCCAAAGTTTTATTTGTTGATTCATTTATTGAACCAAATTTTGATGATGTTGACAGAGAGCAGGTGGAAAAAAGTTTTGATTGGAATTTTGATTTTGAAAAAATAAAATCGCTTGCCGGTGAGTTTATTGTTTTGGCTGACAAGAATTATTCCGTAATACCAAAAGGCCAGCCCCAGAAAATGGGAGAAATTTTTGATGCGTCTGTTATGCTTGTATATCCGAACGAATGGCATTTTTGCGCAGAACAAGAACCTGAAGTATTAAAACTATCGCTAGAGCAAGGAGTATACCCCGTTCCAGAAAAAGACCTCCCATTAGAATTGCCTGAGGTTAAAAACTACGAACCCCCAGGAACCGGCGAGTCCCCTCTCGCCAACATTACAAAATGGGTAAACACAAAATGTCCAAAATGCGGCGAACCAGCAAAACGCGAGACAAATACAATGCCCCAATGGGCGGGAAGCTGTTGGTATTACTTGCGATATATTGATCCGAAAAATAACGAAAAACTGGTTGACCCGAAAAAAGAAAAATACTGGCAGCCCGTTGACCTTTATGTCGGCGGCGCCGAACACGCCACAAGACATTTGATTTATTCTCGTTTTTGGCACCATTTCCTTTTTGACATCGGAGTCGTCTCAACCCCGGAACCATTCACAAAACTCCAACACGTAGGACTAATCATGGCAGAAGACGGACGCAAGATGAGCAAACGTTGGAACAATGTAATAAACCCCGACGATGTTGTTGAAAAATACGGCGCGGACGCGATGAGAGTTTATGAAATGTTTATGGGTCCTTTTGAAAATGCAATCGCGTGGAGCACTGAAGGCTTGGTTGGTTCAAGAAGATTTTTAGAGAGAGTTTGGAGGCTTAAAAACAAAATAGCCGAGACGGATGTTGAAAACAAAAAACTCGAATCCCTCCTTCACAAAACAATCAAAAAAGTAACAAATGACATTCAAAATTTTAAATTCAACACCGCGGTCAGCTCAATGATGATTTTGCTAAACAGCCTTGAACGCGAAGAAAAGATTGATTTAAAATATTATTTAACTCTTCTCCAAATTCTCAGCCCGTTCGCTCCTCACATCACAGAAGAGCTTTGGGGACAGTTGGAAAATAAAGAGTCTATATTTAAACAGAGCTGGCCAAAATATGATGAGAGTTTAATAAAAGACGAAGAGATTGAACTGGTAATCCAAATCAACGGAAAAATCCGCGACAAGATTTCCGCCAGCGCGGATATAACAGAAGAAGAAGCAAAAGAGCTTGCGTTAAATTCAGAAAAAATCCAGCAATGGCTGGACGGCAAAGAGCCGAAGAAGATAATTTTTGTGAAGGGGAAGCTGGTTAGTATTGTTGCCTAAGGGAAAACTTATAGCACATTGACAAAGCAAATTGCGACTGATATATTTAAAGTGTTAATTAATTGTCAATATTAGTTTATATGACTTTCAATAATATTTTTCGTTTTTTATTCCCCGAAACTCATCCATTTCAAGTGAGGGAAAAATACGGAATACCAGAAAAAATTGATTTTAACGTTAAACGCAAACCAAACGGTTGGTTTGTTATTACATCTCCAGACTTGCCGGGATTAATTTCGCAATGCAAAAATTTAGACGAACTCATTGAAGTTTACAACGACGCTATTCTGACATATTTTGATGTGCCAAAAACAGAATCCGATTATGTTTTTAATGAACTTAATTTGCATGGGTTTGGGCAGTTAAAACTTAAAGATAATAGAAGCGTCCGTTATGCGTAAATCCTATGAGCAAGCTGGAAACCTTCAAAAGAAATAGATGTATTTCGGCTCTTCTCAAGCTTGGTTTTAGTAAAAAGAACGCGCGACGAGGAAAACATGATAAATATGCGCCGCCGGCAAAGTATGCTGAAAAGAGAGAAATGAATCAGCCGCCGTTTATAATGATACCTCGCGGCAGAACTTTGCACTGTCAAGATGAAATTGTGAAAGAGTTGCATAATTTGGGAGGAGAAGAATTTGTAAAAAAGTTTGAAGAAAATTTATAAATTTCCTTCAGAATTAAACTCCCTAAAAAAAATTTTTAGACATTAAAAATATCAACAGCTTTTTGTCCTTTATTGGATGAAAAGTTTTTTTAATAACTCTGTATCCATGTTTTTTGTAAAAGTCTTTGGCGGTTATCGTGGCTTTAAGGCCAACTTTTTTAAAACCCGATTTTTTGAGGGAGTCCTCAGCGGTTTTCAGCAGGCGGGAACCAACGCCTTTGCCGATATAATCTTTGTGCACATATAATCCCCAAAATTCCCCATCCAAACTATGGTCGCAAAACCCGATTATTTTATTGTAGAGGAATTTGAATATTGCACGGGTAGATGCCAGCAATTGCTGGCATCTACCCAAGATAATGCGTGCGTTAGTGCTTAATTTATTATTTTGAATTGCCACCCATCGTTTGCATTTGTCAGCGTTGCCGCGAAAACGTTCCGCGTTGGTTCTGGACGACCAAACATGGATTATATCCTCAGGATAATCCTTTGAGTTCACATTGCGAATTGTCTGCCGATGAAGCCGAGCAACCGCCGCGTAATCCTCATCTTTTACTAAGCGAATTTTCATAAGAGGCTTGGGTTACAAAAAAGTTAAATCCTGCGGGGCTTAAAAAAATCTTTAGCTTTCACCCCTCAATCCTATCAGCGGTTATAACTCTAAAAGTATTTGAATTTATCGTAATTTTAATGTTGCTCTCTTTATTGGTAATATAAAAATTTTTTCCAATTTTTGAAAAAAACTTTTCTTCGGTTTCTTTTAAAATTTTAAATATGAATTCTTCAATCTGTTTCTTTGAAAATTTGAGATTAAGTTTTTTGTTTATCCTCCCATAAGCAAGCTCCGTATAACAAATATTTTCCAAAATCTCTTTTTTGTTTATGCTCATAATGTTTATGACTTTCGCGTTTGCGTCCAAACACCTGTCATTCTGAATGACTTTTATCGCTATGCTCTTTATTTTTTAAATTCGTGGTAGAAGTCGTTCAGAATTGTAAATGTTATATAATTCGTTGACGATTTACCGCAGTGGCGACCGTACCACCGTCATTCCAGAAAATTTTTTCTCTTTGTTAATTTAGCAGTATTATTTTATTTTGATTGAAATAAACATCGATAAACATGATCAATGCACTAGAAAAAATTTATCTGGAATCCAGGGGGTATTGCACGAACTCCTGGATCCCAGATAAATTTTTTAATCTAATTAACAAACTTTAGTTAATTTTATATTTTCAATAAAGTAAAATAATGCTGCTCGGGTTTAGTCGGAAAAAATTTTCTGGGATGACGAGGTGCGTTTTTGTCAGCGAATTAGTTGACATCTACAAGGATGACAGCATTTTTTTACACCAACATCACACTAGCCAACCCCAAAAACGCCAAAAATCCAAAAACATCAGTCGCGGTCGTAACAAAAACAGTAGCGGCAAGCGCCGGATCTAGTTTAAAATATTTAAGAGTAAGCGGAACCAACGTGCCAAATATTCCAGCGATGATCAAATTTATCACTATCGCGAGAAAAACAACAACCCCAAGCATATAAGTTCCATTGAAAAGATAAGCGACAGCTCCCGTGATAATTCCCGTGGCAAAACCATTTCCAAATCCGGCGAATATCTCTTTGAAAAGCAATTTTCTGACTTTGACGAATTTAATCTCGTCAAGCGCGATTCCGCGAACAATAACAGTAATCACCTGCGTTCCCGCATTTCCTCCCATGCCGGCGACAATAGGCATATAAACGGCAAGCAAAACAAATCTTTGAATAGTATTTTGGAATAATCCAACCGCGCCAGCGGCCAAAAATGCCGTCGCCAAATTTATCATAAGCCACGGCAAACGTCTTTTGACTGAAACGAACGCCGGATCCAAGACATGATCCTCTTTGCTCACACCCGCCATTTTAAACATATCTTCCGTGTGCTCCTCGCTTACAACATCCATAACATCATCAACTAAAATTCTCCCAATCAATCTGTTCTCAGAATCCACGACAGGCAAACTGACCAAATCATTTTCTTTAAAAATATTTGCCACCTCTTCTTGGTCGGTCTCGGCAGGAACAGACAATATTTCTGAATCCATAATATCAGCTATTTTGGTTTCCGGTTTGACTAAAAGCAACTTTTGCAAAGGCGCAACTCCAACAAGTTTTTCATCTTCATCTGTTACAAATAAATTATGTATATTCTCCTCCCCCTCGTCTATAAGTTTCCTAACATTGTTAATCGCGTCGCTTACCGTCGCGTTTTTTTTAACTTTTAGAATCTCTTTCTGAATCAAAGAACCTGCGGAGTCTTCTGGATATTTTAAAAGCTCCTGAACCTCTTTTTTGTCCTCGCTGGGAATCTCTCCCAAAGCCTCATCTGTTCTATATTCAGGCATCATCTCAACAACATCAGCCTCTTCATCGGTGCTCAAATGCCCAAAAAGCTGGCCTAGACGTTTTCGGGAAATATTTTTTAAAATTTGATTCAGCGAATGCCTGTTTAACAAAAACAAAACCTGCCCCGCTTTTTCCGGCTCAATCATTCTAAAAATCTTCTTCTTGCCGTGATCAAGACCATTAATAATATCCGCCAAATCCTCAGCGTCTAAATTCGCAATTTCTTTTTTCAACTCCTCATCATTTTTCTGCGACAAACACTCTTCAATTTTTTCTACGATTTGGGATGGGGTGTTCATGGAGTTGATAATTAGTAAATTTAGTAAATAATGCGACTTGCGGAATAATAGTTGACTTTTGGGCTCAATATGCTAATATATAATCAAGAATAAATCCTTAGGGTAAAGTCCGGTGGAGGGCATTCTTTGCGAATATCCCAGCGAAACCGGAACAATCCCAAAAGGTTTCTTATTAAAAAATCTGTTATTGTTGTAACGGATTTTTTAATTGGATTATTTTAAATTGCAAATCTTCAAAAAATTTTTCGTCATCTTGAATATATGCTCGATAAAAAATGTTAGAAACAAAATCAGCCAATTCCAATAAAACATTAACAGAAGATGATTGAAAAACAAAAATAAATTTAGTTTGTTTGTATTTTGTTTTAAGCAAATCAAGCACCTTCTTTTTGAAAAACTCCTTACCCAACGCCCCTGCTTTATGCTTTCTGTTATCAATAGTAATTACAACTTTTCTATATTAGACTTGTCGCGTAATTAGTTCCTACTGCAATTTTCATATTTTGGTCAAATTTTCCAAAAATTTTTTCAGCTTAGCTTGGGCTAAACCTCAAAAATTGTTTGAAAAATTTGCCTCAAAATCTGAAAATTTCGTCACG
>JBDRHN010000103.1:0-5120 GCA_043816765.1 bacterium | reverse complement strand
GAATTTTAATTATTTACGTTGACAGATATTTTGCATTGTCTTGCATTTTTTGGCAAACTGATATGTTTAACACCCGCTTGTTTGGCATAATCTTTGTTGTCTTTAGCATATTTTAGCCAAAAAATGAAGGTGTTTTTACACACTAACTAATTATATTGATTCTCTAGTTCTACTTTTGTTATCCTCCAATTATGTGGATAGTCAGTTTTTAGTTTATCAATTGTGGAACAGGATGAAATACTTGTCAAATTTTGTGTTTATAAATGATTGCGCGAACGTCGAGATTCTTCACTTGCCTTATTTTGTTTTTCAATTTTATGCAATTATCAAGTATTTTTATCTTTTTAGGTTGGTGGTAAAAGTCGTTCAGAATGACGGGGGGGGGCGCAACAGACGCCAAGGGTCTGAGCTCAGACCCTTGGCGTCTGTTGCGCTGTTTGTTACAAAAAATCATTAATCAATGTTTTAATTCCCTTAACATCACTCTCCCAAACAATCCTCTCATCCCGTTTAAACCATGTCATTTGCCGTTTGGAAAACTGTTTTATTTCTCTTGCCAAATTTTCTTTCATCTCTTGATAATTTATTTTTTTTTGCAAATACAAACTTACCCATTTGTATTCAAGCCCGAAGCTTTCCAGTTTTTTCCAGCGGACTTTTTGTTTGCAGTGGAGGTTTTTAACTTCGCGGGTCATTGCGCCGCCGCGTAATCTTTGTTCTAAACGTTTGTCTATTTTTTTATGTATAACTTCTTTGGGGATGTTTATTCCGATTTGGAGGCAGTCATATCGCGGGTTTGGTTTTTCTTGTTGTGATTTTGGTTTTCCGCTGAGGTAATAAATTTCCAACGCGCGTTGAACTCTGCGGCGGTTTTTTATGTCTGTTGTTTCGTATGTTTTCGGATCAATTTTTTTCAGGCGCGCGAGGAGTTGGTTTGGGGAAAGTTTGTTTAGTTTTTTGCGGATTTGGTCGGGGCTGGTTGTTGTAATTTTTGAACTTATGGAAAAGTTATTGTTGCTTTGCGCTAAAATAACCCTCCCCCTAACCCCCTCCGCGGAGGGGGTTAGGGGGAGGGTGGGGTTGTAGTTATTTTTTCGCACCTTGCATGTGTTTTGATTTGGGAAAACAAACCCGTCAACGATTGCGGAAATATATAGTCCCGTTCCGCCGACGATTATAGGAAGTTTTTTTCTTTTTATAATGTCGTCAATTGCTGTGTAGGCGAACTTTTGGAATTTTGCAACGTTAAAATTTGTGTTTGGGGACACAACATCTATGAGGTGGTATTTTATTTTTCCATACTCTTTTAAATCCTTGCCGCTTCCAATGTCCATTCCCTTATAAACTTGCCTTGAATCGGCGCTGACTATTTCACCGTTAAATTTTTGGGCGAGTTTTACCGCCAGTTTTGTTTTGCCGGTGGCGGTGGGACCGAGAATTATGAGGATTTTGGTTTTCATGGGTTTGTGTTGTATAGCGATTTTTTTAAAACCGATTGGATATCTTTTTTAAAAACATGCAACAAAATCGCATTCGCCCAAACCGCATCAAAACATTCATCATTTATGGTCTTTCAATTCAATTTTATTCAACGGACAAGATTCGCTTTTTTTTAAAATCAAATTTCCTTTTTTATCAAAAAAAGGATCATAAGGATAGCTTTTACATTCAAAAGGTTTAAAATCTTTTTCATCGCATAATTTCGCGCAAGTCCCCGTTTTCCCGCCAAAATAATTTTCATCAGTTACAACAATATGATTCTTATGTTTATTAGAATTTTCAAATTCACCGGGAAGCATAAAAATTCTAACTTTTCTGTGCTGGCAACAAGAGCATCTGGAAAAATAAGTTTTGCAATTTTTAATTTTTCCTGAAAATTCTTCAAAATAATTCATATTTTATTACGGATAATTGAGATAGAATTTAAAATACTACCACTATGCTACAAATCAATGCCAAGAATTGAATACGGCTTATCATTATAATGCATTGTCGCCAAATAGCTTTGCTGCATGCTTAAAAAATCTGAAATTTTTTTAAGTTTTTTATAATCAAAATCGGAACCTTTTATTTTTGCTTCAATGGCGATTTTTTGATTTAAAATAAAATCTATTTCCGAACCTGTTCTCTTTTGATAATAATTAATAACTCCATATTTTCTTAAATTTAAAAAAACTGAATTTTCAAAAAGAGCGCCCTCGCTTGCCTTGGCGAAATAATTCAGAAGCCCATTATCGCAAAGATATACTTTTTTGCTCCCAGATACTTCCCTGTCCACATTTTTAGAAAATGGAGAAATAAAATTAACAAAATAGGTCTGTTCTAAAAACGACAAATAAGAATATATAGTTTCTCTTGATACTGATAATTGCGCGGATAACTTGGTTATTTCTATTTTTGAACCGACTCTTTGCATTAAAAGAAGAATCAGATCCCTAAAAACTTTTATCTCTTTAAAATCAGCCAAAACTTTCACATCTTTTTCAAAATATGACTTGAATATATCTTGTAATTTTAAAAATTTATCATCTTTATTTTCAGATAAAACAACCTCGGGAAATCCTCCGTGGTTAAGATATTCATCATAATATTTTTTTGTCTTTTCGTATAAAATTAAATTTTTATTTTTCGTTTTTTGTTTAAAATTTTTATAAAATTTTTTTATTTCGGCATCGCCGGATTTAAAAATTAAAAATTCTTCAAAATCTAATGGAAATAATTCAAAAACAATTTTTCTCCCCGCCAAACTTTCTGGAAAAAAATTTTTTAAATAATAACTGCTGGAACCCGTTAAAAAAAACTTTATGTCATAATGATCATAAAGATATTTAATAGCTTTTACAACTTCCGGCATCGCCTGTATTTCATCAATGAAAACATATGCCCTAGATTTTAAATTCAATCCATACTCCTTAAAATTAAAAATTATATTATTATAATCTTGTTCTTCAAAAATTTTTTGCTCAATAGGATTTTCAAGATCTAAAAATATTTTATTTTTAGACATAATTTCATTAAAGAACATCTTATAAAGGGTAGTTTTACCAACCCTGCGCATTCCTGTCAAAATAATAATCTCTTTGTTGCGAATTGTCTTTTTTATTTTATTGTATATTTTACGTTTATATAGCATATATTGTCACCTTACATTTTTATAACAAATTTGTCAAGTGATAACCGACAAATCTGTAATTATATTAAACATCGCCCCCACCCTCTTCTCCCAAGTACGCCCCCCAACCTCCGCCAACCTAGCCAATTTTAACTCCTCACTATCGCTATTCAAAACCTCACCAATATATTGATTAAATTCTTCCTTATTTTCAGCAACTTTTATAAAATCTTTAAACTCCTCAACCCCCGATACGTTCGTACTAACAATAGGTTTTCCGCAAGCCAAATATTCGTAAATTTTAAGCGGGTTCATTGATTTAGTAAATTCATTAACCTTATGCGGAATTATCGCGACATCAAAAAGATGCATATAATCAGGCAATTCATCATAAGTCTTGCGACCCGTAAAACGCACATTTTCCAAACTGGCAAATTCTCTGTTTATAATTTCATCCAACCCGCGCCACAGCCAGCCGACAAAAACAAAACTTTTGTCAGGATTCTTTTTCGCCAAATATTTAATCAAATCAATATCAAGCCTGTCTTGAATAACCCCCTCATAGCCGATTATCGGGTGTTTTAAATCTTTCATGCTATTTGGAACACGTTCGGTTAATTTTTTAAAATGCTTAACATCAACCCCGTTCGGCGCCCAATGCGCCTTTGAAATACCGCCAAACAACTGTTCTTTCAACTCTTTGGAAACAGTAAAAATAATATCAGCCTCTTCTTTTATTTTTTTATAATTTTTATTTAATAAATTTTTCTGCCTTTTGTAAACAGCATGCTTGCTCCAATCATCAACAGCGTCAAACACAACCGCCTTAGCGCCCAGCATCTTTTTAATCTCTCCCAAGTCTGAAATAAAAGGATTATACGACCAAACAACCAAATTCTCCAGCCCTAATCTTTTTTTAATTTCAGCCAGCTCTTTTGTAACCGTCTTTAAATTATCAATAGAACTATAAACATAAATTTTGCTTTTAATCTGATAACAGCGCGAAGTAAAATCCCCAAACCGCGTCTCCCCGTTGCCAATGCAAATTTTTTTATCCCTATCGCAAGCCGTAACACCCTTGATTAAATTGCAGTAAAAATACTTTAGCTTTCTTTTCCAATTAAAACCAATCGGCAAAAAATCAACAGCTATAATTTTGTCCACTCGTTCATCTTTTGCCAAAGTCTGCAAAATATGATAATTCCTGTTCGCAATACCCTTTTCCCAATCCGTATAACTGGACATCCCGAACATTATTATGTTTATTGGTTGATTTGGGTTCATAATATAAAAAATTAAATTCAAAATTAACAAAAGACAAAGAAAATAAAGTTTGCGCAACAAGTCTAATATTTTTAATTAATTTTAAACCCAATTTCCTCTTTCCCCGATTCCTCCGGCGAAGTCAAAAGCTTATAAATAGTTTTAATATCTTTGCTGTGCGCCTCTATTATTTTATGGTAAATTCTGAAACGCTCATCATTGTCTTTTTTTACTTTTTCAATTAAATCCCGGTTTTTATTAAAATCCTCAAACATTGTCCGCATCCTAGTAAAAGCTCGCATTATCTGAATGTTTATATTTATTGCCCTTTTACTATTTAAAACCGAAGAAAGCATAGCAACACCATTTTCAGTAAAAGCATATGGCAAATATCCTCCCAAACTTTGTTTTGAAGGTATCACATTTTGTGATACCAAGATATCAGCTTCCTCATTCGTCAATTGAAACATAAAATCATGCGGAAATCTTTCTATATTTCTCTTAACCTGCTGACGCATCGCTATTGGTTTAACATTATAAAGCATCGCCAAGTCGCGATCAACCATAACTTTTTTGTCCCGCAAAACAAGAATTTTATTTTGTATCGCTTCTTGCGGGATTAGATTTGTTGTCTTTTTATCTTTCATTTGCATAAAAACTAATAAAATTATTGCCTTTTTAGTATATCAAATTGCACCCCAAAGTCAAAGAATAGGGCGTGGAGGTTTAGCCTCCATAATGGAGG
>JBDRHN010000102.1:0-5001 GCA_043816765.1 bacterium | reverse complement strand
AAAGCCGGGGCTAAAAAAGTATTTTTTGCGTCAGCGGCTCCCGCGCTTCGTCATCCATGTTTGTATGGGGTTGATATGTATGCAAGGAGTGAGTTTATTGCTAATAAATTGAATGAAAAGGAGATTGCAAAGGCGATTGGCGCGGATGCTTTGATTTATCAGGAGCTTGATGATTTGGTTGATTGTGTTGTTCATCATGATAATCCAGAGCTAAAACATCCTTGCACGGCGTGTTTTTCGGGCAAGTATCCGGCGGGGCGGGTTACTGAGAAGATTTTGAAAGAGGTTGAGGGTGAGAGATTGAAGACTCTTGAGAAGAAGGGTGAGGGGGTTGGGGTGTAGGGGAGGATGGTTTAAGTTTTAATTTTATTTTTTATGTCTCAAAAAATACAAATGTCTCCAAAAATTATCAAAAGAGATTATGTTGCCCTATTTACCAAGGTGGCTGATTTGTTGGAAAAGGGTAAAAGGCAAGCTTATTTTAAGATAAACTCTGTTTTGTTGCATACCTATTGGTGTGTTGGCAGAGAAATCGTGGAATTTGAACAGGGAGGAGAAAAGAGGGCGAAATATGGAGAAGAAACAATAAAACAACTATCAATTGATTTAACCATGCGATTTGGCAGGGGTTTTTCCTATAGAAATTTACAACAAATAAAAAAATTTTATTTGTTGTTTTCAAAAGTGCAGACACTGTCTGCAGAATCATTTAAACTTTCTTGGTCGCATTATGTTCGTTTGATGAGCATAAAAAACAAAGAGGAACGCGGTTTTTATGAAATTGAATGTATCAAGAATAATTGGTCAGCAAGAGAATTGTGTCGTCAATTTGATTCCTCTCTTTATGAAAGATTAGCTTTGAGCAGAAATAAAAATGGAATAAAAAAATTGGCAAAAAACGGTCAAGTAATTCAAAAAACAGAAGATCTATTTAAAGAACCGTATGTGCTTGAATTTCTTGGGCTTCATGAAAGTTGTCAATATTCAGAAAGTGGTTTGGAAAAAGCGATTATTGATAATTTGCAACAATTTTTATTAGAACTTGGCAAAGGATTTACTTTTGTGGCGAGACAACAAAGAATTACCAGCGGAGTTAAACATTTTTATGTTGATCTTGTTTTTTATAATCGTCTTTTGAAATGTTTTGTTTTGATTGATCTTAAAATCGGAGAACTCAAGCATCAAGATATTGGGCAAATGCAAATGTATGTTAATTATTATGACAGAGAAGTAAAAAAAATTGATGAAGACTTGACTATTGGTATTATTCTTTGCAAAGAAAAGGATGACTTTATTGTTGATTATACTTTACCAAAAAACAATAAAAAGATTTTTGCAAAAAAATATCAGCTCTATTTGCCGAGCAAGGAAGATATTAAAAAAGAATTGAATAAATTATATGCCCGAGATTTTAGATATAATTGATGAAAATAATAATGTTATCGGCAAAGCCGCAAAAGAGGATGTGTTAAAGCAAAATTTAATGCACCGTGGTGTGGCAATTTTTGTTTTTAATTCAAAAAGGGAAATTTTTGTTCACAAAAGAGTTGCTAATAAAATAATTTATCCAAGCATGTGGGATATGACTTGCGGTGGCGGGGTAATTTCCGGGGAGGATTTTTTAGCGGGGGCGAAGAGGGAGACAACAGAGGAGGTTGGAATTATTGATCCTGAATTGGAATATTTATTTACGGACAGATATAAAACTGAATTGGATAATGTTATTGCCGCGGTGTATAAAACGGTTTTTGACGGGGAGATAATAATTGAAAAAGAGGAGATAGAGAAAGGTTTTTTTGTGTCTTTAGATAAGCTGAACGAGATGATGAAAACAGAGAAGTTTTGTCCGGATAGTTTGCAGTATTTTGAAAAATTGAAAAATTAGAATTGGGCAATTATAAAAATAAAGGAGGTGAGAATATGCCTAATCTTAGGGAGGTTGAGGTTGCGCTGAGACGATTAAAAGAATTGCAAGAAGCAGAATGCTTTAAAAATGATGAATCTGTTTTTAATTTTATAGCAGAAAGAATTAAACCGGCGCAGGAGGCTCTTGAAGAGGTTTCTGCAGTTTTAAAAGAAGTATCTATTGATGATTTAGTAAAAATGAGGTTGAAACTCCGCCAAGGCTTGATATTTCTGAGATAGTCTTTTATGATAAATATGAGGAAAAGGAGGGTGTTGGCTCTAAAAATGTTTTGTCGCCAAAGAGCGGAACGATGTTTGTTTTTGGGGCAGGTTTTGATGAGGAAGCGATCAAATATGGTTGACAGTTGACAGTAAACTGTCAACTATGATATATTTAAAACATGAAAACAGACACTTTAAATAGAATAATTAAATATATAAAAGACAATAAGCAGGTTACTGCTAAAGAGTTGGTGGATTATTTGGATATTAGCCGCCAAGCGTTGTTTAAACATTTGCCTCGTTTGTTAGAGAGTGATCAAATTTATAAAATCGGCAAACCGCCAAAGGTTTTTTATTTTATTAAAGACCATGATAATAAGAATGTTTATTTAGGTGATATTGGCAGTGTCAAAAGAAAGATTATTGATGAAAATTTTTTGCTTGTTACTCCTTTTGGAGAGCAAAAAGAGGGGGTGGACGGTTTTGTGTTTTGGTGTCAAAAAACAAAACAGCCTGTTCAAAAGACTGCCGAAGAGTATATAAAGACTTTGAAAAAATATGATGCTTTTAAAAAGGATGGTTTTATTGATGGAATGGTAAAACTAAAATCAACTTTTTCAAAAGTTTATTTGGACAATCTTTTTTATCTTGATTTTTACAGTATTGAAAGATTTGGAAAAACAAAGCTGGGGCAAATGCTTTTGTATGCAAAGCAGAGTCAAAATAAAAAAATGATGAAGGATTTGATTTTGAACATTAAGCCTCGTATTGAATATTTGATTAAAAAATATAAAATAGATAGCATCGGATTTATTCCTCCGACGGTGAAAAGGGAGACTCAGTTTATGAAGGAGCTAGAGATTAAAACATATTTTGGTTTGCGGAAGATTTCTATAACTAAGGTCAGAACAGAAGTTGCTGTTCCGCAGAAGACTTTGAATAAACTTGCTGACAGAGTTGAGAACGCGAAAAGAACTATTATTGTTGAGGAAAAGGGGAGGCATAAAAATATTTTGCTTGTAGATGACGCGGTTGGGTCTGGGGCGACCTTGAATGAAACAGCGGCGCAGATAAAGGCGAAAAAGATTTGTTCGGGGAAAATTATCGGGCTTGCGATTACTGGGAGTTTTAAGGGGTTTGATGTGATTAGTGAGGTGTAAGGAGTATTTGGTGTTTTGTATTTAGTATTTGGTTGCACGGAAATTTTAATTGGGTAAAAAAATTAGTTAATAAAAATTTTAAATATAAACCATGAAAATTTTACTTATCGGCAACGGCGCGCGCGAACACGCCATTGCGGAAGCGATTTCCCGTTCGCAAAAGAATCCAGAAATTATTACTTATGCAAAGGCGAAAAATCCGGGGATTTTTGCTTTGTCTTCTGAGTATGAGATTGGCGATTTGATGGATTTTGAGCATTTGAAAAAATTTGCCGCAAATAAAAATATTGATTTTGCCGTTGTTGGTCCTGATGATCCGATTGGCGCTGGAGCGGTTGACGCGCTGGAAGAGATTGGGATTAAGTCTATAGCTCCGAAAAAATCTTTGGCGAGGCTGGAGGCTTCTAAGTCTTTTACACGCGATCTTTTGTCAAAATATAATATTGATGGCAATCCGAAGTTTAGGGTTTTTCATTTGTCGGCTATGGATGATGGGGCGGAAGATGCGGTTAAAGAGTATATTAGAAATTTTATGAATGAAGTTGACGGTCAATTTGTCGTAAAGGCTGATGGTTTGCGCGGAGGCAAGGGGGTTAAAGTTGTTGGCGATCATTTGAAAGGAATAGATGACGGGATTGAATATGCGATGGAGTGTTTGAGAGAGGATGAACATGCGGTGGTTGAGGAAAAATTTATCGGTCAGGAATTTTCTTTGATGAGTTTTGTTGACGGCAAAACGGTTATTGATATGCCTTCAGTTCAGGATCACAAGAGAGCATTTGATGGGGACAAGGGTCCCAATACGGGCGGTATGGGAACATATTCTTATCCGGGATGTTTGCCGTTTTTGACGCAAAAAGATTTGGATGACGCGCATAATATTTCTGTTAAGACTATGAAGGCTTTGGAAGAAGAATGCGGCGAGCCGTTTAAGGGGATTATGTACGGCGGTTTTATTGTTACCAAGAGCGGGGTAAAATTGATTGAATATAATGTGCGCTTTGGCGATCCTGAGGCTATGAATGTTTTACCTATTTTGGAAACTGATTTTGTTGATATTTGCCTTGCTATTATTAATCAAAAATTAAGCGAAATGGATATAAAATTTTCTAAGAAAGCTGTGGTATGCAAGTATGCCGTGCCAGAGGGTTATCCTGATAATCCCGTAAAAGGAGAGAAGATTGAAATTGGCGATATGCCTCGTGGCGCGAAGATTTATTATGCGTCGGTTGATGAAAAAGATGGTGAATTATACTTGAGCAGTTCGCGGGCTGTTGCTGTTGTCGGGATTGCCGATGATATAGTGAGCGCTGAGAAGATAGCCGAAGATGCTGTTTGCCAGATTAAGGGTCCGGTTTTTCATCGTCGTGATATTGGGACGGCTGAGTTGATTGGGGAGAGGGTGGAGATGGTGAGGGAGTTAGTATCTGGTATTTAGTATTTTGTATCTAGTATGGACGAACAAAAAATAAAAATTAAATCTTTTACTGGTTTGTTTGCTTGGCAAGAGGGGCATAAGTTGGTTTTAATGATTTACAATACAACAGAACAGTTTCCCGACAAAGAAAGGTTCGGTTTAATCAGTCAAACGAGGAGAGCGGCAGTTTCAATTACTTCAAATATTGCTGAAGGATTTAGCAGAAAAACAAATAAAGATAAAGTTCAATTTTATGCAATGGCTCAAGGTTCTTTGACTGAATTGCAAAATCAACTG
>JBDRHN010000101.1:0-2389 GCA_043816765.1 bacterium | reverse complement strand
ATCAGATAGAAGAACTTTGGGGAGATGCTAAGAAAATTAGTTATTAATAATGGGGCTGTGGCGCAGTTGGGAGCGCGCCTCCTTGGCGTGGAGGAGGTCAGGGGTTCGAATCCCCTCAGCTCCACCAATTTGAATTAGCCAAAACGTTTGGTGTTTCTATTGAAGATATAATAAAATAAAACTATGTTAGGCAATCTTATTTTAAACAAAAAATCCATAGAGAGTATTTATAAAACGATTTGTGAATTTCACGAAAAGTATTTAAAACAATTTGGCGTAAAATTGCCAAAACTTTATGACTCGCAGGGTAATTTTACAAAAAATGCCCTCGTTTTAGTTTATCTCACCTATGACTATCCGAATACTCGCAAAGTCAGCAAAGAAGAATTAACAAAATTTGTTAGAAGTTATTATCCAAATACAAACGATGTTCAACAGGCGAGGCATTTGGGGGCGCACAAGCCGGGTGTGGATAGTCGCTGGTGGACGCGATAACATCGTTTTAAGAATAGAAAGAGGATCATATCAACTCTATACTTTAGAGCAACCATATCCCGGATTTAAGAAAGGACATAGAATTTCAGAAACAGACAACTGGGATGAGATAAAAGAAAAATATAATTTCCGTTGCGCTACTTGCGGCTCGCAAGAAAATAAACCTCATTTTCATTGGCCAGCGACAAAAATAATTTTGCAAAAGGCACATATGGACCCGAATAATCCGCTTGTTGCTGGGAACATAATTCCACAATGTCAAAAGTGTAATAGAGGCGATAGAAACAAGTGGGTTTATGACGATAAAGGCAGGGTTATAAAATTAGCAGATGCAAATTTTGTTAGAAATTTTGATAAAGATGTAAGACAAAAAATTTATAAGATTTTATACAACGAATTTAATGGAAAAAATCCCAATTCTAAAAAGTAGTTTATGAAAAACAATAAATTCATAAATAAAATTGTTTGTGCGGATACTCTGGAATTGCTTCCTCAAATTGAGGATAATTCTATTGATGTTGTTTTGACTGACCCGCCATACTTTTTGGACAAATTAGATAATAACTGGGATTACGAGGAAGTTTCTAACCAAAATAATCAATACGCAATAAAATCTTTGCCCGCTGGTATGAAATTTGATAGAGAACAGGGAAGAAGATTTTATACTTGGTATTTAGATATTTTAAAGGAAATTTTTAGAATTTTAAAGCCGGGCGGATTTTTCTTTTCATTTTCCAGTCCTCGTCTTTATCACCGAATGGCTTCGGCAATAGATGACGCAGGATTTGAAATAAGAGACGCGTTTATGTGGCTTTATACGCAAAATCAAGCCAAGGCAATGGGCGTTGACCACTTTATCAAAAAAATGAATATAGACGAGAAAGCGAAGGAAAAGATCAAAGAAAAACTTAATGGCTGGAAAACTCCGCAAATAAAATCTTGTTTTGAACCAATAGCAATAGCCCAAAAACCAGCAGACCAAACATATTTAAATAATATGCTAAAGCACGAAGTAGGTTTGTTTAATACAAATGTGAGAATTGGCGATAATATGTATCCGGCAAATGTTTTCACGATAGAAAGTATTAACGAGCTGATAGATAAGGCATTTTTATTGCCGAAGCCAACGAAAAAGGAGAAAGGAGAATATAACGACCATAAGACCGTAAAGCCGTTGGCTATTTGCGAGTATTTGATTAAACTTTCCGCCTTTTCAAAAAATGCCGTTGTTCTTGATCCATTTATTGGAAGCGGGACTACTGCGGTAGCGGCGAAAAAACTCGGGAAAAATTATATTGGAATTGACGCAAATGAAAAATACGTAAAAATTTCAGAGCGGAGAATAAAAGAATTAGACGAAAAGCCTGATTTGTTCAGAGTGTCGAAAGAAGCAAAGGAAATATCAGAAAAGAAAAATATGCAAATGGAATTTCAGGTTATATAAAATATATATTTAATACCGATTGTTGATCAAATTAAACGGAGTAATGTAAAATAACGAAGGCAGCGCGCCAACTTCGTTGGCGCAAATTTCGTCGGCGTTCAAAGTAAGGGCAAGGTGGAGCGGCAATCAGTCCGGATTTTGTTCAAAGAAAGTTCGGATTTCGTCCAGCAGACACCACCAATTTATTATAAACACCTACTTTTTTCTTTTACTTTGGTGTCTGTTCGGTGAATAGCATTCCTATCAAAGGAAGTATGAAAATAGCCGGCAAATTACCAAGTAACAAGAAAATTCTAAATGCAAATCATCTTTTTTATTGCTTGGTTTTGATTAGATGGCGTCCCCAAGGGGATTTGAACCCCTGCTGCCACCTTGAAAGGGTGGTGACCTAACCACTAGTCGATGGGGACGTAATAAATTAAATTTTAAGTTTATTATAACAAGAGAAAA
>JBDRHN010000100.1:0-3414 GCA_043816765.1 bacterium | reverse complement strand
ATGCCGACTCTTGTTGTGTCAACAGATCCGACTCCGTCCGCTTGAGAATAAATTGTTAAAATATTTTTCTGATCAACATTAAAATTATACCCCTCTATTGTCCCGTCCGCCTGAAATTCTGAAACCTGCATATCAAATGCGGTTTCCATTCCAGCGTCTTGGCTGAATTCAATATTGCCCATATATACATTTCCGCCGAAATAAGCTTCCCCGCTTTCTACATCCAAGGCGTAAGAAGGCGTAATGGTTCCAATCCCCACATTGCCGCTTCCATCAATAAAAACTCCTTCATCCTCGCCGTCTCCGGAAAGCCAAAAATTATTCATTTGAATATTTTTAGCGGCTATATGATTCCATCCTGTCGCAATATCATTGTCCACGCATTCCCATTCCGTGTCCAATAGGTTTCTTTGCACAATCTGGCTTGCCGCGCAGTCAATTATTCCGACATTATCGCCGTCTAATCTTAAACCTTGATTCGTCGTTATATCTTGAATTTTAAAATTTTCAACATAATCAACCAAATCATTCCACCTTGCCGAGGTCAAAGGATCGTCTGGAAATACATCGTCGTTCCAAGCCGCGTAAGCCGTTAAAACAGCTATTGAAACAAATAGCCCTATCGCGAAAAATAGAGATCTTGAAAAAATTAAACCAAATATTTTTTTATACGCCCTTTTCCATGTTCCGCGTTTTTGATAAAAATAGATGGAATTGCCCCGCTTTTTTGATTTTTTATTCATAAGTTTATCTTGTGAGTTGATGAAACACATCTTCCAAATTCGCTTTTTGCGGAGTTAGCTCCAAAAGAGTCCACCCATTGGCATCGGATGTTCTAAAAATAGTTCCGCGCAAATCTTCACTGCCGGCAACTTCAACAGTATAGCCAAAAATATCATCCCCCTCTTTGTCAACCCGTTCAATCTTCTCCACCGCGTCAATATTTTTATATTTTTCAATAACCTCTTCTTGCGGACCTTTCACTTTAAAATAAATTTTTGTTTTGCCTTTCGCTTTGCTCATCAGTTCGTTTGTCGTTCCCTGTGCGACGATTTTTCCTTCATTAATAATAATTACTTTATCGCAAGTAGCTGTTACTTCCGGTAAAATATGAGTGCTCAAAATTACTGTTTTTTCTTTGCCGATTTCTTTAATTAATTTTCTGATTTCTATAATTTGATTCGGATCAAGACCCGAGGTCGGCTCATCCAATATTAAAATATCAGGATCATGAATCATCGCTTGCGCGAGTCCGACTCTCTGCCTGTATCCTTTAGAAAGTTCGCCTATCGGTTTATTTGCCGCCTTCTCAAGCCCGCAAATATTTATCATTTTTTTAATTCTTTCTTTATTCTGTCCACGGACTTTAGCTATAAAACGAATATATTCCACAACTTTCATATCATAATAAAGAGGATTGCTTTCAGGCAGATAACCGATTTTTTTTCTAATCTCCAGAGAATCCTCGCAAACGTCAAGCTCGCCTATTTTTATTGTTCCATTGCTTGGAGAAATAAAGCCGGTCATAATGCGCATCGTGGTAGTCTTTCCCGCGCCGTTCGGTCCCAGAAATCCCAACACTTCGCCTTTGTTAATTTCAAAATTCAGATTATCCAAAACGACAGTGTCGCCGTATTTTTTGGTTAAATTTTTTGCTGAGATCATAAATAAATTATAAAATAAAATCCTCCTTTGCAACTATTTTAGCTAAATTTGTTATTTGTGTCAATTTGAAATAGACGATGTTACATAGAAGGTATAATACATAATGTGATCTGCTATAAAATAAATGATGTAAAATATTATAATTAATACAATAACGTTTTATAACGTTAATTTTATTTTATTGATAAATATCATGATCGCCAACTGAATGAAAATATGCTGTTTTTTCATCTTTAAAAAATTCAAAAATTATCCTATATTTATATCCAACAGAAAAAGAGAGAAAATCTTTTAGCTTGCCTTTTAATTTGTGCGTCTTTAGTTTGGGATCAAAAGGGTTGTCATGAAATATTACTTCCTGCTTTTCAGCTATATCTTTTATGTTTTTAGGCAACTTTTTGTATTCCCTTGCGAATTTTGAAGAATAGATAATTTCCATATATTATCTCAAATCCTTTAGAGACTTGAGGACTTTTCCCTTGCCTAGTCTAATTTCTTCCTGGCTCTCGTTTAATTCATTAAGCAGTTTACCTGCTTGCCAATCGCGCAAAAGATCGCGAAAAAATTCGCTTGTGCT
Organism: bacterium; assembly: GCA_043816765.1. Taxonomy (GTDB): domain Bacteria; phylum Patescibacteriota; class Patescibacteriia; order JBDRHN01; family JBDRHN01; genus JBDRHN01. Next base: position 1,172 of record JBDRHN010000100.1, on the reverse strand, counting down.
GATATAACCTCTTTGTTTAACAGCTGTTTTTACAGTTTTAGCCATTGGAGAAGGCAGAGAAATATTGATGACTTCACGCATAAAATTATAAATTAATTGTAATATTTTATATTACAATATTATCAAAATCATAAAACATTGTCAACGAGCTAAACACGCTCCCGCGCTTTTTTCAAATCATCTCGCGTCGTAATTTTAAAATTTTTCTCAGAACACGGAATAATTTTTACTTTTTTCCCCAAACGTTCCGCAAGCGAAACATCGTCGGTGCCTAAAAATTTTTCTTTCTCTGCTTTGCCAAACGCCTTACAAGCGAGAGGAAACTTAATCGCTTGCGGAGTTTGCATAGCCCACAAATTATGCCGAGGAATGGTTTTTATAATCATAAGATTTTTATCAGCCTCTTTTATCGTATCCTTAACTGGAGCGCCGACAACCGCCGCTCCGTATTTTTTTGCTCCATCAATCAATTTATCAATATCTTTTGCAGCGGCGAAAGGGTTGCTCGCGTTATGAAACAAAACAATATCGTTGCTTGAAATATTTTCATGTTGTTTAATAAACTTCAATCCATTATGCGCGGAAAACTGCCTTTCTTTGCCGCCTTCAACAACGGCCTCAACTTTGCTAAAACTGTTTTTATTTAAAAATTTCTGCATTTTTTCAATGTTTTCCTTTGCTGTAACAATGATAATTTTATCAATTTTTTTGTGCTTTTGGAAAGTTTGCAGACAATAATAAATTATTTCTTTGTTATCTAAACGAAGAAAAATTTTATTTGTTTTACTTTTCATCCGCACGCCTTTTCCGGCGGCAAGGATTATTGCGATGTTCATATTGTTATATTTAGAACAAATTTATTCAAATCAAAAGCGTACAAGTCTAATCATAAAATTACAAATTCAAAATCACAAATTCCAAATAAATATTAAATTCAAATTTTTAAAATTCAAAATTCACATTTTATTTTTTGAATTTAACGCTTTTATTATTAAATAAATCGTAACTACTCAGGCGCCAGCGCCCCCCCGCTGTCATTCTGAACGACTTTTATCAAGAACTTGAAAAAATAAAAAGACTTGACAATCGCATAAAGTTGAAAAACCGACTAATGCGAGTGAAGAATCCCATGGCGGTTGCAAAAACAATGGGATTCTTCACTTGCATCTATT
>JBDRHN010000099.1:0-29029 GCA_043816765.1 bacterium | reverse complement strand
TTTTGTGACGAAATTTTCAGATTTTGAGGCAAATTTTTCAAACAATTTTTGAGGTTTAGCCCAAGCTAAGCTGAAAAAATTTTTGGAAAATTTGACCAAAATATGAAAATTGCAGTAGGAACTAATTACGCGACAAGTCTATTGGAACAGAAATAAAATTTTTTAAAAATTAAACTTAAAAATTATGGACGATAATAATTTAAACGACAAAAATAATCTAAACACAGTTCAAGACGAAAATACTGAAACACAAAAACACGAAAACACCCATTCGGCAGGCTCGGGGCAGGCTGCAACACAAAAACAAGAAGACAAAAAATCAGACACAGAAAATAATAATTCAGACCAAAGCGAGATTGAAAAATTAAAAGAAGAATTGGAAAGAGTTACAAAACAAAACGAGGGACACTTGGATGGTTGGCGGCGAGCTAAGGCTGATTATTTGAATCTTAAAAAAGAGACAGACAAAAAGAGCAGGGAGTTGATTCAATTTGCTAATGCGGGTTTGATTTTGCAGATTTTGCCGATTTATGAAAATTTTAAAACGGCGTGTGATCATATTCCAGAGGATGATCAAAAAAAAGATTGGGTTGTTGGCGTTGGTCATATTAAAAAACAGTTTGAGGATTTTTTAAAAAGTTTGGGGCTTGAGCCGATTAAAACTGTTGGCGAGAAATTTGACCACAATCTGCACGAAGCGGTCGGTTCGGAAAAATGCGAGGGGGAAGATGATGGTGTTGTAATAAAAGAGGTGAAGGGCGGTTTCAGACTCTATGAGAATGTTTTAGAGCCTGCGAAGGTTGTTGTGGTTAAAAATTAATCATGAAAACATAATATTAATAATCGTTTTTATTGCTGAGCCAGTCAACAATGAACAAAAGCGATTACAAAAAAATATGTCAATAATAAAATGGACGCCGTTGCTCGGAAATTTTGAGGAGTTGGATAAAAATTTTAGCGACTTATCTCCGGCGATAATGGGTTTTACTCCTGCTGTGGATCTTTATCAGACAAAAGATGATGTTGTGATAGAAACGCCGTTGGCCGGCATTGATCCTGAGAAAGTTGATATTTCTATTGAAAATGATGTTTTGACAATTCGGGGCAAGTCGGAAAAAAAGACCGAGGTTGACGAAAATAATTATTATCGCAAAGAGGTGAGATATGGAAGTTTTTTCCGTTCTGTCGCTATGCCGACTCATGTTTTGGGAGACAAGGCGAAGGCTGAGTATGAAAACGGTATGTTGAAGATAAGTATTCCAAAGGCGCCGGAAGCGAAAGCGAAGAAGATTGCGATTAAAGCGAAGAATAAGTCATAAAGTCTATAAAGTCTATAAAGTCCATAAAGTCGAAAGTCGTTTATTGTAGGGGCGTATTGCATACGCCTAGAATAATGTAGAGACGAGGCACTGCCTCGTCTTGGAAAAGATACAAGGATACAAGACACAATAACCAAAAAATAACCAATAATCAATAGACTTGTTGCGTAATAATTTAGATGCTCCGTTGGAGTCTCCCGAAGGGGACTCCAACGCGGGAATGAAAACGACGCCGCAGTCCTCTGCGGAGAGACTCCCGCGGAGCGGAGGGTTTGAAGAAGAATTGAGAAATCAGGGCGTAGATCCAAATTATAATAAAAATTAATAATTTAATTAAATAAATAATCAAATAAATTTATGAGCAAAATTTTAGGTATTGATTTGGGGACAACTAATTCATGCATGGCTATCATTGAAGGGGGCGAGCCGAAGATTTTAGAGAACAAAGAGGGCAATCGCACCACGCCTTCTATCGTGGCCATTTCCAAATCAGGAGAACGTCTTGTCGGGCAACTGGCAAAACGTCAAGCCGTAACAAATCCAGAGAATACGCTTTTTTCAATCAAACGTTTGATTGGTCGCCGTTTTGATGATCCTGAAGTGCAAAGAGATATCGCGCTTTTTCCTTTCAAGCTTGCGCAAGCGGGCGAAGGGGTTAAAGTAAAAATGGGGGATAAAGATTATTCTCCGCAAGAAATTTCGGCGATGATTTTGCAAAAATTAAAAACTGATGCCGAGGAAAAACTTGGCGAGAAAATTGATGAAGTTATCATTACCGTTCCTGCTTACTTTGACGATTCTCAAAGACAAGCGACCAAAGATGCCGGAGAGATTGTGGGTTTGAAAGTTCGCAGAATTATTAATGAACCGACAGCGGCGGCGCTTGCTTATGGTTTTAATAAAAAGAAAGATGAAAAAATTGTTGTTTATGATTTGGGCGGAGGAACTTTTGATGTTTCCGTTTTGGAAGTTGCCGAAGATACCGTTGAAGTAAAAGCGACCAGCGGCGATACGCATTTGGGCGGCGATGATTTTGATCAAGTGTTGATCAATTGGATTATTACTGAATTTAAAAAAGACAGCGGAATTGATTTATCAAAAGACAATTTGGCTTTGCAAAGAATTAAAGAGGCGGCTGAAAAGGCAAAGATTGAGCTTTCTACTGCTGTTGAAACAGAAATTAATCAGCCTTTTATAACAACTGACGAGAATGGTCCAAAGCATTTGGTTATGAAATTAACTAGAGCAAAACTGGAAGAACTGGTTGGCGAACTGGCCGAGAAAACACTTGGACCTTGCAGAAAAGCTTTGAGTGACGCGGGTCTTTCGGTTGGCGATCTTAACGAAGTTGTTATGGTCGGAGGAATGACAAGAATGCCTTTGATTTTAAATATAGTAGAAAAGTTTTTTGGCAAGAAACCGAATATTTCCGTTAACCCCGACGAGGTTGTCGCTATCGGCGCGGCTGTTCAAGCTGGTGTTTTGCAGGGGGATGTAAAAGACGTTTTGTTGCTTGATGTAACCCCCCTTACTTTGGGAATTGAAACTTTAGGCGGAGTCGCGACAAAACTTATTGAACGCAACACAACAATTCCTACTTCAAAATCGCAAGTGTTTTCCACAGCGGCGGATAATCAAACTTCGGTGGAAATCAGTGTCGTTCAGGGTGAGCGCGAAATGGCGTCTGATAATAAATCTTTGGGTAAATTTATTTTATCCGGCATTCCGCCATCTCCAAGAGGAGTTCCTCAGGTGGAGGTATCTTTTGACATTGACGCGAACGGAATTTTGAATGTTAAAGCAAAAGACAGAGCTAGTGGAAAAGAACAGTCTATAACTATTACCGCGTCCTCGGGGTTGAGCAAGGATGAAATTGAAAAAATGAAAAAAGAGGCTGAAATGAATAAGGCGGAAGACGCAAAAAAGAAAGAGGCTGTTGAGATTAGAAATATGGCTGATACTATGGTTTATACTTCAGAAAAAGCTTTACGAGATGCTGGGGATAAGATTTCAGAGGATATTAAAAAAGAGGTGAATGAAAAAATTGAAGCTGTGAAAAAAGTTAAAGACGGTCAAGATGTTGGGGCGATTAAAAAAGCGACCGAAGAATTGAGTGAGTCTATTCAAAAGATTGGAACAGCTATGAACCAGCAAGCGCAACAGTCCGCTGGCACGCAAGAGAATCCATTCAAGGATCAATTTGGAGGCGACGCTCCGGGCGCGGAGGAGAAAAAAGACGAGGGTCCGGTTGAGGGGGTGTATGAGGATGTTAAAGAGGATAAGGGGGATGAGGCTAAGGGGAATGAGAAAAAAGAGTCTTAAATATTAAATAAATTTTGGATTACGAATCGTTAATGCGGGTTAAAACCCCCACCCCAAGCGGGGGAGGGGGAGCGCATTCCCCCTCCCGCGGAGGGGGTTAGGGGGAGGGTAAAGAGGAATATTTTTTGGCGCAGAGTTATCCGTATTTGCAACTATTAGTAATTCACTACTAACAAAAAAATATGCCACAACAAGAACCGCAACAAAAAAATCAGATTCAAGTTAAATTTACTGATGAGGTGATGAAGGGTGTGTATGCTAATAATGTTCAGGTGATGCATAACCAAGAAGAATTCGTGATGGACTTTATGAACATTTTACCGCCGAATGGCGTTGTGAACGCTCGCGTTATTGTGAGTCCGGGTCACATGAAGAGGTTGGCGAATGCTTTGACGGAGAATGTGAAAAAGTATGAGGGTCAGTTTGGCGCGATTAAAGAGGCTGAAAGTCCCAATGAGATTGGGTTTAAAGCGTGAACAAGTCTGTAAAGCCGAAAGTCCATAAAGTCGAAAGTCGTTATTGTAGGGGCGTATTGCATACGCCCAAGATTGTAGAGATGAGGCACTGTCTCGTCTAAGGTTGAAAATTTTACATGGCTGTAAGTTTTTTAAGTTTGGTTTGGTAAAGGCGTCCGACACCCTATGGGGTGTCGGACGCCAGCGCCGCCCGTGCTGTGGTTAAGGGTTCATAGCTCAGTTGCATAGCAATGAATAAGTTTGACCTTTTGTCTGTTTTTTGCTATTTTATAAGCAGAGTTATTAATTTCATAAGTTATGAAAGAAGTTTTATTTAATGCAATTGATCCCTTAGGCAATGAAATAAAATTGTTTAAAGAAACTTTTGAAAAGCATATTATCATCAGGCATCCTGAAATGAAAAACCACATTCAGGATATTGAACGAGCCGTAAAACACCCGCTTTATATTGGCAGTGGAATTAAAAGCAAAAATTCAATAATGTATCTGAGCACGTTTCCCAGTCCAAATACTCCTTATATTATCGTGGCTGTTAAAAAAATAAAAGCGACTAATAAAATAATTTTGACGGCATTTAGCGCCAAGAATTTAGGTTTAAATAAAATAAATAAAATTTTATGGCAAGAGAAAAATCCAAAAAACTTAATTATTCCTACTCTGTTGCCACGCAAGAATTAATGATTACAACTGTGGATCAAAAAGATTTGGACAAGGTTGAAAATATTATGTTGGACAGCGATCATTATTTGCAGTGGGATCCAAAGACTAAAGAGATGGTTGGTTTTTTTATTTTATTTGTTGATGGCGATGAAAAAAAAGAAAAGTTTCACAGTTTTCCTAATGTTAAAGAATTAAAATCAATTGGTTTTAACAATTTTTTTAAACAGCTTGGAAAAGTTTGCGCTGGCTAAGATTGCTGGTGCTGAGAGCGCGTCACAAAAAGAAGCCCAGCACCCTATGGGGTGCTGGGCTTCTGCGCCATTATTTTGGGTTCATAGCTCAGTTGGTTAGAGCGCTGCATTCACATTGCAGAGGTCAGAGGTTCGAGTCCTCTTGGACCCACAAATTTCAACCCCCATGCGATCCGGCGCTATCATAATCAACGAAAATAAAATATTACTGATTCATCGCTATTCCAATGGGAAAGAGTATTTTGTATTGCCCGGAGGCGGGGCGGAGAGTGGTGAGCTACCCCATGAAACCGCAGTGAGGGAAGCAAAAGAAGAGACGGGGTTGGATGTTGTTTTGAATAAAAATTATTTTGAATTTGTTGATCCTCGGGATAACTGCATTCACCTGTATTTTATCGTTGATAAGTTTAGCGGGGAAATGAAATTGGGCGGCGAGGAGGCGGTTGAAAATTCGGATGAGAATAGGTATATTTTAGAGTGGCATGAAATATCAAAAATTGAGGGACTGGAATTTTACCCCGTTGATATAAAACATAGAATTATTCAGACTTTATAATTTTTCGCGCTTGGGCAATGTCATTCCGACCGGAGCAAAATTTTAATAATAAATTTTTGTCGCAGACATAAAATTTATTATTAAAATTTTGCGGAGCGGAGGAATCCCTTGATGAGTGAGATATGCTATTTTACGGTTTTAAAATATTTTCCAGTTTATAATATTATATATTTTAAAAATACATTACTTTATTTTTATCTAAAGTTTTTGTGAATTTGATATATTTTTTTCGTTCTAAAAGGGATTCCTCCGCTACGCTCTAAAATATTTATACGCTTCGCTTCATAAATATTTTAGAGCTCCGGTCGGAATGACATTGCCCGTTTTTATATGCAAGAACTATTCCTAAAAATCTCCGGCCAAGTTCAAGGAGTCTGCTTTCGCAGCGAGACGCAAAAGTTGGCGCAAAGTTTAGGTTTGACAGGCTGGGTGAAAAACGCGTCTGATGGGACTGTGGAAATTTTGGCGCAAGGCGAAAAAGAGAATTTGAAGAAATTAGAAAAATGGGCTAATATAGGCGCAGAGTTTGCCGACGTTAAAAAAGTTGAAAAAGAGACAAGAGAGATTAAAAATAAATTTAGTAACTTTGAAATAATAGTATGAAACTGCGTTCAATCAAGGAGGTTAAAAATCTAAAAAATAAAAAAATATTATTCAGAGTGGCGTATGATATTACATTGGCAAAAAAAGGCAATGGGTGGATCGTTCCCGACAATCGCCGCATCGCGGAAACAATTCCGACGATTAAATATTTATTAAAAAATGGATGCAGTTTGGTGTTTTTATCTTGGCTCAAAAGACCCGACGGAAAAGTCGTGGAAAAATTAAGAATGGATCCTGTCGCAAGAGAGCTATCAAAATTATTGGGCAAAAAAGTTGCCAAAGTGAACGACTGCGTTGGAGAAGAGGTTAAAAATAAAATCGCAAAATTAAAATCCGGAGAACTCTTAATGCTGGAAAACGTCCGATTTCACCCCGAAGAAATGAGCGGAGATTTAAAATTTGCAAAAGAGCTTACGGAAGGATTGGACTTGATAGTTTTTGACGCGTTCGCACAGTCGCACAGAATCCACTCTTCAACCACAGGCATTATGAAATATTTGCCATCATATTCAGGACTATTGCTAGATAAAGAATTGGTCTACTTAGAAAAAATCACAAAAGACCCCAAGAAGCCTTTGACTATAATTTTGGGTGGAGCAAAAGTTTCAGACAAAATCAATGTTTTAAGGTTTTTATCCAAGAAAGCCGACAACATTTTAATCGGAGGCGGACTTGCCAACGCGTTTTTAAAAGCAATCGGAACAGAAATCGGCGCTTCTTATGTGGAAGATGTTTTTGTTGATAAAGCAAAAAGAGCAAAACTGGATATTATTTCCGAGTCAAAGAAAATTTACAAAAACAGCAAAAATATCGTTTTGCCCGTTGACATGTTGTCCGCTGAAAAAATAGATCCAAAAGCAAAAACAAAAGTGGTGGATTTGGAAAAAGGAGAAAAAATAGATCCAAATTGGACATTCCTTGACATCGGTCCAAAGACGATGAAAAAATACAGCGAAATTATAAAGAAATCAAAAACAATACTCTGGAACGGTCCGATGGGGGTTTTTGAAATCAATAAATTTGCCAAAGGAACAAAAGAGGTTTCAAGCGCCATTATTTCTACAAAGGCGGTTTCAGTAATCGGCGGAGGCGACACGGAAAGCATAGTGCGTAAATATCATTTGGAAGGAAAATTCACGCACGTCTCAACCGGCGGCGGAGCGATGTTGGAATTTTTGGAAGGAAAAGTGTTGCCGGCAGTCAGACCATTGTTAATCAAATCGTAGGGACGATCGCAAGAAAGATACAAGGACACAAGATACAATAACCAAAAAATAACCAATATTCAAATTTCAATAATCAAACGTTTGGAATTTGGAATTTGTATCTTGGAATTTGTTTGTATCTTGTATCTTGTGTCCTTGTATCTTTTCTTTTTAATTATTATCAAATTTCACAAATATTTTTAACTTTATAATTTTACAAATTTTTAACTAACTCTCCCTCTATGTCAACAAAAATCAAATCACTAAAAGCAAGAGAAATATTGAGCTCAGGTTCATCACCTTCAATGGAAGTTAAATGCGAATTGGAATCAGGCGCGATTGGCGTCGCCTCTGTTCCGTATGGCGCGTCAGCGGGAATTCATGAAGCGTTCATTTTATTAGACGGAGACAAAAGCAGGTTTTTTGGAAAAGGAATGCTAAAAGCCGTTTCCAATGTTAATACATTAATTTCAGAAAAACTTGTCAGTATGGATGCCGAAGACCAGAGAACGATTGATGAAACAATGATTGAGCTTGATGGTTCGGAAAATAAAAAAAATCTAGGATCCAACGCCATTTTGGCTGTCAGTATGGCAGTAGCGCGCGCGGCGGCAAATGACAAAAAAATTCCATTATACAGACACATCAGAGAAACTTTTAATCTGAACATAAAAGATTATATTCTGCCAAACCCGATGATGGTTGTAATTGAAGGAGGAAAGCACGCCGACCAGTCCACCGATTTGCAAGAATATATGATTTCCCCGATTGGAAATATTTCGGTAAAAGAAAATGTCCGATGCGGTGTTGAAATTTATATGACGTTAAAAAAAGTTTTAAAAGAAGAAGGCTATAACGTAAATGTCGGAAACGAAGGAGCTTTCGCGCCAAGCGGACTGCAAACAAACGAATCGCCATTGGAATTAATTTTAAAAGCAATAGAAAAATCCGGATACAAAATATTAAAAGATGTCGGCATAAGTATTGACCCTGCCGTTTCTGAAATTTTTAACGACGGAAAATATGAATTAAAAAAAGAAAATAAAATTTTAAGTTCCGAAGAGATGATAGATTATTTTGAAAATTGGGCAAATAAATATCCGATAATAACAATGGAAGATTTACTCGCTGAAGACGACTGGGACAACTGGCCAAAATTAACCGCAAGGCTGGGAGGAAAACTGCCCATCATCGGCGACGATTTGACGGTTACAAATTCAAAGCGATTGCAAAAAGCTATTGATCTAAAAGCGATGAACTCAATTTTGATTAAGCAAAACCAGATTGGAAGTTTGACCGAGACAATTGATTGCTGTATGCTTGCAAGAGAAAATGAATTTATGACGGTTGTAAGCCACCGCGGCGGAGGAGAGACAAACGATACCGCCATGATTGATATAGCAGTAGCCGTCAATTCCGGATTTGTAAAGGTCGGACCGTCGCGAGGAGAGAGGGTTGGAAAATATAACAGACTTATGGAAATAGAGGATGAGTTGGGAGATGAGGCGAGGGTTGCGGGGGAGGATTTTAGACTATGATTAAAATGATTATATGATGGACTATGATTATTAACGAGCAATACAAATATTCGGACTTAACTGCTAAAATTATTGGGGCGGCGATGGAAGTGCATAAATTTTTAGGCAACGGTTTTCAAGAAGTTATTTATCAAAGAGCTTTAGCGATTGAATTAAGAGAAAAAGGATTATCTTTTATAAGAGAACAAGAAATGCAAATTGAATATAAGGGAATAGATATTGGAACAAGAAGAGTTGATTTTTTTATTGAAGATAAAGTTATGTTGGAAATAAAAGCGGTTATAAAATTAGAAGATGTGCATTTGGCACAAGCAATAAATTATCTGGAAGCATATAATTTAGAAATAGGTTTGCTTATAAATTTTGGATCAAAAAGCATGCAATTTAAAAGACTTATGAAAAAAATATCTTGAACTATGATTTAATGATAGACTATGATTATAAATAAGAAATCATAGCCTATCAAATAATCATTTTAATCATAGTGCAAAACAGTTATGGACAATTTTGAACAAATAAAAAAATTCGCAGAAAAAGAACTCTCATGTTCCGCGCACGACATGGATCATGTTATGCGAGTATTTAACTTGTCTTTACATTTGGCAAAAAACGATAATGTTGACTTGGAAGTTTTAAAAGCCGCCGCGCTTTTGCATGATATTGCCAGAGTGAAAGAAGACAATGATCCGACAGGAGAAACCGATCATGCTGTATTAAGCGCGGAAATGGCGGAACCGATTTTAAAAGATTTAAAATTTTCAAAAGAAAAAATAAAGCACATCCAAGATTGCATTATTTCGCATAGATACAAAACAGGCAACAAACCGCAAACGATAGAAGCTAAAATTTTATTTGACGCTGACAAGCTTGATTCACTTGGAGCCATCGGCATAGCGCGGGCGTTTGTTTGGGTTGGAAGAAACAACGCAAAGATTTATTCTAAAGTTGATATTGATGAATACATAAGAGATAATCTGGGCGGGAAAATTGACGGAAGAATAAAAGACAACACACAACACAGTCCGCAGATAGAATTTGAAACAAAAATTAAATTTATAATAGATAAATTATATACTAAAAAAGCCAAAGAGGTTGGGGCGGAACGAAAGCAATTTGTGGAAGATTTTTTGAACAGGCTTGAACGAGAGGTAAAAGGGGAGATATAAATTATACGGAGAAAGCGTTTCAGACGCTAAGGGTCCCGCGAGACCCTTAGCGTCTGAAACGCACAATACAAAACGGAGATATCTATTTTTATGTGGGTTATGATTTTGAGATTAATGACAGCGCGGAGTTGATATTTTTTAAACATTTGAGTGAGTTGGTTGAAAAGTTAAAATTAGAACCGGACGCGAAAATATTTGGGGGTATGATTAAAGATGCGACTAAAACGGCGTGGAATGCGAGAAAAGAATATGGGGAAGTTAAAGATAATCTGTAGAGACGCATTGCAATGCGTCTCTACGAATGGGGAGAAATATTAATAAATAAATTTAAAAAATTATGTCAAGAATTGAACAATCAAGAGAAATTAAAAATGAGGGGGGGGGGTGAAACATTTAAAGATGATTTTGAAGAACTTTTAGCCAAAGACAATCTTTCAAACGAAGAAACGGTTGATCAATTTGCCAAAATTATTGAGAGTAAACTAGAAAGTAAGAGAGAAGAAATAGAACAAAAAAAACAAGACTTTGAATCTGCACTAGGAGAAGCTAAAAAATTAATTGCGGATGCTCAAGAAAAATTGCGGACTGATTCTGATAGTGAAATTCAAAAAATAGAAGATGAGGGCGAAAAAAGAAGCAAAAAATATGAAGAAGATAAAGAAGTCAGAGAACAAAAACTAGGAGATGTAAAAGTGTTGCACGAAACGATATTAAAGTTAGAAAAAATTGCCAACATACACACAGAGTGGAGTTTAAATGGTTCTTTTGTGCAAAAGTTAATATCTGAACATTACATAAGACCCTGGAAAGAAAAATTAGAAGCTAGATGTAATGATTTAAAAAAACGTATGACGAAAAGTGGGGAGAATAATAAATTTTATTAAAAAGGAGACCGACACCCAAGAGGGTGTCTGTCTCCCACTCGTAAACATCTATGTTAACCTGCCAAACAAAAATGAAAAAACCTGTCGTCTATATAATCATGGACGGATGGGGTATCGCGCCACCGTCAAAAGGCAACGCAATTCATTTAGCAAAAACCCCCAATGTGGATAGATTGAGCCAAAATTATCCCTACACCGAAATAGGCGCTAGTGGAGAATCTGTCGGACTATGGAAAGGACACCAAGGAAGCTCGGAAATCGGACACTTCATTATTGGCGCAGGAAGAAACGCGCATTTACCGCAAGGAATTACAGCGCACAGCGTTACCTCTAAAGAAATTTTCAAAAACAAAAAATACTTAGATGCGATGAAATATGTTAAAAGACATAATTCAACATTGCATTTGGCTGGACTTATGTCAAACGAAGGGGTGCACAGCTATGATATTTTTGTTCACGCATTGATTGAAATGGCGGCAAAAAATGGAGTGAAAGATGTAGTGGTTCATTTTTTTACCGACGGAAGAGACACGGGAGAATACGACGCAAAAAAATATTTAGCAAGATTGACAAAAGTAATGAAAAAATTTAAAGTTGGCAGGGTTGGAACAGTGATCGGACGATATTGGATAATGGACAGAGACCATCGTTGGAATAGAGTAGAAAAAGGATACAACGCAATGGCGCACGGCAAAGCAAAATATTACGCGAAAAGCGCGAAAGAAGCGATTGAAAATGCTTATAAACGAGCGGAAATAGATAAAAAAGCGGGCAAGAAAATGATTGAAAGCGATGAGTTTATGCAACCAACGGTAATTGTAGACAAAGACAATAAACCGGTTGGAAAAATAAAAGACAAAGACGCTCTGCTTGCTATGAATTTTAGAACCGATCGTGAGATTGAAGTAACCCAAGCCTTCGTTGAACCAAAATTTGATCATTTTGATCGCGGGAAAAAACTAGACATCCATTATGTTTGCGTTTTTGAATATTATGATGGTGTCCCTGCTCCGCACGCTTTTGAACGTGAATACCCAAAGAAAACTTTTGGAGAAATGATAAGTAACGCGGGACTAAAACAGTTTAGGGTTACCGAAACCGAAAAATGGATTTATGTAACAACTATTTTTTCAGGAATGAGAGAAGAACCATTTCCGGGCGAAGACAGGCTTTTGATTCCGTCAGACAAAATCGCGTCTTATGATTTAAAGCCGAAAATGCACACAATGGATATTGCAAAAGCGGCGGTAAAAGCGATTAATTCCGACAAGTATAATTTGATTTTCATGAATTTTAACAACCCTGACATTATAGGTCACACAGGAAAAATTGATAAAGCAATAATCGGAATTGAAGAGTGCGACAAAGGTGTTGGAATGGTTGTGGAAGCCACAAGGAAGAAAGGCGGTCTGGTAGTTGTTTCCGCCGACCATGGAAACGCGGAAGCAATGCTAAAACCGGATGGCACACCAGACACAAACCACACAGCCAACAAAATTCCGTTTATTGTCGTAGACGACGATCCGTGTTTTAAAAACTGCAAACTCCGCAAAGGCGGAGCGATTAAAGACGTTACGCCTACAATTTTAGATATCTTGGGAGTAAAGAAACCTAAAGAGATGACGGGGGAGTCGCTGATACGGAGTTTATTTTAATTAATACAAAATCTTGATTTTTTCTCTAAAATGAGCTATAATTTAGATATGTATAATTGGTCAACAGATACAACGGAATTAAAAAAAGATAAAAAACAATATACTATTTGGCAATTGGAGCAAATGGTTAATTTTGGTTTGGGCGGAAAGCAAATTAAACGGAAAGAAATAAAGAAACACTGGACGGATCTTAATCTTGATAGTAATAAGAAAAAATATCTAGCAATGCTCTTATGGCCAAAACAATCTTAAGCAATAATCAAATTAAAATTTTAGAGGCAATTAGCAACGATGATGCAATATGCAGAAAATTTTATTTAACAGGCGGAACTGCTTTGGCAGAATATTATCTGCAACATCGTTTGTCTGAAGATTTAGATTTTTTTTCAGAAGAAGAATTTGATCCGCAAGCAGTAAGCGTATTTTTTGTAAAAAATAAAAAATTATTGGGAATAAAAAAAATTGATTTTCAGCAAAGTTTTAATCGCAATTTATTTTTTCTGCACTTAAAAAATGATATTATCAAAACCGAATTTACCTATTTTCCATTCTCAAGAATTGAGAAAAAAAATAAAAAAAACAGACTATTCATTGACAGTTTGTCTGATATAGCCGTCAATAAATTATTTGCCATTTATCAAAAACCGCGCGCGCGTGATTTTATTGATTTGTATTTAATCATAAAAAAAACCGGCTGGAACGTAGAGGATTTAGCAAAAAAAGCCAGAGTGAAGTTTGATTGGCATATTGATTATTTACAACTGGGAAGCCAGTTTTTTCTGGCAAAGGATGTTAAAGATTACCCGCACATGATTGTTAAGTTGAAAAATGAAATATGGCAGAATTTTTTTATAGAACAAGCCATGCAGTTTGGTAAAAAAATTATCAGCTAAACCATTATTTCACAACGGTCTTATGTTCAAATACGGAAAATTAAAAAAATTTCTCGCACTGATAATTATAGACGGATGGGGGATAGCGCAAGAAAGCGAAAATAATCTTATTAGCCTCACCCCCACGCCGCGATTTGATAAGTTGGCGGAAACATACCCTTCAACTGTTTTAGTGAACCCGCTGGACGCCGCGACCTTGGAACAACCGAACGAAGACGCTTGCCGCCTCTCGCATTATTTGATTGGCACATCAAGAGTTGAAAACGACATATCTGCGTTGGAAAAACAAAATCCGCTAGCCGTTAATTCTTTGAGCAGAATTATAAGCAAGAACAATTTAAAACAGCTTTATTTGGCTGACGTTGAAAAATTTCCTCAGCTTACTTTTTTTTATCGAGGATGTTACAGCAAACTCCTTGAGAACGAAGAGCAAATATTAGTTCAAAATGATATTAAAAAAGAATACAAACCCGCGCCCGAGATGAATATAAAAAATATTTTTAAAGAATTAAATAAACAATTTGAAACACGAAAATTTAATTTTATAGTAATTAATTTATCAAATATTGACGTAATGGCGCACACTGGAGACCGCAAAGATACGATTAAAGCTATCAAAATAGTTGATAAATATTTGGGAGAAATAACTCAAAAAATATTAAACTGGGAAGGAGATGTTTTGATAACAGCCGACCATGGTAAAGCAGAAAAATTTTTTGAACAAGACACAGAAAAAAAGGTTCACACAAAAAGCAATGTCCCTTTTATTTTTGTAAGCAGTAAAACAGAAGGGCAATCGTTTCCACAAGTTAAACTTTTAGGAAACGATCTCAGCCATGTCCGCCCGAGCGGATTTCTAACAGACATCGCGCCGACTATTTTAAAAATTTTAAACATCAAAAAGCCGAGCGAGATGATGGGGAAGAGTTTAATTTGACAAAATATATAAATATGCTATTATATTAAATATAAAGGTGGTGTGCTCAACATTGCGAGCATCAAACGCACTTGTCAACAAAAAGACCCTTGGAAGAGGGTTCTTTTTGTTGTATAATATTTTTGTGGCTCGGGCTCGTGGTGTAATGGCAGCATACTACCTTCGACAAGTGCGTGGTGCGGGTTCGATTCCCGTCGAGTCCACACGCCAAAACCATCTCTTTTGAGGTGGTTTTTGGTTTTTTGGGAAAAATTTGTCAATAAAAAAACACGGCCTAATTTCCCAATTAGGCCGTTATATGCAAAATAAGTATTTTTACTCCTCCTTCAAATCCCGCCCCATTAGTTCCCAAACAGCATTTTGCGGGTCTTTGTCGTTAAATAAAACTTCTGCCAATTGTTCGGCAATTGGCATTTCTATTTCTCTTCGAGCCGCCATTTCTAGAGCAGTATTTATCGTTTCGGTGCCCTCAACTACCATCATCATCCCATCTAATATGTGAGATAATTTTTCCCCCCTCCCAATTCGGAACCCCAATTGATAGTTGCGGCTTTTATTGCTTGATGCTGTTAACATCAAGTCGCCAATTCCCGCAAGACCATAAAGTGTTTTTGTTTTGGCACCATAAGCCAAAGCAAAATTTATAATCTCAGCAAGTCCGCGAGAAAACAACATCGATCTCGCATTATCGCCAAATTTAAGACCATCAGAAATTCCAGCGGCAATGGCAATGATATTTTTCAAAGCTCCGCCAAGCTCAACCCCAACTATATCAGTTGAGCGATAAAGCCGGAATAGTTCAGCTTCAGACGAGAATAGATCTTGAAGATATTTTAAATCATCTTCATCTTTCCCTGCAATAACTGCTGCCGTTGGCTTTCCGTTTGCAACCTCAATGGCAAACGTTGGTCCCGATAAAGCAAACACCTTTGCATCTGGTATTACCTGATGTATAACTTGCGACATGCGCAATAGTGTCCCGCTTTCTATGCCTTTCGTGCAGGAGATAATCGTCGCATTATTTACAGTATGATATGAGCACAGAGAAATTATATTTCTTAGGTGTTTTGAAGGAACAACTGAGAATATAATTTCGGCACCTTCAACTACACTTTCAATGGAATCAGAAATATGGATTTTTTTTGGCAGAGTAATTCCTGACAGATATGGTGTAACCCTCTCTCTTGCCATCAGCGTTGCTTTTTGTGCATCGTGACACCACAAAAATACTTGGTATCCCATTCTCGACAAAAGTATAGCAAGCGCCGTTCCCCAGCTACCCGCTCCAATTACGGCAATTTTTTTTCTCTTCATTTTTCATCTCCCTCCAGAGAATTTTTTCAAAAAGATCAATTATTATATAAATACTTATTTTATTAATTGAAAATATTTTTAAAATTTATCTATTTCCTCTGACAATAATCGCTCAAAACTTTTTATCTCGCGAGAAAATTTGCGCAAATTTTCATAGTTGTCAGAAATGAGCCTTGAATAAACAAGCAACGTCTTAGTCAATTCATCTGAAATTGGTTTCTCTTTAACCGTTTCCCAAATTTCGTCATTGCACCAATCTTTTTTATCCATATCAATCCATTTCACATGATATTTTTTCACAAATTTTCTATCTTTTAAAACCAAAGTATCCCATTCAGAGGAAATCGGCTTATCAGCAGGAAATGGTTTTTTGTCTGCCAGAATTTGTTTAATTGCGCGATGGGCTTTGGTTGTGCAGTCAAAAGAAACAGCTTCTTTATTATTTAAAGAAACTGAAATAAAAAATGATGCGCTTGGCGTTGGGTTGTAGTCAACTTCAATTTGCATAAAATTTTAGGATCGTTTCATTTGCGCTTGGCTGGTTCCGAGTGTCCTTCAGACAGCTGGGAACCGGTGGAAATTTTAGCATATTAATTTTTTGCGTTGCAGTCCCGCAGAGAAACTGTGATGGAGCGGTAAAAAGGAAACCCGATTTCCAAACTGGAAATCGGGTTTCCTTTTTATATTTTTAACCCAAAAATACAAGGGGGGAGATAAGACAAATTTGTCTTACCCCCCCCCCTATACTTAAAACGTTTTGCTAAAAATTACTTTTTTGGCTTCATCAATCAATTCCGCCATCAAATTTTTGTCGCCGCAATATACCCCTAAAAATTCCTCTATTGTAAATACCTTGCGCTCAAAAGTATCCTCGCCGGGTGTAAATTTAACCAACGAAAAATTATTGGTTGCAAAAAAGAGCATAACTTTTTCGCGCGACAGCGAAGTCAGCACGGCGTAAGGTATTGCATCATGAAATGTCGCGCCTCCTTCTTCCCTAATTTCCCGAATTAACGCCTCTAACGATGTTTCGCCTTCGTCAAGATGACCTCCTGGTATATCCCAGCCGCGCTCATTGCGTCCGCACAATATCCCTTCATTATTAAATGCAATTAAAAAAACCGCGCTCACATTCTCGTCTGCTGGCACATCGGATCTATTGGGTAAAACCTTCAAATTAAAAGTTGCTTTTGGCATATCTTTCTCCTTTTTTATTGTTTGATTTTCAGGCAGTCATGAAAACCGTTTAAGTAATTTCCATAACGGCATTCCTTAAAAAAAATTTTATCTCAATATGTACCACCTCTCTTTCTTGCGGACACGCACAAAGAAAAATGATTCTGCGAGTCGTCGTTAATGCCGTAAAATTTAGCCGGATCATCTTCTTTCTGGTATTTACATATTTGATGCAAATCCAAATTTTTACGCAACAAATTAACTAAAGCATCTTCGTCAAAAATAAAACGATGCCGCAGATAATTATTTGTTTCGGCTGTGTCATATCCAATACCGTAAATTTGCGCTAAAGCGCGGGTTGTTGCTTCAATGGAAATACTCGGTCTGCCTTTTGAATCTCGTTTATTCACTAATTCGTACAAAACTACTGCAAGGTCGGGAACAATAATACGTAACAGACCATTGGGCTTCAGCGCCCGTACCCATTCTGCAATTACTTTGGGCATTTCATTCATAAAAAAATGCTCCAATACATGAGACGCGCGCGCTTCTTCAAATCTATTTGTCCAAGATTGTGGCAACTCGCGAATATCCATTTGCATATCAGCCGCATCGCCGGCAGCATCAACATTAAGAAACGGCAAAGGTAATTTACTGGCGGCATCTTTACCGCAGCCCAAATTCAGTTTGGTATATTTTACATTCAAATCCATAAACCAAATCTCCTTTGCTAAAAGATTTTAGTTGATCGCAACTCAGTCCAAATGCCATCTTTTTCCCACTTTGCAAATTTTGCAATTGCCTGAATGCTTTTCTCAAAAAAATGGTATGCTAAATATCGTAATTGATCCCCCATCTTTAGCTTTTTTAATTTATCTTTTTGTATGGACCGTTTAAAAAAGCGAGCTTGAATGTATTCAAAATCGGGAAAAAGCAAACTCATTCGGATATTCTCCAACACCATTCGTCGTTGCCCATGGTAAAAATCTCTTAATGTGCATGGCGGCGCAAAATATATCTTTGCTTTTTGAACTTGCTTTATACTCTCTACCCCATACTTATGAACAAAATAGCGCGACAAATAAATATCGTCTACCAACGCCCCCCTATCAATATTTAGAGAATTATCATAACCTGTTTTGCCTATTGTCCTATTATCCTCTGAATATTTGTATGCTTCATCAAGATTGCGTCCTTTTTGAAACATAAAACAACGGCCGTGTATGTATTTTCGCGGTGTCAATACATCAGGAAAATCATAATGCGCTTGCTGTATCCATCTGGTAAAACTTTGTTTGCCGCCATGTTTTTGCATGGGGATAATATTTGCGTAAACAATTTTTAATGAATCGTCTTGAACTAAATAATTCCATAATTCCACCAAACAATGTGTGTCTAAAATCGTATCAGCATCAATTAACACAATGCGTCCATTTAAACTTCTTGACTTTAGAATTGCTTTTTGAGCTTCAATTTTCCCTTCTTTGCTTTGTATTGTTTTAAGATTAAGAACATTATAGCAATTATTTTGTTGCATCTCAAATAATATCTGCGATGAATTATCGCTTGAGCCATTTACACAGGCAATGGTTTCGCAAACCATGATATGCGACAAAGATTTTACCGCTTGAACAAGCGAGTTCATAAATAGTGTTATTGCCCGTTCTTCGTTTCTTATTGCAATGCCAATCGTCAATTCTTTTCTTGCCATGATTTCTCCTTCTTATAATTTCAGCATATTTAAGAGATGCACGAAAAACCAATATAATTTTAAATTGTCAAAGGGCAAAAAACGATTTCTCTCCGCAATTACTCATATCTAACTCCACTTTGCGGAAAAAGTCAAACCTAGCCCACCGTGAATCCGATTATAGCGTGCAAAATTAATAAAATTTTATTTAACCCCAATCTTCATCTTCCCCTTAACCTCATCCACCCCAACAACATCCCCATCCCCAACTTTCCCCCCAACAATCAAAAGCGCCAGTTCATCCAACACAAGTTTCTGAACCACACGCTTCAAAGGACGCGCGCCGTAAATAGGATCATAACCCTCCGACACTATCAGCTTTTTCGCCCCAGCCGAAAATTCAATCTTTATATTTTGCTTACCCAACCTCTCCACAACCAAACCAAGTTGCAGTTCAACAATCTTTTCAATCTGCTTCTCATCCAAAGAATGAAAAGTGATAACCTCGTCAACACGATTCAAAAATTCAGGCTTGAAATGTTGACGGACAATCTCCATTATTTCTTTATTCATTTTCTTCTCATCTTTACCCGCGTAACCTTGAATTATCTGACTCCCAATATTAGACGTCATAATAATCACCGTATTTTTAAAATTCACAGTCCTGCCCTTAGCATCAGTAAGGCGGCCGTCATCGAGAATCTGCAAGAAAATATTGAAAACATCGCTATGCGCTTTTTCTATTTCGTCAAACAAAACAATACTATAAGGACGGCGACGGACAGCTTCGGTCAATTGCCCGCCCTCCTCATAACCAATATACCCAGGAGGGGAGCCGATTAGCCTGGCGACAGAGTGCTTTTCCATATACTCACTCATATCAATCCGCACAATCGCATTTTCATCGTTGAACATAAATTCAGCCAAAGAACGCGCGAGTTCTGTTTTCCCAACACCTGTCGGACCGAGAAAAATAAAAGAACCGATTGGCCTGTTTTCCTCAGCAATGCCGGCGCGCGATCTGCGGAGCGCGTTGGAAACAGCCTTGATCGCGTCATCTTGCCCAACTACTCTTTGTTTTAAAATCTCTTCCGCCAAAGCCAATTTTTGCGCGTCGCCCTTTAGCATCTTTGAAACAGGAACGCCGCTCCAACGTGAAACTACCCTTGCGATATCCTCTTCATCAACCTCCTCTTTCAAAATTTGCTGTTTCTTTTGCAGTTCGTTAAGTTTTTTCTCCTCTTGCTTTATGCTTTTTTCAAACTCGGGAATTTTTGAATAACGGATTTCCGCCACCTTTTGCAACTCGCCATTTCTTTCTAAAATTTCCGCTTCCTGTTTTAATTTATCAATAGAACCTTTCGCCTCTCGGATTTTAGAAATTATATTTTTTTCATTCTGCCAATGTGTCTGGAGCTGTTTGCTTTTTTCTTTACTGTCAGCAAGTTCTTTTTCCAAATTTTTTAACCTCTCTTTTGAAGCCGCGTCTTTTTCCTTTTTCAACGCCTGCTTTTCAATTTCCATTTTAATCTCTTTTCGTCTAAGCTGATCAAGCTCGGTTGGCATGCTGTCAATTTCCATACGTAAAGCCGATGTCGCTTCATCAATCAAATCAACAGCCTTATCTGGCAAAAAGCGATCAGTAATATATCTCTGCGAAAGATTAGCCGCCGCGATAATAGCGCCGTCCGTGATTCGCACCCCGTGATGCACCTCATATTTTTCTTTCAGACCGCGCAAAATAGCAACAGTATCTTCAATACTCGGCTCGGCAACATAGATAGGCTGAAAACGCCTCTCAAGTGCCGCATCTTTTTCAATATATTTTTGATACTCTTTCAAAGTCGTCGCGCCAATAGTTCTGATTTCTCCTCGCGCCAAAGCGGGCTTCAACATATTTGACGCGTCAATCGCCCCTTCCGCCGCGCCGGCGCCAACTAAAGTATGAAGCTCATCAATAAACAAAATAATTTTGCCCGCGGAATTTTTAATCTCTTTTAGAACCGCCTTTAATCTTTCTTCAAACTCTCCGCGGAACTTCGCCCCCGCAAGAAGCGACCCCAAGTCAAGAGAAATCAACTCTTTGTTTTTCAAAGTTTCCGGAACATCGCCGCTCACAATTCTTTGCGCCAGCCCCTCAATTATCGCGGTCTTTCCGGTTCCAGCCTCGCCAATCAAAACAGGATTATTTTTAGTCCGGCGAGAAAGTATCTGCATAATTCGCCTAATCTCCTCATCGCGCCCAATCACAGGATCAAGTTTTTCTTCTCGCGCCAGTTTGGTTAAATTCTGCGCGTATTTTTCCAACACCTGATATTTTCCCTCCGGCTCCGAATCAGTCACTCTTTGCGACCCTCTAATCTCTTTCAAGACGTTTAACACATCTGATTTCTCAACCTTAAAATTAGCCAAAATCCTTTGCGCCTCGCTTTTTATATCAAGCAAACCCAAAAACAGATGCTCAACACTGATATACTCATCATTCATTTTTTGCGCCTCTTTTTCCGCCTGCTGAAAAATTTTAGTCATTTCAGAAGATAAATAGATTTCAGCCTGCGCGTCCATTTTAGGCAAAGCCTCAATATTGCTATTTATCTCATTTTCCAAATAAGTCGCGTTCACATTCAATTTATCCAGCAAAGAGGGGACTATTCCCTCCGGCTGGGCAGTCAAAGCCGACAACAAATGCAACGGATCAATTTGCGAATTTTTATGCTCTTGCGCTGATTTATGCGCGTCTGCCAGAGCTTCTTGGGATTTGGTTGTTAGGTTTTGCGGATTCATAACGGAAATTTTTAATTTTTAATTTTAAATTTTTAAACAATTTTTAAAAATTAAACCATAAAAGTTCTAAGCTCTAAGAGATTTTCGTTGACATAAAATCCGAATTTGTTATACTTAGATTATAAGAATTTATAATACTATTCAACAATAATAATTTCCTCCCCGCACTCAGGGCATTTGCCATCTTTATCCAGCCTTTGAACGCAAACGCCTTTTCTTTCAATAACCAAATGATTTTTAGGGCAATATGTGCCAGAGCGGCAAGAGTCTAAAACATTTCCTATGTAAACATATTTTAAACCGGTTTTTTTCCCAATATCGTAAGCCTCTATCAATTTTTCTTTTTCAGTAGGCATTACATCTGTTAATTTGTAATTTGGGAAAAATCTTAAAATATGCCAAGGAGTAAAAACATCAAGTTTGTTGGCGATAAATTCGGCAATATTTTTTAATTCTTCAATAGAGTCATTATACCCATGAATCAAAAGAGTTGTGAGCTCTACCCAGACCCCGGCTTTTTTTATTTTTTGAATATTTTTCAGAATAGGCTCAAGTTTTGCCCCGCAAACTTTTATATAATTTTTGTCAGTAAAAAATTTCAAATCAACATTAATCGCGTCAAGATAAGGAATAATTTCATCCAAACATTTATCGCTCATATAACCATTGCTAACCCAAATATTTTTCAAGCCATTTTCTTTGGCAAGTTTCATGCAATCAAGGGCAAACTCAAAAAATACCGTCGGCTCGTTATAAGTATAAGAAATTGACGGACAATTATTGTCCAAAGCTTCTCTAACAACCTGCTCTGCCGTCATATCTTTGCCGGGAACATCGGGAATATTTTGTTTTTGCGATGTTTTTGCCGTTTGAGATATTGAATAATTTTGACAATTTGAACAATGCAAATTGCACCCGACCGTGCCGATGGAATAAGTTCTGGTTCCGGGCATAAAATGAAAAAGCGGCTTTTTTTCAACAGGATCAATATTTTTCGCTATGACTTTGCCGTATACCAAAGACAGCAAAACCCCGTCATTATTATATCTAACTCCGCAAACGCCGGTCCCTCCGCTATTAATCAAACATTCATAATAGCACAGCTCGCATTTTACTTTTTTGTCTTCTAGATTTTTATAAATTTGCGCCTCCCTCATAGTTTTTTGTTTGAGTAATCAGTAATTAGAAATCAGCAACTAGAAATTTAAAATTTACTGATTACTAGTTACTAGTTGCTGATTATTAATATTTTATCACAAATTTTGCTAAAATAAAAGAAATTGTTTATAATATATTTAAACAAGCAAAGAACTAAAGGCAAAGAACTATTTTTTAGTTCCTTGCCTTTAGTTCTTTGCAAATAAAAATTGATTTATGCACCCACGCTCAGAACAAACCAATATTTTAAATGTCCAAATAAACACGCAGAAAAAACAGGAAATTCTGGAAAAAGTATATAAAATGCTAAAAAGCGGGAGACAGCATTATATAGTAACCCCAAATCCCGAGATGGTGATGATGGCATTGCAAGATTTTTATTATTTGAACATACTCAATAAAGCTGATTTAAAACTCCCCGACGGCATAGGTTTAAAATTCGCTTCTTTTCTAATGGAAAATAGAATTAAGCAAAGAATAAAAGGAGTTGATTTTATTGAAGATTTGTGTAATATCGCCAGCCATCACAATTATTCGATTTTTTTTCTAGGTGGAGAAAAAGGTGTCGCGGAAAAAACAGCTAATGCCTTGAAAAAGAAATTCCCCAAATTAAATATAGCGGGCTTTGACGACGGAGGAAAAGTAAACGAAAACGGAGTATTGCAAGATAAAAGCGTTTTAGCTAAGATTAAACAATCAAACCCAGATATTTTATTTGTTGCTTTCGGATGTCCAAAACAAGAAAAGTTTATCGTTCGCTATTTGCCAAAATTAAAATCAGTAAAAATAGCGATAGGCGTCGGTGGAGCCTTTGATTTTCTGTCCGGAAAAATAAAACGAGCGCCGAGGTTGTTTAGAGTTTTCGGATTTGAGTGGCTGTGGCGACTTATAAAAGAACCCAAAAAACGTATTAAAAGAATTTATACAGCGACAGTTAGATTTCCTTTGGGTTTTTTGAGATGGAGATTTAGCCGCAGGAAAAATAAAAATATTTAAATATTAAATAATAAAAGTTATGAGTTCACAAGAAAAAATACCACAAGAGCAAAATTCAGGAGAAGAAGTGGTCAAAACACAACTTGAAGAAGATTTGGATACAACAGATTTCGATGAGAAAACCAAAAATATAATTAAGGACAATCTAAACACACCAAGCGAATTATTTGGTGGAGCAACAAATATAGTTCAGCCTATATTAATGGGAATTAGTTTTGGTGATGAGGATATTCTGAAAGGAATTTTACAAAAACAAGGAACTTTGCCTGAATATGAAGAATATGCAAAACAAGAATTATCGAAAACACTTAAAGAAGACCAAAGAGCAATAGAATTCATTATAAATCATAGCAACGGAGATAACGTAAAAGAGTTAAATCGATTAATAGGGGAGTTAAATATCTTACTAGCAAAAACAATTCTCGACGAAGATAAAATAAAAGAAAAATGTGGGGAAGTTAGAATTCTTATCACAGGTGGAGAAGTTCAGAGTAGTTTTAAAGACTTAAACAAACAATTAGAGCAACAGCGAGAAGAAAAAAAGACTCAATAAACAACTATGTTAAAAAAAACCACAAGAACAAGATTCGCCCCAAGCCCCACAGGCTATTTGCATATTGGAAGTTTGCGCAACGCTTTATATGACTATATTTTTGCCAAACAAAACAATGGAAAATACGTCCTGCGAATTGAAGATACAGACCAAAGCAGAGAAGTTGCGGGAGCATCGGAAGAATTAATCAAAACTCTCAACAAAATTGGACTTCCACACAACGAAGGACCGATTCTAGAAAATGGCAAAATAATCGACAAAGGAGATTTTGGGCCGTATCTTCAATCGAAAAGAATAGAGCTATACCAAAAATACGCCAAGCAATTAGTTGATGAAAAAAAGGCATATTACTGTTTTTGCACTTCAGAAAGATTAAACAAAATGCGCGAAGATCAGCAAGCGCAAAAAATAGCGCCCAAATACGATCGACATTGTTTAGACCTAACTGACAATGAAATTCAGAAAAAAATTGAAAGCGACGAAAAATATGTTGTTAGATTCAAAATACCCGACATCGGAGAAATTATTTGCAACGACCTAGTCAAAGGAGAGGTAAAATTCAAAGCAAACGAACTTGATGATTTCGTCCTTTTAAAATCAGATAATTTCCCAACATATCATTTGGCAAACATCGTTGATGATTACTTCATGAAAATCACCCACGTCTTGCGAGGCGATGAATGGTTGCCAAGCCTTCCCAAACATCTTTTACTATGGCAAGCTTTTGGCTGGGAAAGTCCAGAGTACGCGCACTTGCCATTGTTGTTGAATGCTGACAAATCAAAATTAAGCAAACGGCAAGGGGATGTTTTTGTGGAAGATTATTTAGACAAGGGATACTTGCCAGAAACAATTTTAAACTTTGTCGCTCTTTTGGGTTGGAATCCGGGAGAGGGAAGCGAGCAAGAGATTTTTTCAATGGATGAGTTGATTGAAAAATTCGACATAAACAAAGTAAACAAAAGCGGCGCGGTGTTTAATATTGAAAAATTGGATTGGATGAATGGAATGTATATTAGGAAAATGGATATAGATGAATTAACAAAAAAATGTTTGCCGTATTTTAAAAAGTGGTTTAGCGAAAACGAAATAAAATTTGATAAAAATAATTACACGGCGTCGGAGTCCCCGCGGGGAGACTCCGACGGAG
Organism: bacterium; assembly: GCA_043816765.1. GTDB lineage: Bacteria > Patescibacteriota > Patescibacteriia > JBDRHN01 > JBDRHN01 > JBDRHN01. Next base: position 3,743 of record JBDRHN010000099.1, on the reverse strand, counting down.
CGCCAGAGGAAAACACGAAGGTGTTGGACACACAAGGGGGTGTCCAACACCTACCCTGCTCCGCGGGAGTCTCCCGACAGGGGACTCCCGCGCCAGCTGATTTAGACTACATCAAAAAAATCGTCAGCATTGAACAAACAAGATTAAAAAAACTAAGCGACATCACAGACAATATAAAATTTTTCTACTTTGACGATTTAAAATACGACCCCAAAAAGATAGTCTGGAAAAAATCAAATCCGCAAGATACGAAAAAGAATTTACAGCTTTGCTTAGGCTTGTTGAACAATATTGGTGTTCAGGAATTTACAAGAGAAAATTTGGAAATAAAATTCAAAGAATTGATAGAAAAAGAAAAAATCGGCGTTGGCGATATTTTATGGCCGTTACGCTACGCCCTCACAGCCGAAGAAAAAAGCCCGAATCCGTTTGAAGTCGCGTGGGTGTTGGGGAAGAGTAGGAGTATTGAGAGGGTTGAGAGAGCAATTAATTTATGTAAGTAATTGACAATTTTAATAGTAAAATATATCATAAATATATGATAACCAAAAAACCACAAATATTGAATAAAACAAGAGCTCTTAATTATTTTAAGAACACAATTTTAGCAAGTTCGGAAAAAAATAATATTTTAAAGATATATTTGTTCGGCAGTATGCTTAAAGAGCGCAAAGTGAGATTTAATAGCGATATAGATGTTGTTGTATTTGGACGTGATAGCGCGATAAAAAAAATTGAAAAAATTGTTGACGAGAAAGCTTTTGAAACCGCGGCAAAGTACGGGGAGAGCGTAGAGCCGTTAATTTATTCGCAATGTCATTTAAGAAATCCCAAATCCGTTTTTTTGCAAAGAATTATAGAAGAGGGGAAAGAATTATATTCAGTATGATTAAAAGCAAACTGCAATTAAAAGAGGCTGATGACTATTTAAAGCTCGCAAAAATTTATCATGATATTGCCAAATGTCGCGATAATAAAAAAGAGCATTGGCGCGGAGTTGTGGACGCAAATTATAACAGCGCGGAATTATGCGTCAAAGGGCTTTTAAAATTAAAAATGCTTGAAATTCCCTCTTCTCATGGCGGTGTAGTTAGAAAATTCAGCCAGTATTATATTTTTGCAGAGGAATTTCAATATTTGCATGTCCGTAGAGACGCATTGCAATGCGTCTCTGCAAAATGCGCGCGTTAGCGCCTAATTTATAACAGAAATTATGGATAAAAAATATGGCAGAATTTTAAATAAAGCTTTGCGTTTGAGAAATTTGGCAAGATATGATTGTTATGCTAAAATTAGCGAAGAAGGTGTAAGTGAAGTTGATGATTTGACGAAATATATGATAACTATTCTTGAACGAGAAATAAAGGCAAATTAAAATTAATCACTGATTAAAAAAAGTGTAAGAGAAAATAAATATTTTTTTGTATTAAATAGTTCCTGTGTAATTTCTGCGTTTTTCTGCGTCAAATTCTGCGTAGTTCTGCGTAATGATGCTAACATTAGCAAAGCCCCAAACTTAATTTTACGTTAAAAACGAGTTTTTACACAATAACTAAATAGGATGTTTAAAAATTGAATTTATTCTCTCTTACCCTCTAAATAAAAATATGAATAATGAACTAATGTTGCAATTTGCGGATCAAGTTCTCAAAAAGGCGGGCTTGAATTTGCAGGGAGATTTTTTGGTTGAATACAGGGAACGTTTGCTGGGAGAGATAGAGAAAAGGATTTGGCTGATGACTGTAAATGAGTTAAAAGATAATAAAATTATGGAATTTGCTGAAATAATAGGGGGGTTTGACGAGATGAACGATGATATTGACGAGAAACAAAAAAGAGAGATCGCGGATTTTTGTAAAAAAAATATCAGCGATTTTGAGGAAAAAGTTTTAAAGGTTATGGACGATTTCGGAAATGAGTTTGTGAGTGATGTGGCGAAAATGGAGAAAATGTAAAAAATTATTATAAATCTCAATTCTATGAAACAAAAGAGCATATAAAATTTTATGGCAAACAAAGAATTGCAAAAATTAAAAGTAATTACTCAAAAAATTGTTAAAAATTACGCACCGGAAAAAATTATTCTTTTCGGTTCTTATGCGTGGGGCAAGACAACAAAAGACAGTGATTTTGATTTGTTTATTATAAAAGAAGATAAAAAAAATTTTTTAACAGAACAACAAAAAATTCGTAAAATAATTGACGGAGAAATTGCGGCGGATATTTTAGTACACACCCAAGAAGAGGTTGATAAAAGACTTGATTTAGGAGATTTCTTTTTTGCGGATATTATTAATAAAGGCAAATATCTTTATGAAAAACAATAACAAGATATTGGCAGGCGAATGGTTTCAAAAAGCGCAAGACGATGAGCTTTCGTGTGAAGATATTATTGATGATCGCCGTGGCGCACCAAGCACAGTCTGTTTTCTAAGTCAGCAGTTGGCTGAAAAATTTTTGAAAGGGTATTTGGTTTATCAGAGTAAACAATTTCCCAAAATCCATCAATTAGATAGTTAGATAGGTTGATAAAATTATGCAAAGAGATTGATGTAACTTTTGAAGAGATTAAAGATGATGCTGAATATTTAACGGGTTTTTATATTGCCACCCGCTACCCGGGCGATTATCCTGAATTTTTTTGGAAAGATGCCGAGAAAGCGTTTGAATCAGCTTGTAGAATAAAAAAGTTTGTTTTAACTAAAATTGTTTTATAAAAAATTCATGTCTGAGTCAAACAGTGAAAATAAAAATAAATCAAATATTATTAAAGATATATATAATCGCTTTATAGAAAAGTTGAATATTTTAGCGATGCGAAAACGAAAAATTATTGCAGATATTGATAAAAGAATTGACGAGAAAAAAGCTCAAGAAATTTTAGAAGAGATAAAAAAAAGCTAATTAAAATATTATGTCAGAAAAAATAATATAAGAATTTGTGGCGGACGCGGGGAGGTTAAAAATTTAAAGTTTAAATATATGTTAATATTTGAAAAAGAGGGTTTAAGTAATCTTTTCAATAAAGGAAAAATCAAAGAAAGAGAGGAGCAAGAAAGAGAAAAGCAAGAAAGAGAAAATAAAGAAAGAGAGGAGCAAGAAAAGAAAAATTGTGATCCTATACGAAAATTTTTTCAAAAAATAGGTTTAGATCCGAAAGAATTTAATTTTAGTTATAAAACAGTTGCCGAAATTAAATCCGATCCTGAAGAAGAAGGTTATGTTTTAGGTACTTTTAAAGAATTTAATAATTATCACGATTTACGTGATTTTAGAAATAAATTATCTGAAGAACAAAAAGAAAAAATGGATGGGCAGAAGTGGGAAGATGGTTGGCGTAAAATTGCTATTTTTGCGAGCACAGATTTTTGGGATAAATTAAATGATCCTTCTGACGAATTACATAAACATAAGGATGAACTTAATGAATTGCGTGATAAAATTAGAAACGAAAAAATAGAAGACGAATATGCACGCAGGAAGGAAGAAGAGGCACAAGGCAAAGAACGTAATTCAAAAGAAACAAACAATGAACAAGATGCAGGAAACAAAGAAGCACCCAGTGAATTAAATGAACCCACAGCAGAAAGTGTCAAAAAAAATGTCAAGTACCCATTTTCTCGACAACTTGTCCCTCCGCAATGGGCTGAAAAATCAGATTTGTTAAGTTTGTTAAATTAAATAAATTATTAATCTGCTCGTTAAAATTAAATATTTTTAATACTGGCTTATTAAATTGAGTG
>JBDRHN010000098.1:0-10299 GCA_043816765.1 bacterium | reverse complement strand
AAAACGTTAAGCCAAGCGGGTAAAAGTAAAAAGGTTGGGAATTGTTTGGAAATTGATCATTCATTGAAAATTGAGAATTGTAAATTGAAAATTAATTACCTTATATAAATATTTTATATTGGTTAAATTGCGCATGAGCCGTAATTAAACCCTACAATTTTATTATATCAATATTTTTTGATTCAAGAAAGTCCATATTAAAAAACGTACCCTCTTGACATGTCAAAATTCCGCCGCATTCGCATTCGCCGCAAACACCCATTCCGCACATATTATTTGTTTCAACGCAAGCAAAAATATCTTTAATATCCCCGCCTAAGTTTTTTTCAATATCCATTGCCGCTTTTATAAAAGCCGTTGGCCCGACATTATAAAAACAAAAATCTTCCAACGAATCTTCTTTTTTTAAATCTTCTTTTGCGACGTTCAATACTCTGGCGACAACGTCGTTATCAATCACAGAAATATATTTTGCGAATTTTTCTATCTCCTCTTTAAAAACAATCTGGTCTTCTGAAACAGTGCCGTAATAAACGGTAATTTTTTTGCCCTGCTCGCTTAATTTTTCCACCAGTTTGGGAATAATGGCAATACTTGTTCCGCCTGCGATGATACAAACATTTTTTTTCTCGCTATTCGGAGCATCAGCGCCATAAACCCCCCTGATCATCATTTCGTCCCCCTCTTTTAATTCAAAGAGGCTGTGCGTAACTAACCCCCTTTTTTCTTCCGGATTATATTCTCTTTTTCTGATCAAAAAAGTCAAAGGATTATTTTTCACAATCGCAAAAGGTTTTTCTCCGCTTATACTTTTTTCCCAGATAAAAACATATTGGCTGGCATCGTAATCTATGTGTCCGCTAAGTTCAAATATTTTTAGGTCTTTGGTTTTTTCAATGATTTTTTTTATTTTGTAGGGTTTATATTCCGCAAGTCTATCATTTCTTAAAAATTTATCAGAACTGTTTTTAAATTTCCCCCATTTCGCAAAGGGGGGCTGGGGGGATTTTAAATTTTCCGCATCCTTTTTTAAAGCAGTAAAAAAAGCCGGCATTGATTTTTGTCTCACTCTCGCCAAAACACTTCCCACTCCGACAACATCAGCCCCAGCCTTTTTTAAATTTATCACATCTTCTCCGTTTGAAACTCCGCCCATTCCGATAATCGGAACATCCAAACCGACAGCCTTTCTTATTTCTGTTATTTTTTCTAAAGCAATTTTTTTAATCCAATTGCCTGATTTGCCCCCCTTGTGTCCGTTTGGATTATTCAGAATTGGTTTTTGCGTGCGCGGTTCAATATAGACTTCTGGTCCAACTGTATTTATTGCAACTATTCCATCAGCCCCCCCATCAATCGCCGCTAAGGCTATTTTCCCTATATTCTCAACATTTGGCGTAAGTTTTGGAAATAGCAAGATTGAAGTTGATTTTCTTATCTCTTTTATATATTTTTCAACCAAATCAGCATCGCAGCCAATGCTTGATCCATATCCAACCTTTGCGTGCGGACAAGAAAAATTAAGTTCCAAAATATCAGCCACATCTTCAAATTTTTTAACTAAAGTTATAAAATCTTCTATACTGTTTGCCGAAATTGAAACATTAAGCAGTGCCCTCATTTCGTGTCTATTTTTTAGTTCAACCAAATCATTATAAGCTTTTTCCATGCCGGGGTTTTGCAGTCCAACGGCGTTGGCATAAGACCCCACAAAAGTTTCAGTAAAAATCGGCTCGCGATTTCCCTGATTTGGTTTTACCTGATAACTTTTTGAAGTTATCAAATCAATCTCGGGGATTTCGTTGTCTACCCATTCTATTAGATTGGGCTTGGTTGTTAAAACGCCGGACACGGTAGCGAATTTAATCTTGCCATTTTTTAAAATTTCTATAATTTGTTGATTAGATTTTTTTTGCATATTTTTTAATTGTCATTCCAGAAAATTTTTTCCGTCGTAATTAACAATATGATTTTACTTTGCTTAAAGCATGATATTAAACAAAAATTATTTAACGGGTTTAAAAAATTTATCTGGAATCCAGGAGTTGTTGCAATGCCTCTTGGATTCCAGATAAATTTTTAATCTTATTGTTGTAATTATTATTAAAAATAATATTATTTTATTTTAAAATGACATTACAATTCCTTTGCCATCGCCCGCAATATTTCAAGCGTAGTCGCAACCTTATCATCCGCCTTTGTTATCGCGCTGCCTATAACCAAAATTGAACTACTACAATCCTTTACGGCCATATCCGGAGTATATAGTTGCTTTTGTCCTGTTCCCGCATTACCACCCCATTTTATCCCCGGAGTTATATATAAAAAATCAGAACCAAACTTTTTTTCCAATTCCCCAGCCTTACTAGCAGGACAAACAACGCCGTCCAACCCCCATTCTTTAGCAAGCTCAGTTCGTTTTGCGACAAGCGCATCATAACTAATACCTAAATTTTGAGTCTTCAAATCCTCATCGTTTAAACTCGTCAAAACAGTAACACCGATAACCTTTGGACGTTCTATTCCTCTCGCTTGAGCACCCTCTATTGCGCCCTGCATAGCCTTTCTGCACATCTCCTTACCGCCGGCAACATGAATATTGAAAACAAAAACTCCGGCTACAGCCGCAGCTTTACTGGCCTCATATACCGTGTTTGGCGTGTCATGAAATTTTGAATCAAAAAACACTTTTCCTCCCCGTTTAAAAATTTCGCCGAAAATATTGACGCTTTCATTACAAGCGGATGTGTGTAGTTGTTTTCCAACTTTAAATGTTCCGACGTAATCAGAAAGTTGTTCCGCTAAATTTAATGCCTCGCTCACGGTCGGCGTGTCCAAAGCCAGACAAATTCTTTTTTTAGCTTCTTGTTCTTTTTGTGTTAGTTGTGGCATATTGTTATAAATTTTAAAAATTTAATGTAAACACATCATTAGAATATTGATGGATAAGCGAAGTTAGTAAGGTTTGATAAGGAATGCCAATTTTAATAGCTTTTGATTTTATTTGATGCAAATCTTTTTCAGTCAATCTGATGTTTATGTTTTTTGTTTTATTTAATGTTGCTTTTGCCGCCTTTTCAAATCTCGCTATCTCTGCCTTGGAATCGCTGACTGTTCCATACTTACCGTCATCAAAATCTTTAAGAATTTGTTTCTCTTCTTTGTCTAATTTATAATATTTCATATTGTTGATTTTTATTTTTTAATATATATTTTTTAGTTGCCCTGCGACTTGGAATGATGGTTTTCAAAAAATATTTCTCCTCATCTTCTACATAGGGAATTAAATAAGCGTAATTATTAATATTTACTATTAAAATTTTTTGATTAGGATATTTATTTTGATTAGGATTTTTAATTACAGCTAAAATTTTTTTAGTTTCTATAACGTCAACGATATCCTCAAAACAAATATTGCGTTCAATCTTCAACTTTTGATTTTTTTCACTACTCCAAGAAAGGTATTTCATAAATAAATGATATTACAAATGATATTATATGTCAAATTTTTTGCGCCAAATAAATTCCGCTCAAAATAAAAAAAGCTCCAATTAGCGTAAAAATAGTAATCTGTTCTCCCAAAAACAAATTCGAAGACAATATGCCTGCGATCGGAACCAAAAACATAAAAGCGCTAGTTTGTATTAATCCGATTTTATCAATGCTTTTAAAACGCACAACCCATGCTAAAGCTGTTGTAAAAACAGCAACATGCAAAATCAGTAAAAACGAATTAAAGCTAATATTCGTTATCTCAAAAAAATCACCGGATGCCAAAGAATATATAAATAAAAGCAAGAAGCCTGACACGACCGACCAAAAAGTTATCTCCAACCCGCCATATTTTTTTATATATTTTTTATTGTACATCGCATAAATAGCCGTGCATAATGCGCTTAATAAAATTATTAAATTACCAATAAAAAATTTAGATTTAATAATATCTAGGATACCCTTCCCGTTAGTTAATATTATAATGACTCCGACAAAGCCGACAAAAACTCCCAAAAGCGCTTTTTTTGAAATTTTCTCTTTTATCAACAACGGAGCAAGCACAACCAACATTAACGGCCATGAATTAATCAAAATAGAATTATTAATCGCAGTAGATAAATTTATGCCGATAATATTAAGCATTCCAAACAAAGAAATTCCGATAACCCCCAAAAACAATATTTTACCCAAATTTTTTTTCTCAATTTTTATTCTATTTTTTACAACAAACGGCAACAATACCAATATTGCGATAAAAAAACGGAGTGAATTAAATAGGCTCGGATTTACTTTGCCGCTTAAAACTTTTAACGCCGGATGTTGGGTTCCCCAAATAGCCATTGTTAAAATCAAAATAATATACCAATTTGTATTTTCTTTTTTCATGTAATTTTATCCTTGTCAAAAACCCTTTTTTAAATTATTATACTTATAATACTAATTATTAACTTAAATTTTATGAACGACATCATTCAAATTCTTAAATCAGTCGGCGCCATTATCACCGACAGCCATTTTGTATTTACTTCCGGAAAACATGGCGATATTTATATCAACAAAGACACTTTATATCCCCACACCGACAAAGTTTCACAAGTTGGAAAAATGTTTGCTGAAAAACACAAAGATTTGGATATAGACGTAGTGGTTGGTCCGGCGCTGGGCGGAATAATATTATCTTCATGGACAGCCTATCATTTGTCGCAAATCAAAGGAAAAGAAATTTTAGGGGTTTACACTGAAAAGGACGAGAACAAAAATCAGATTTTTACGCGCGGCTACGACAAATTAATTTCAGGAAAAAATATATTAGTTGTGGAAGATATTGCAAACACTGGCGGATCAATCAAAAAAGTTATCAATAGCGTCAAAGAAATAGGAGGTAATGTAGTTGCCTCCTGCGTTATGGTAAATCGCGATCCTGACAACATAACATCTGAAACAATTGGCGCGCCTTTCTCCGCGCTGGGAATTCTTGAAGCCACAGCCCATGAAGAAGGGGAGTGTCCATTGTGTAAAAACAATGTTCCGATCAATACCGAAGTCGGGCACGGAAAAAAATATTTGGCTGGGAAGGGGTTAAATTAAATTTCTAACAACCGCACCCATCATTCCAGAAAATTTTTTAATTTTTTCGTTGCAAAGGTGACAGTCACCTTGACGATAAACCCAGATAATAGTTTGAGGTTTTTAAATAAGCTAATGATGAAATTTAATTACGGCTCGAGGTGACTGTCACCGCCAATATTATTTTATTTTAAGTCTTTCAGTTGATATCGTAGAAAAAATTTTCTGGAATGACAGATTAATTTTTAATAAACTTCACAAATTTTTCCATCTCTTCCCCGTATTCTTCCATAAACAACCGAAGATCATTCGTAAAGATATCAGGAAAAGATTTTAACTCTTTATTCAAACTCTCAAGATTATAAAAAAGAATTCCCTTTGCCTCTCTGTCCACTGTTTTAACCGCCCCGGCATAAATACCAATGTAAGTGTGTTTTTTGTTGGCGATTATTATTTTTTCACCATCAAAAATTCTTTCTAAATTACAAAATTTTGTTTCAATGTGTTTTATTATGGCGGTTGTATTCAGGTAGTTAAAAAGAAGTTTGTATGTCTTTTTAAAATCATCCTCATTTCTTAAAACAATAGACGGAATTTGCAGTTCCTGCACAGTCTCTACCATCACGGTATAATCGGGGGAGTCGCCATATTGAACATGTCCGCCAATTGATTTATCAAACAAACATGGATTATGTCTTTTCGCGCCGCTTCTTTTTTGCACTATCATTTCGCCTCTTTCGTTCACAAGAATAATTTCTACAATTTCAACAGCCCTTGTCGGCTGTTTATTTTTTTTAAAAGCCTTAATCTGTTCATTGTAAAATTCATCCCTATCCATTGGAATAGCGACATCTTTTTCATCCAGCGAGTAAGTTATAATTGTTTCCGACATAATTTGGCATGGTTAGCGGGTAGATGCCAGCAATTGCTGGCATCTACCCGCTAACCAATATTTTTTAGATTCCCCAAACAGGAAATTTAGTAAACAAAGTTTCCACCTCTTTTTTCAATTCAGCCAAATAGTTTTCATCCTCGTGATTTTTCAAAGCCTTTATTATCCACTCGCCAACCTGTTTCATTTCACCTTCTTTCATCCCTCTTGTGGTTGCCGCTGGAGTTCCAAGACGAATCCCGCTGGGTTTAAATGGGGGATTGGGGTCATCTGGGATGGTGGATTTATTAACTGTTATAGAAATTTTTTCCAAAGTTGTTTCAGCCACTTTTCCGTCAATTCCAAAACTTTTTACAGTATCAGCCACCATCATGTGGTTGTCTGTTCCATCAGTAACAAGCTTAACTCCGCCATCCATCAAAGTCTGCGCCAAGACTTTTGCGTTCATCAAAATTTGTTTGGCATATTCTTTAAATTCAGGTTGCATAGCTTTTTTCAAAGCGACAGCAATAGCGGCAACGGTTTGCATGTGCGGTCCGCCTTGAAGTCCTGGAAAAACAGAACGGTCAAGAATCGTTGGAATATTTTCTTTTGTCATTTCAGGCGCTCTCAATGGATTGCTCACAATGCCTTTTGAAAGAATCATTCCGCCGCGCGGTCCGCGCAAGCTTTTGTGAGTTGTGGTCGTCACAATATCAAAACCGTAGTCAAAAGGGTTTCTCATAGCATCGCCGGCGATAAGTCCGCCGATATGAGATACATCCGCCATAGTAATCGCGCCAACCTCGTCAGCCACTTTTTTAAAATCAGCATAGTCATAATCGCGCGGATAAGCAGTATATCCGCAAAGCACAATTTTCGGCTTTGTCTCTTTTGCAATTCTCATCAACTCATCAAAATCAATACGCCCCTTATCTTCCGGATGAGTCTTGTATCTAACAAAATTAAAAATTTTACCCATGTGGGAAACTGGCGCGCCGTGCGTTAAATGTCCGCCATGTGAAAGATCCATTCCCAAAATCGTATCCCCGGGTTTGCAAAACGCAAGATAAACAGCTTGATTCATAGGAGAACCGGAAAGCGCCTGAACGTTCGCGTGATCGCACCTGAACACTTTTTTTGCTCGCTCAATCGCGAGCGTCTCTATAATATCTGTAAATTCCTGCCCGCCGTAATAACGTCGCCCCGGAAAACCTTCCGCGTATTTATTTGTAAAAATAGAGCCGTTGGCGGCAAAAACTTCCGGATAAGTATAATTTTCCGACGGAATCAGCTCAAGCCCCTTGCTCTCTCGCTCCTCTTCGCCGATCATGGCGTTATAAATTTCAGAATCGTTTTGCTTTAATAATTCTAGGTTTTTTAGGACGTTCATAGATTCAAGTTTAAATTTTAAAGTTTAAATTTTAAAAAAAAGATTAAAGTTTAAAAATCAAAGAACGTTATCTTTAATTTTTAAACTTTATTCTTTGTTCTTTTTAAAATTTTAACTTTAAACTTTATCTTCCAATCCGCTAAATTAAAATTGCTAATTACGGTTTGTTAGTTTTTTATACGTCATCTTTTTCAACCCCTTCCACCAATCATTAGGATCCGCATTTTTAATTATTTTAATCAACCTCTTCGCTGATTTTGTTTCCACCGCTTTTTCAACATTATCAATCCAATTTTGCATTCCAGAATATCCCAATACAATAAACTCTCGCGCTGAAACAGCCATTTCCAGCCAGTCAGCGTCTTGCGCTATGATCCCTTCTTTTGTATCGCGTTTTATTTTTTGGTCATAATAATCATTCCATTTCTTTTGAACCTCTTTCGGCAAATTTTCCGTTTGTTCTAAAAAAACTTTTTTTTCAGCTTCTTTGGTATCCAAATATCTCGCGGAAATTTTGTGATGATCGCCAATTCTCATTTCAGGAAGGTCATGAACCAAGCACATCATAGCTGTTTTTTCTGAATCTGCGTCTCCTTCCATTTTGGCTAAAATATAAGCAATAATAGCTGTTCTTGCGGTGTGATCCGCTAGACTGTCAGGGCTCCTAACGCCAGCTATGGCTGTTCCATTGTGCTTCTGTCTTTTGAGCATTCCAAGCTCAAAGAAGAAATCTGTAATTTTTTGGTCTTTTTGTTGATTATTCATGGGTTTAGTATATAAAAAATGAGAGTATATTGCAAGGGAAAAGACGTTAATTAACCAGTAGTGGTTAATAGTCAAATGAAAGGAGAGTCTGAAATTTGCTTTAATACAAATTCACCCATAATCGCAAGTATAAAAAATATAATAAATTTATATATTTTTGACCATATAATCCCCACTCAACCTATACCCCAACTTCCTATAATACCCCCGAGTCCCAACAGCCGCGATAACAGCCATTTTTTTATACCCATTTTCCAGCGCAATCTCTTCCGCTTTTTTAATCAATTTTTTACCAAAACCTAAATGCTGAACCTTGCCCTTTATATTCACAGGCGCTAATTCGCCATAAGTATGCACCTCGCGAATAATAGCGCAGTCTTGAAGTTCGGGGAAAATTTTAAACGACCCCCCAACCCCCCTTGCCGTGGGGTCTACGTTCCCCGCTTCGTCGGAGTCTCCCGCTAGGGGACTCCGACGCGATAGCGGCAAAACGCAGGAGTCCCCTAACGGGAGACTCCAGCGGGGCTGGATTCGCAACCGCAAAAAAGCCAACAACTTATCCTCCTCTGTATCCTCAAAGCTCAAAAAATACTCAACCCCGCCGGACGCATTGTATTCTCTAATTTTTAACTCCTGATTTTTTATTTTAGAATTTATATTTTTGATTTCCCGACATCTTATACATTGGCATTTCTTGCCGGTCAACGTTAATTCTTTCTGCAAATTTTGTCTCAAATTAGAAATTTTCCCGCCGGCAATAATACTCTCAGCGGGGATATCGCGAATCAATCTTATTATCCGGACATAAGGCGGCGTGGCTTCTTTCATTTTTAAAAGCGTTCCAAAAAGCTGTTTATCAGAATAAGGTTTATAAGTCCCTTTTTTAAACCAGCGATAAATCTCACTGTTTTTTGTTACAACGCAAGGATAAATTTTAACCATATCAGGCTGGAAATCAGGATTTGAAAAAAGCTCTTTATACATTTTAACGTCTTTGGCAGAGGAACTACCCGGCAGATTCGGCATTATGTGATAAACGATTTTAAATCCCGCGTCTTTTAAAAGTTTAGTCGCGTCTATTATCTGCTGAACAGTATTTCCGCGTTTATTTAATTTTAAAATTTCATCATCAATCGCCTGAACCCCAAGCTCAACTTTTGTGCACCCCAGTTGACGCATTCGCTTTATTTCTTTAAGATTAATGTAATCGGGACGAGTTTCAAGAGTTAGTCCGACACAGCGATGTTTTGCTTTTTCATTTTTTTTCATTGCATCAATAAGATTATTTCGTTTTCCAGCAAACCCCCCAGCCCCCCTTATCGGGGGGGTCGCAGAATTATTCATAGCTTCAAAACATTTTTTAATAAACCAGTTTTGATATTTTGTTTCAAGATAAGACCATGTCCCGCCCATTATAATTAGCTCTATTTTATCAGTATTATGTCCTGTAATCGTCAGAGCTTCAATGCGAGTTCTAATCTGTTTATAAGGATTAAAGTTAGAACCAATCGCGCGCATAACGGCAGGTTCATTAGAGAGATAACTTTTCGGCATCTCTTTTTCATTCGGACAAAAAGCGCATTTTCCAGGACAAGGATAAGGCTTTGTCAAAACAGCAACAGGAGCCACACCGGAAAGAGTTCTAATCTCGCGGGTCTTAAGAAGTTTTTCCAGCTCCGTGTTAGATTGAATTTTTTTATTTTTAATCGCCTTTCTGTATAATTCCAACAAAACAATATTAGATAAAGTTTTCAGTTTAAATTTTTTGGCGATTTGTCTTTTGGCGCGCGAAAGCTGAGCCTCCCCGCGAGGATTTCGTTCTACTAAATATTTAATTATTTTTGAATTTTGCATTTTAATAATGGCACGCGGATTACCATGATGACCATGATCAATATAAAATTTTTAATTTCTAATTTTAAATTTTAAAACAATTTTTAATTTTAATTTTTTAACCGCTATACCTTGAGATACGTTTTAAAATTAAATCATTAAAAATTTGTAACTACTCAGCTACGAGCATCTCCATCCGTCATTCCAGATAAATTTTTAATCTTGCTTTAGCAGTTATTGGTTAAGGTTCGTATGAAATGAGAGCACCCATTCTAGACCTTTTATTAATTTTAAATTTAATTTTTTTAATAATTTTTTTCTTTTGTTCTTTTTCAAATAAAACTTTTAGGGTTTCGGTTTTAAGATTCCATTCAGA
>JBDRHN010000097.1:0-8535 GCA_043816765.1 bacterium | reverse complement strand
AAAAATTCAGAAAAAATTTTTATAACGACGTTAATGTTCAAAACAAAAATCTAGAAAATTTGTTTTAGTCATCACGCAATCATAGGCACCACCTCCTAAATTTAAAAGAACGAAAAGTTTGCGAAAAAACTACTGACCTGCCCTCCCAAGCATATCACGATAACACTTAATAAATTCTTCATTTATTTCTTTTACCATTGCTTCCTTAATATATGGAATCGCCTCTTCGTTGTGTTGATCTATTAAATAACTCGCCGCCATCACCGAATTACTACCATTAACTTCTTCTATGATTCCATAAAGAAATTCGTTGGCTTCTTCCATTTCTAATTTAGCCAAAGAACTTATAACAGAAGTTGATAAATCTTCATTTTGCGGATCATACATATCTTTAAGCAAATCAATAGAAGCATCTGAATGAACATCTTCTAAGAGAATAGCAATAGTATATTTCTCATCGCGAGTCGCTACTTTTAAAATCTCTCTTATTTCAGGAACAGCTTCATCCCCGCCAATCACAATCATGCTTCCAAGCAAACAATTTTTAACAGTCTCATCTTTTTCATTATAAAAATGCGATGATATTATTCCATAGATATTCTCATCTCCTTGGTCTGTTATGTCTCTTAAGGTGGAAGACGCTTTGTCGCGAATAATATCATCATTATTGTCAAGCAACCCAACCATCAAATTGCTGGCGTCTTTATCTCCAAATCTTCTTATCTGATCCATTGATGATACTCTTAACGAAAACGGCTTATTCTCATCTCCGGCTATTTCCCGAAACAGAGGCAGAGCTTCTCTCGCCCCGCGTTCTCCAAGAAGCTGGCTTAACCAAAATTTTGTTTCCCATTCAAGGCTCGGGTCGCACATAGCGTCAATCATTGCGTAGTCTGCCTCTTTCGGCAAAGCCAATATTTCTTCAAAAGATTTTGTCATCACATACGGAAGGGTTTCTCTTACCGCGTCCGGATTAGCATCTCCAAAAATATCATAAGCCGCTTGAATGGTTTTAAGCCCATTTGCCAATCTTTCCATGTCGTCAATGTATCCCCACATTTGTTTATATGCATCAGAATCAACTGCATTCTTTGCGGTTTCAATATGCGTGTTTTGCGGATTTACGCAAGACACAATCTGCTTTTTTGACTTTTTATTGTTTCTATTGCCATAAAGCTCTTTTTGTTCTTGATTTGCCGGCAACATCGTCAAAAAATCTTTCGGGACAGAAAGGTCGCCCTTAAAAGTCCACAAAAACCAACCCGCCATTACGCCTGCAATTAACAAAATTACCGCCAAAACAGTTATTCTGATTTTATTTTTCTTAGACATAATTTTTCTCCTTATAAATTAAACTGAGAAGATATTAACACAAACCGATGTTATTTACAAACTTAAATTTTCAAATTGTAAAAGGGCAAAAATAATATTTTTCCCTCCAAGTTGCTTGTATCTAACCCCTTTTTACGGAAAAAGTCAAATTTTTGCGGGTATGATGGTAATGTTCTAAATCTAACCATTACCGCTCCGCTCCGCGCGTTTAAAACAAGTAAATAAGTCTATTTCATTCTCCGCATTGAAGTCCTCGGCGGCGGAGCATTATCTCCAATTTTTGAAATCGCAAAATGCGATATCAAACTTTTTGAGGTCGCATTTTGCGACCCCAAGTTTGAGGCGCCAAATTGGCGCTTCAAAATTATCTGCGTAAATCTGCGCCTTTAGTCCGCCAGCTGGCGGAGTTGTTCATCAGTGTTCCATTTTAAAAATTCTCCAAAAGCGGCGGAACCACCTGCTTTTTTCGCGACATTATCCCATCTATAAAACATTCATTATTTTCCAACTTGCGCCCAAAAGTTTTCTCAAACTTCTCCGGCTCGTCTGAGACAACAAGAAAACGCGAACCTTTGTTTAAAATATCCGTGATAAATAAAATTACAGTATGATACGCGTCCTCTTCTTTTTTCTTTTTTATAGCTTCAAATAATTTATCCGTTAGCTCGCTAAACTCGGAAAGATCAACAGTCTCAACCTGACTGATGCTAAACTTTTTGCCGTTAATATCAAAATCTTTTTGATCGCTGAGCAAAATTTCAGTCGCTGGCAAACTTTTAACATTTGAACGAATCTTAAATAGCTCAATTCCAAAATCAGTGTAATCAACACCGACAGCCTCGCTCAATTTTTTAATGATCTCAACATCATCTTGCGCGCAAGTCGGCGATTTTGTAATTACCGTGTCAATCAATGCCGCCGACAACATAATCCCCGCGAGATCTTTTGGAATTGCGGCATTATTTTTTTCAAACATCTTTGCCAAAATAGTACAAGTTGAGCCGATCGGTTCAATATGAATAAAAATCGGCGACTTGTATTCAAACTTTACCTTATGATGATCTATTATTTCAATAATTTCAACTTCTTCCATATTTCCAACAAACTCCTCTTTTACGTTGTGATCAACCAAAATTATTTTTTTGCCGGCAACATCATTTAAAATTTCCGGCAGTTCAACATCAAATTTTTCAAAAACGTATTTAGTCTCCATATTCGCCTCGCCAGCGCGAGCGGCAATATATTTATTTTCCGGATCAATCTTGTTTTTTAAATAAGCATAAGAAACCGCCGCGGCAATGCTGTCAAGATCGGGACTTTTGTGCCCGATTATGTAAATTGTATTTTGCATATATTTAAGTTTGTCTGTTTGAAAATTTAGTAATTGAAAATTGATTGAAAATTGAAAATTGTAAATTGAAAATTCTTGCTCGATAATATTAAAATTCCTCTGCGATAAATTACAATTCCTATTTGCCAGCTTCTTCCTCTTTTATTTTTTTAATCTCATTCCCCCCGTCCGGCGCGGCTTCAGCTGCCAATTTCCCGCCATTGCCAACGATGTTAATTTTCCAACCTGTAAGTTTTGCCGCCAAACGAACATTCTGCCCCTCTTTTCCGATAGCCAAAGAAAACTGATCTTCTTTAACTGCCGCAATAGCGCTTTTTTCCTTTTCATTTGTTTCAATGCTAACTGCTTTTGCCGGCGAGAGAGCGTTAGCGATAAACACCGCGGGATCATCGTCATAAGCGATAATATCAATCTTCTCGCCGCCCAATTCATTTATAATGGTTTGGATTCTTGTCCCTCTTTGTCCGACGCACGAACCAATCGGATCTATCCCCTCTTGTTCTGTTGACACCGCAACCTTTGAGCGAAAGCCAGCCTCGCGCGCTATGCTTTTGATCTCCACAACTCCTGAATCAATTTCTGGAATCTCTAATGTAAAAAATTTTCTAATCATATCCGGATGAGAACGCGAAACTATGATTTCAGGACCCTTCGCGCCAAGACCGACAGACCTTATTAAAACCTTTATATGCTCGCCCCCGTTATACCGCTCATTCATAATCTGCTCTTCGCGAGGTAAAATCGCCGTTGTTTTTCCCATGTCAATTAAAACCTTATTCGGTTCATAACGTTGAATTACCCCGTTCATTATTGTTCCTTCTTTGGATTTAAAGTCGTCAAAAAGATTTATTCTTTCCGCTTCGCGAAGTTTTTGGATAATCACCTGCTTTGCGGTTTGAGCGGCCATACGGCCGTAAGCATCGGGAATTTCCAGCTCTGTAATTATCTCATCTCCAACTTTAACGTTTTTCTTAATTTTTTTAGCCTCAGTCAGCTGAATTTCTGTTTTTGGATTAAATCTTCTCTTCTCTTCTTCGTTTGTTTCATCATCTATTGTTTTATCTTTATACTCATTAAAAACAACATCTTTTTCGTCAGATAAAGATTCATCCTCTTCCTCTTCGGGCATATCTTCAACAACGGTTTTAACATCCGTAACATCAGACCCGCCTGTTTCAGGATCAAACTTTACTTTAATGTTTTGCAATTTATTGCCAAAATCCTTGCGATACGCCGCGGCCAAAGCGATTTCAATTGTTTCCAAAACAGACTCAACTGATAAATTTTTTTCCACGCAAATTTGCTTTATCGCGGACATGATAGATACTTGTTCCATAAGTTTGAATTTAATATTCCCCCTTTCGCAAAAGGAGATTAGATTTTTTAATCTTCCCCCCTTTCGCAAAGGGGGGCTAAGGGAATTTTAATAATTTTTAAATAAAAAAGCTATTCTTTATTCAGAATAGCTTTATTGCATAGTATCATCTTTTTAAAAAAAAAGCAAACTCATCTTAATTTCCTTAACAGCGCGCAACAAAAAAACCTATAAAATAGGCTTAACGCATCGGAAGTTCGGTGTCCCGCTGGACACCGAACGTCCCCGCCACCCACCTCGCAAAGCCTGTCCTCAACTTGATTGGGGAGATGGCTTGAGGGGATTTGCGCCTATACATTTAAACAAAAATTTGCTAAACTAAAAATGAATACTATGCTCCAAACGTTTGATTATTGGAATTTGGTTATTGTATTTTTTTAAATCAATTTTAATTTTAATATTATGTTAAACGAAACCCTAAACCCAATAAATATTTTACAAAAAATCGGCGTTGAAAAAGGAACGCAAGTCGGCGATTTTGGTTGCGGCAGGCGAGGGACTTTCACCTTTGCCGCCGCGGAAATAGTCGGAATGGAAGGCAAGGTTTATGCGGTTGATGTTTTAAAATCAGCAATTAAAAACATTAATGACCAATCAAGATTGGAAGGGTATGAGAAAATAATTATAACCATCTGGTCAAATTTAGAAAAATATAAAGCAACCGCGATTAAAGATAATTCGCTGGATGTCGGTCTTTTGATTAATGTTTTATTCCAAACCGATTTGCCTGAGGACACGATTAAAGAATCCGCGCGAATGGTTAAAAATGGCGGAACTCTGTTTATATCTGATTGGGCGACCGACAGCTATCTGGGAAAAGTTGCGGCAAAAAAACATACAGATATAGATTACAAAAAATTCAAATCTCCCAAAGAAATAAAATCAATCGCAAACAAACTCGGTCTAAAGTTGATTGAAGAATTCAAACCATGGGACTCCCATTTCGGACTTGTGTTCAAAAAGTAGAGACGAGGCACTGCCTCGTCTCTATGGTGATTCCATTCTAAATTTAACCACTGCTCCGCCGCAGTCTCCTGCTAAGGGACTGCGGCGCGGGAGCGGAATAATCTTGTTTTATTTACTGTAAACACGCGGGAGTCCCCTGACGGGAGACTCCCGCGGAGCGTAAATAATCAATAATCAAATTTCAAACGTTTGGTTATTGGCTGTTGTTTGGTTCATAGAGACTTTATGACTTTATGGACTTTTGACTAATGCCCTATGAACAAAAAACAAAAAATCGGTCTCTACGGCGAAAAGCTGGCAGAGAAATTTTTTTTAAAAAAAGGTTATAAAATTTTGGACAAAAGATTTCAAACGAGATTCGGCGAGATTGATCTTATTGTCGGCAAGGGTGAAACGATCGTTTTTGTTGAGGTTAAGACGCGAACGAGCGATGTTTGCGGTTCACCCGAAGAGTCAGTTAATTATCATAAAATTAGAAAAATGAAAATCACGGCGGCGCAATACATTCAGAAGAACAATATTGTTGATAAAGATATGCGGCTTGATTGTCTGGCGATTGAGCTGGATTTGGTTAAAAAGACGGCGAGGATTAGGCATCATGAGAATATTGGGTGAAAACCAGACCCCAAGCGTTTCCGGACGCTTGGGGTCTGGTTTTGTTGGCAGAGGTTTTGTAAAAATGATAAGGTTAAGATAGAAAAAGCGAAAAAATATTTAACAAAAATATATATCAGTAGAAGAAATTTTAAACAAAATAGTTTTTATAATTAGAAGCTATCTTCCCAAAGATTATAAAATTCTGCTTTTCGGCTCTTGGGCAAAAGGCAATGCTTTGAATACTTCTGATATTGATATTGGTATTTTAGGAAAAAATGCCGCGCCGAGGAGCGATATGGCGCAAATTTTAGAAAAAATTGAAGATGTCCCGACACTGAGATCTATTGATATTGTTGATCTCAAAACAAAGTCAGAGGATTTTAGAAAAAATATTTTAAAGGACGCTAAGACTTTAAATTAACTTTATGGAAGAGATAATTATTTCATTTGAAAAGTCGCTCAAAAGATTGGAGGAGATTTTAGGGCAAGAGGAATCAGAAACTATTCGCGATGCCGCTATTCAACGATTTGAATTTACTATTGAACTGGCATGGAAACTGGCGCAAAAATTTTTAAAATCGGAAGAGATAATTTGCCGTTCTCCGAAAGAATGCCTAAAAGAGGCATTTAAGTTTGGCTTGATTAAAGACGACCCTCGCTGGTTTGAGATGTTGAGCGACAGGAATCTCACTGTTCATGCTTATGATGAAGAAACAGCAAAGGAAATTTATAAACGTCTGCCGAATTATTTGGAAGTTTTGAAAGATTTGTTGGGTGGGTTGAGGAAGAACGGTCGGGAATAATAAAATAGAATAAAGTAACTGTTTTTGCGAATGTTTTTGGCGTTTCTTGGATTTGGTTTTATTTGGTCGATGGTCATATGATTTTTGTTTAAAATTTGACTTTTAAGACTAGAATTATATAATATAAACATATTAATTAATATGTTTATGTTTAAAAAATTTTATTATCAAATAATTTCTCGTTTTCCTTCAAAAAATGGGCAAAAAGCGGCCAATGAATTGATTGACGTTCTAAACCGCGGCGGTATTCAGTTTGAAATCAGCAAGCACGACGATGAGAGCGGTAAATATTTTATGGCTAAATCGGTTAATCTGCCAGGTAAACATATTATTACCGCAGGGAAAACTCTAGCTGAACTGGATGCCAATATTCGAGATGCTATCTTCAGCGGTTTTCAGGTGCCGATCTATTATTGCAATCATATTTCAATCAATGTACCCGTTTTATCTGAGAAAATAAATTTGCAATATGCCGCAGCTTAACATCCCCTCAGATTCATCGCAGAAAAAAGTTATTAAAGCCTTTAAAAAAATCGGCTTTATCGCTCTGTCGCTCGGCAAAGGGAGTCATCAAGTAATGCAAGATCCAAAGACTGGCGATTGTATCACTGTCCAATATAAAATTTACAAAATATTATCAGGGAATATTGCAAGACTGTTGGAAAGTTGGGTTATGATGTTGATAAATTTATCAAGAAACTGTAATGATAATAATGTTTGACTGATATAATTTTTTTAAAAGTGCAAATTTGCACTTTTTTATTTTTAAACCACATCTTTGGATCTTTTTTAGGATTATATTTTTATGTTTAGGGTCATTGGATCCAAGGTTCTAAATATTGCTAAAATAATATTATTTTATTTTAATTTGTTTTAGCCAAAAAAGACGAAAAAATTTTCTGGAATGACGGTTTTTGATAAAAAATTTGACAAGGGTTTTGTGAAAATGATAAGGTTAATATAGAAAAGGGGTTAGGGGGGAAAATGAAAAAAGATTTATTGGCAAAAAAAAATACTCTCGCTCGCCTTGAGCGAGAGGAAAAACAGAAAAAAGAGGAGAGAAGAAAGAAAAAAGGATTGAGGGTTCGTGTTATTGAACCCGCGAAAAAAGAAAAAAAGGGAGGTGGCACTCCATGCCACCTCAGGGGGAAGTTTTTCAACTAGACACCTGCAGTGTCTAGTTAAATCTTTTTCAACGGACTGTTCCCTTTTCCAGTCCGTTTTCACTTTATATGACCCACCGCATCGGCATCGGGCAAGACTCACACAAATTTATAGATAATAAACCTCTCTTTTTGGGAGGAGTAAATATCCCGGACCACCCGGGACTTTTTGGGAACTCTGATGGAGACGCGGTTTTGCATGCTTTGTGCAACGCCATTTCAAGCGCGATGGGGAAGGGGTCTATTGGGACTTATGCCGACAAACTTTGTTCAGAAAATAAAATCACCGACAGCAAAGAATACTTAAAAACAATTTTTAAAACACTCCAAGAAAACAGTTTCAAAATAAACAACATCAGCATCAGCGTTGAAGCAAAAACCCCAAAAATTGAGCCATACTCTGACGCGATGAAAAACGTCATTGCTGAAATTCTAAAAATTGAAAAAAATCAGATTGGCATTACGGCCACCACTGGCGAGGGGTTGACCGCTTTTGGGAGAGGGGAAGGGGTGGCGGTTATTGCGACAGCTGTCATTCTGAACGACTTTGACCGCGAACTTAAAAGATAGAAAAACTTTGATAATTGCATAAAGTTGAAAAACTAACTAAAGCAAGTGAAGAATCCCATGAACATTGAGATAGACATCTCGCATAAAATAATCAACAATGAAAAATCAATTATATAGAATTAATTAACAAAATGATTTTTAAAACACCTCCGCACCCGGGCACTGTCATCCCGACCGGAGAAAAAATTAGAATATTAAATTTTTGTCGCAAGACATAAAATTTATTATCAATACTTTTGCTTCGCAGGCTGTCTAAAAAGCCCTTTGACAATTTAATAAAAATCAGAAAATTTAGATAAAAATTATGAATATTTTTGATGCGGGTTATCCACTTTTTTTACTGTAATTCTAGCTAAGAATGTGATATAATAACAGTAT
>JBDRHN010000096.1:0-3415 GCA_043816765.1 bacterium | reverse complement strand
GTTTCAGTTTCCGGCTCTTCCTGTTCCACTTCTTCCGGTACATTTTCCACCGGATCGGATTCGGATTTTATTTCTTCCGCCGGATCTTCTTTATTTTCAACAACATCTTGATTTATATTCTCCACTAAACTGGCAGATATTTTTTTATTATTGCGTTGATAATAAACACCAGCTCCCAACATAGCCGTAAAAGCAACTATTGCCACTAATGAAATTATTGATATAAACCCTTTTTTATTCTTCATATTATTTCTTATATAATTTATTTAAAATTCCAAAATATACTACTCCTATCAATGATGATATTGAAAGTACTAAAAATTTCAGGTGAGCTTCATTATACCAAAAAACATAGCATTTATCTTTCCTATATTTTACTATAATTTCGTCAGATATTTTAGAGCTAAGAGGAACTTTTATATTACAAAAATATAATGTTGTAAAAAATTTTACTATGTAAAATATCAGACAAAATAAAACGATGCATAAGATAATCAAAAATATTTTTTTCCAATTTGCTTTTACAAGTTTAGTATTAAATATATTTTTTAAAATTATTTTTTAAGTGTGGATAAGATATGTTGTTGACAGCAACTTTTATTTACCCTACAATTAAAGTGTAGTCGAAAATAAATAGAAGGTCAATAGTCATAAACTCTATGATCACAAAACGCCAAAAACAAGCCTTGGATTTTATCACCTCTTTTCAAAAGAAGAAGGGATTTTCGCCATCCCTTGAGGAAATAAAAAAACATCTTAAACTATTATCTGTTTCCACGGCTCATCATCATGTTAAAAAACTTCAAGAAGCGGGCTATTTGCAAAAAGAATACAACCAGCCACGAGCAGTTTCGGCAAGAAACAAAAAAACGACAATTGAAGTACCGTTAGTCGGAACAATTGCCGCCGGACAGCCAATTGAAGCGATAGAAACATATGGCGAAACAATAACCGTCTCAAGAGATGAAGTTGGAAAATACGGCAAAAATTACGCTTTGCGTGTTCAAGGTAATAGTATGATTGATGAAGGAATTTTTGACGGGGATATTGTTGTTATCAGAAAACAAGAATTTGCCGACAATGGCCAAACAGTTGTTGCCATAATTGATGACAACGAAGCAACACTAAAAAAACTTTACAGAGAAAAAAATCGAATCAGATTACAACCGGCAAACCCGACACTTTTTCCAATTTACAGAGAAGAAGTTGAAATTAGAGGAGTCGTTGTAAAAATCATCAGAAATTTAGAAACGCAGATTGAGAAAGAAAAAGTTAATGATGAAAAATATGTTAGGCGGATAGATTATTCATGGGATTATAGGGGTGAAAAAACAAAAGCATATACTCACGGAATACATACATATCCGGCAATGTTTATTCCGCAGGTCGCAAGACGACTTTTAGAAAATTATAGCCAAACAGGAGAAACGATTTGCGATATTTTTTGCGGGTCCGGTACAGCATTAGTTGAAAGCAAACTTTTAGGCAGAAATGCTTATGGCATTGACTTAAATCCTTTGGCAATCTTCTTGGCGAAAGCTAAAACAACGCCAATCAATCCCTCAACGCTTACAAATGAATACTTTAAACTTCTTTCCGAAATTGAGAAAATAAAAGAAACAGAAATAAAAAAGCCGATTTTTAATAACATTGATTTTTGGTTTCAAGAAAAAGTTATTATTCAATTAGCAAAAATCAAAAAAGCAATTTTAAAAATAAAAAACGAGAATATCCGAAATTATTTTATGGTTTCGTTTAGCGAAACTGCGCGATTATCCTCAAACACAAAAAGTGGCGAGTTCAAACTTGTCAGAATTAAAAAAGAAAAACTGGAAAATTATAACCCTGATGTTCTAGGAATTTTTAAAAAGAAAACTGAAGCGAATATTAAGGGAATGACTGATTTTTACAAAAATGTGAATAAAAAAGTTTGGACTAAAATAATTTATGGAGATTCCTCAAAATTCAATGGCATAAAGGATAATTCAATTGATTGTATTATTACTTCACCGCCTTATGGAGATTCAAGAACAACCGTTGCTTATGGCCAATTTTCCCGCCTCTCCGCGCAATGGATAGATATTTTTGAAGATCCAAACAAGGCCTCTGGCGTAGATAATGAATTGCTTGGCGGGAAAGCGACTAAAACCCTTGAGCACACGCTGGATTCAAAATATTTAAAAGATTCCTTAAATAAAATCGCAAAAATAGACGAGAAAAGGGCAAAAGATGTTTTGAGTTTTTATATTGGCTTGAATGATTGCCTGAAGCAAGCTCATAAAATATTAAAGTCAAAAAAATATTTTTGTTTAGTCGTTGGCAACCGGCTCGTAAAACAAGTAAGAATACCGACTGATTTTATAATCGCGGAATTGGGCGAGAAAATTGGTTTTACTTGCGAAGATGTTTTTGTCAGAAATATCCCCGGCAAAAGAATGCCTATTAAAAACTCGCCAACAAATATTGTTGGGGCATTAGAAGAAACGATGAATAAAGAGAGTATTGTTGTTTTGAGAAAAGACTAAATAATTTGAGTAAAATTATCAAAAAGATCTAAAAAATCTCTTTTGTTTATTCTAAAACCAGTGCCGTGGTCATGGTATTTTCCTTTATTTTTCCCGCTTCTATAAACGCCTATTCTAATATCAATTTTCAATTTATCGCTTTCAATGGCAGACTTAAATTTATTGATATTGAGATTTGAAAGTAAATAAGCTTCTGCGAAATGGAACTTTTCATTTTTAGTTTTTCGCTCACCTTTTGTTTCCGCAAAGGCCAATAGAATTTTATCTGATTTTGCTTTCAAAACATCATCAAAAATA
Source organism: bacterium (assembly GCA_043816765.1). Classification (GTDB taxonomy): domain Bacteria; phylum Patescibacteriota; class Patescibacteriia; order JBDRHN01; family JBDRHN01; genus JBDRHN01. The sequence goes on along the minus strand of JBDRHN010000096.1, from coordinate 593 downwards.
GAAATAGGCCAATATGCCTCTATTTTGGATTTATTTTTTAAAACAAGTTTTTCACCCTCAAAAACAACTTTGAATGATTGTGGATTTTTCCGTGAGCCGCAAACTGTGGAATGTAAATTATACTTTCCCTCTTTGTCTAAATATTTATATTTTTCAAACAAAACTTTATTTATTCCTTTTGGTTCTGGTGATTTTGTTGCGACAGTAAGCATACTGCCGGAATCTATTCTTTTAGCTTTTAATTCAACATCGCCAACATCAGGAAGTCGTAGATTATTTTCCTTGATTCGTAAAAGATCCTCAAGGGTTTTGCCAATGCCCGTATCGTGCGCTCTATAAGTTTTAACAAAACCCATCGCTTTAATTTTTTCTAACTGTTTTTTTAATTTTCGTAAAGTAATTGTCATATTTATTTCTTAATAAAATAATCAAGCGACTTTTTGTAGGTCTTTGCAAATTCTTTTAATTGAACGACATCTATTCTTCTTTGCCCGGCTTCAATTTTTGAGATGTAAGATTGAGTTTTCCCCAATAGCTCTGCGGCTTTCTCTTGATCAAAACCAGCCTCAATGCGGGCTTTTTTTAATTGCTCG
>JBDRHN010000095.1:0-5137 GCA_043816765.1 bacterium | reverse complement strand
CGACTAATGCGAGTGAAGAATCCCATGGCGGTTGCAAAAACAATGGGATTCTTCACTTGCATCTATTGGCCAATAAACTTTGCGTAATAACCTGTTTTTTTCTTTCTAAATCATATTGCAAAAAGTCGTTCAGAATGACAGTGCGGGGAGCGGCTGAGTAGTTGCAATAAATCAAACAATCAATTCAGTGTATTGGAGTATTTAATATATTCTTCCAACTTCCTTCCCGCTTTCCCGCTTTCAATCGTCTCCCGCGCAATTTCAATTCCTTCTTCAAAACTTTCAGCTTTTTCGTAAGCGATAAGACCGCCCGCGACATTAAGCAAAATAATATCAAGGCGCGCGTCAGTAATTTTGTTATTTAATATTTTTCTAATAACGTCAGCATTTTCCTGCGCGTTTCCTCCCGCGATAGCGGAAAATTCAACTCTTTGCATTCCAAACTGCTCCGGAGAAATTTCGTATTCTTTTATATCACCGCCGTTAAGCTCCCAAATTTTTGTTTCCGCCGCAACAGTAATTTCATCCAGTCCGTCTTTGCCGTGAATCAACAAAACTTTTTTACTGCCAAGATTTTTTAAAACTTCAATCATCTTTGGCGCGATAGATTCGTCTGAGACACCTAAGACTTGATATTTCACATTAGCAGGATTAGTCAACGGCCCCAATATATTAAATACCGTTCTAATTCCAATCTCTTTACGAACCGGCGCCACGTTTTTCATCGCCGGATGAAACAATGGCGCAAACATAAAACCGAGTCCAATCTCTTCAATAGATTTTTTAACATATTTCGCGTTCAGCTCAATTCTCGCCCCCAACGTTTCCAAAACATCAAAACTCCCGCATCGTCCGCCTGACGCGCGATTGCCATGTTTTGCGATTTTTACTCCTGCCGCCGCCAAAACAAATGCGCTCGCGGTAGAAACATTAAGTCTCGGAAGACCTGAACCGCCGGTTCCGCAGGTGTCCAGAAGCGGCATATCAACTTCTACTTTTACGCCAAATTCACGCATTACTTTTGCCATGCCGGTAATCTCTTCTGAACTTTCGCCTTTTGCAGAAAGCAAAGATAGAAACGTCGCGGTTTGCGCCGGCGTATTTTCGCCCGACATAATCAACTTCATCGCGTTTGACGATTCTTCGATTGTTAGATCTTGTTTTTGTGAAAGTTTTTTTATGATTGTGATAATTTCCATAGGTTTAAAAATTAATGGTTAATTTATTGCAGAGGAATTTCAATATTGAACGGTTTGTGGAAACCGAGCGTCCAACGTGGACGCTCGGTTTCCACAAACCTGCTCTTTCTTTGCATAATGTGCGTGGTAGCTTGGGTAGGCACGAGCCCTCGCTCGCGCTTGTGGAAGCGAGGGCTTCCCCCCCCCATATTTACATCTTATTACCTTCCCTGATTTTATCAATAATCTCAAGTATATCCCCGCTCGCTTTCCATAATGTGATAGAAACATCATCAAACGGATTTGCATGAATATGAAATTGCTCCGGCGGGATATCAATTGATTCGCCCTTTTTTAAAACCACCTCTTTAAAACCACCTCTTTTATTTCTCCGCCATCTTCAAAAAGTTTTATAACGCATTTACCTTCCAACTGAAACAAAGATTCCAAAACAGGTCTGTTGTGTTTTGCAAGTTCCTTGTTTGAATTAAGTTCTAATGTCCCAACGTTTAAATTTTCATCGGAAAAAGCAATCATGATATTGCCTTATTCTAAATTGTATTTTTCAAAATTCATAAATTCGCTGTAGGAGTTCAACACGCGCTGGTTCTCAGCTGTCCGTTAGGACGTTGGGAACCTTAATGCACTAATAATACTGGAAGTGCATAATGATTCCGAGTGCTCTGCGGAACAACTCAGAACCAGCGTGTTATTTCAAATTTTCTAAATGTAAAATTTTCCTGCAAGTGCAATAATCCCCCAAGTGGCACAACGCAAGTTTTGACGCTTTAAATTTTATTGGAAATTTATAATACTCTGCTCTACTGCACTTCAGGCTAATATGCGGATGATATTTTGTCGGATCATAATATTTTTTATAATAATTTTGAACCCAATTTTTGGAAACCTCGTTAATTTTTTTATCAGAATTTTTATAAAACATATTCAGATCAATTTCATAAGAAAAAAACGGAAACAGATTTTTCATTATATTTTTTTGCAAATTTAACAATAATTGTTTGAAAAATTCGCCTCAAAATCTGAAAATCTCGTTACGAAACTAATTGCGCGGCAAGTCTATTTTTTCTTTGTTTTTTTCAGATCCTTAATACTGCACCAAAATTTTCCCTTTTCGCAAGACCCATATTCTTTATAGCGCCGTGAGACAAAATAGTCGTAAGTTAGCCCGGAGATTAAAAACAACGGCATGAAAAACCAGATTTCGCTGATCCGCCAAATAAAAATTCCCAACCCAAAACCGATTATGCCGCCCAACCACCATGATTTTGTCCGTCCCAAAAAAGCCGCGAGCCAGCTAAATAATATGGCAATGAATAAAAAAACTATAATTTTTTTCCACGTTTCCTCTTTTTTAATCTCAGCTTGATAATCATTTTTTGGAGCGATGTCCGCGACAGTTGCGCCCTCAATTTTTTTTATTGCAATTCTTAGCGCGAATGTTAGATGATTATTATCAATATTTGGCTGAGCGATGCCGTTGATTATATAATCTAATTCATCGTTTGTAATATCTATTGAATTTTTTGACAAATTGCAGTATCGCAATTTGTTGTTTTTTTGATTATAAACCAATATGATTTGGCTGTTTTTTTTATCGGTTGGGTCTTGTTGGCAATAATTTGCAATGTCTTTGTCATTTGGCAAGTTTAAAGTTAGGATTTTTAGTGATAAGTTTTCGTTTTGGTTGATTTTTTTCAGGTCTTTTATTATATCTTTTTTGTCCAACAGGTTGTCTTCAAAAGTTTTCGCGCCATCAATTAGATAATCTGTATTCCACGTCAAATTTTGCGCTAAACAGGCGCAGGGAGCGAGCAAGTTTATGATTAATATTATTATAATATATTTTTTCATAATGAAGTGGTATGATGGTTCTATTCTAAATTTTCTGTTAAGATTCTCTATCAAAAAGGTTATTTCATCCCCGCGCCGCAGTCCCCTTCGGGAGACTGCGGCGGAGCGTGGTTGTGAATATGATTTATTATAGTTAGTTTGGCTAAAAATGTAAATGTCTTGTCATTTTTAAATCTTTATGATACGATACAGATGTTAAAAAATAATAAAAAATTTTTGAAAGAGAATATATCGGTTTATCTGTGTATTTGTCCATAAATTAGCAAAAAAATGACTTTATACCTTATATCTGCAAGGCATAAATTTTATCAAATGTACTCTTTAAAGAAAATGCTTTAAATTCTTTAAAAGTGGAAAGTTTATTTGTAAAATTTTACACTTTTTAAGATTTGATTTTTGCGATATTTGGTTTTGCTAAAAATATTATTAAACATTGAACCTTTAGAATTTTCTTTCAAAACAAAATATATATGCCAGGAGAAATTAAAATCATTCAAGCGGCCATTGTCGTGCTATTGGCCATACCAACAGGTATTTTTTGCGGATATTATTTGAGGAAATTTTTTGCCGCAAAACAAAAAGATTCAGTTGAAGCAAAAATAGAAAAACTTTTGCTTGAAGCAAAAAATAAAGAGCAGGATATTTTATACAAGGCGAAAGAGAGGTCTTTAAATATTATTCAAGACGGGAAACAAGAGCTTGAAAAAAAGAATAATGAATTGGATCGCGCGAGAAAAAGACTTGAACAACGGGAGGGAATGTTTGACCAAAAACTTTTAGAATTTGAATCAAAAAAGCAGGAATTATTGGACAAGGCTCAAAAAGTTGAGAAAATTAAAGAGGAGATTAAAAAAATAAAAGAAGATCAGTATGCTAAGCTGGAAAAAATAGCGCAACTTAATAAAGATGATGCGCAAAGGATTCTTTTGGATAATGTTGAGAGGGAAATGAAAGAAACATTAACAAATAGAATACGCAAAATTCAAGACGAGAGCGCGGAAGAAATTGAAAGAAAAGCTCGCGGAGTAATATCTTTAGCTATTCAAAGGTGCGCTTCTTCGCATGCCGCCGAAACAACCAACACAATAGTTAATCTCCCTTCTGATGAAATGAAAGGGAGAATTATCGGAAGAGAGGGGAGAAACATTAGGACAATTGAACAATTAACCGGCGTAGAAATAGTCGTAGATGATACTCCTAACGCCATTACTATTTCCGGTTTTAGCCCCATTCGCCGCCATGTGGCAAAAAGGGCGCTTGAGAAATTAATTTTAGACGGAAGAATACATCCCACTAAAATTGAAGATGCTATTCAATCGGCGAAAGAAGATTTGGCTCTTGATATTAAAAAAGCCGGAGAGGATGCAATTTACGAAACAGGCATAGCGGGTTTGGATCCTAAACTTGTTCAAATACTCGGACGTTTAAAATACAGGACAAGTTATGGTCAAAATGTTTTGCAGCATTCTATTGAGGTTGCCCATCTATCCGCGCTTTTGGCTGAAGAGTTAAAAGCTAATGTTGCGGTTGCCAAAAAAGCAGGTATTTTGCATGATATTGGAAAAGCTGTTGATCATGAGATTCAAGGAACTCATCCGGAAATTGGACGAGATATAGTCAAGAGATTTAATCTGCCGGAAAATATAATTATTCCTATCGCGACCCACCATGATGACCATCCGCCGACATTAGAGGCGATAATCGTTAAGGCCGCTGATGCTATTTCAGGCGCTCGTCCGGGGGCGAGAAAAGATAGTTATGAATTTTATTTGCAAAGGCTTGACGAATTAGAGCAGGTTGCGAAATCATTTGACGGCGTAGAGAAAGTTTATGCTATTCAGGCCGGGCGCGAGGTTCGTGTTTTTGTGACGCCTGAAAAAATTGATGATCTTTCCGCGCAAAAATTGGCGGCGAATATTGCAAGAAAAATTGAAGAAGAGCTAAGATATCCTGGGGAAATTAAAGTTAATGTTATTAGAGAGACGAGGGTGATTGAATATGCGAGATAGTTGAAAGTCTATAAAGTCAAAAATCCGTAAAGTCAAAAGTCGTTGTAAATGTAGGGGCGTATTGCATACGCCCAGACT
>JBDRHN010000094.1:0-6809 GCA_043816765.1 bacterium | reverse complement strand
AAAAAAAGAAATTAAAAATTTGCAATTAGATGCTTTAATGAGGCTGCCAGCAACAGCCTAAGGGACAACCAGTCCTAATTTGTCTGATTTTTATTAAATTGTCAAAGGGCTTATTAGACAGCCTGTTCGGTCGGAATGACATTGCCCCTATGCCAACAACCAAAGCCTACGTAAAAATAAATTTAACTCTGGAAGTCCTAAACAAACTCCCCAACGGCTATCACAACATTGAATCTGTCATACAGAAAATATCGCTGTCCGATATTTTAAAAATAGAAAGAATAAAAAGCGGGATAAAAATTGTTTGCAATGATAAAAATGTTCCGCTGGACGCGAGGAATACTTGTTGGCAGATTGCGGAGATTTTGCAGAAAAATTACGCCGCAGTCCCCTAACGGGAGACTGCGGCGGAGCGGAGCGCTCCCCCCTTTCGCAAAGGGGGGTTGGGGGGGATTTTGGCGCCAAAATCACCATAAACAAAAAAATACCCATCGGCGGCGGACTTGGCGGCGGGAGCAGTGACGCGGCCGCTACGTTGCTGGAATTAAATAAATTGTGGAAACTGAATCTTACAAACAGACAAATGATAAATATCGCATCTCAAGTCGGAAAAGACATTCCGTTTTTTTTAACCCCGAAATCAACCTCGCTCGCCAAAGGACTTGGCGAAAAAGTAAAAGACCTCCCCTCTTCTCCTGTTTTAAATTTGGTTTTAATCAACCCCGAAATTAAAGTCTCCACAAAATGGGCATATAACAACCTTACACTAGAAGCCAAAAAATACCAAAAAGCGGCAAGCAAAATGATCAAAGCGATTAACGAAAAAAACTTTGATAAAATCGCCCAAAACCTATATAATGACTTTGAGCCCTCAGTGATAAAACATTTTCCGAAAATCGGAACAGTTAAAAAAGATTTGATAAAAAACGGCGCTGTCGCGAGCCTTATGAGCGGTTCGGGTTCTTCGGTGTATGGAGTTTTTAAAAGCGAGAAAGACGCGAGAAAGGCTTATGGTGTTTTGAATAATAAGTATGGGAAATGTTATTTGGTTAAAACGGTATAAAAACGGCTCATACGCAATTTAACCAATGCAAGACAATGCAAAATATCTGTCAACGTAAATAATTAAAATTCAACACATCCATCTGTCATTCCAAATAAATTTTTTCTCATGAAATTTAATAACTCACCTTACGCAAACAGTTCAATCTGTCATTCCGACAATGCGTGCGTAAGGTCAGTTAATAATATTATTTTACTTTATAAATTTTTAATCTTGCTGCCGCAGGTTATTTTTAACGCGATATTATTCTGTTTTAATTGGTTTATTTAATTCCACAGAAAAAATTTTTTGGAATGACAGTGGAAGCTACAGACCCTTAGCGTCTGTAGCTATGTGTTCGTATCCTTTAATATGACAGGTTATTTTAAATTTTTCCGATGAACATACTAAACGAAATAATTGAATACAAAAAACAAGAAATTGCTAAAGCCAAAAAGAAAAGGTCTTTGAGCTGTTTTATTAATGATTTAAAACCGAGCGGAAGAAATTTTAAAAAAGCAATTTCAAAAGAAGGGATTAATTTGATTGCCGAATTGAAAAAAACGTCGCCGTCTGTCGGTGTTATCAGCAAGAATTTTGATATTAATAAAATTATTAAAATTTATAATAAATACGCGAGCGCGATTTCCATTCTTACTGATAAAAATTTTTTTTCAGGAAGTTTAAAAAATTTAAAAAAAGCCGGAACTTTAAGCAAACTCCCATTGCTCCGAAAAGATTTTATTATAGATGAGTATCAAATTTACGAAGCGCGAGACGCGGGCGCTGATGCTATTTTGCTTATTGCTTCAGTTTTATCAAAAGAGCAAATTAATAATTTTATTAAAATTGCTAAAAAATATGAAATGGACTGTTTGACGGAGGTTCATAATATAAAGGAGTTGAAAAAAGTTTTAAAAACAGATGCTGAAATTATCGGCATCAATAATCGCAATCTGGAAGATTTTAAAATAAATATTAATACCACTGTGGAACTGGCCAAATATATTCCGCCAAATAAAATTGTTGTATCTGAAAGCGGGATAAATGATTATGGTGATATTATAAATTTTGATGGATTGGTTGATGCTGTTTTGGTTGGAACGAGTCTTTTGAAAAGCGAAAATATAGAGTATGCTGTTAAAAATTTGTTATTCCCGCAGGTTAAAATTTGCGGAATTAAAAAATTGGAACACGCGAAAATCGCGGTGAAATCAGGCGCGGATTTTTTGGGGTTTATTTTTGTGGAGGGGAGAAGGAGATATATTGATCCAAAAGAGGCTAAAATTATAATTCAAAAAATCAGAAAAAACTTTCCGACAATAAAAATAGTGGGGATTTTTCAAAATGAAAAATTAAACAAAATAAATGAAATCGCTTATTCTCTAAAGCTTGATTTTATTCAGTTGCACGGAAATGAAGATAATAATTATTGTCAAAATGCGATTAGGCCGGTTATTAAATCAATCAACGTTGAAAATTCAAAATCGCAAATTATTAAAAACTTAAATAAATATGACAAAAATATAGCATCTTTTCTTTTGGATGCTTTAGATGGCGGTCGCGGGAAAAAGTTTGATTGGAATTTAGCTAGAGATTTATCAAAAAAATACCCGATTGTTTTATCGGGCGGACTGAATTTAAAAAATGTCGAGCATGCGATAAAAATAGTTCAGCCTCACGTTGTTGATGTTTCCAGCGGGGTTGAGGGTGGAGACGGAGGTAAAGATAGTGGAAAAATAAAAGAGTTTATTGAGATAGTAAAGAGTTGAAAAATTCTTTACAAAACCAATTATTTTATATAAAGTATAGATAACTTTATAACTTTGAACTTTCAACTTAGTTTCTATGTCTGAAAAATTAACCACAACTCAAGTACAAAATATAGCCAAATTGGCAAGATTGGAATTAAACGAGCAGGAAATAGAAAAATTTTCCGTGCAACTTTCTTCTATTTTGGATTATTTTGACCAGTTGAAGGAAGTTGATACTGATAATATTGAACCAACTTCGCAAGTAATGGGTTTAAAAAATATGACGCGAGATGATTTGGTTGATCAGGTTGAAATACGAGAAGAGCTAATCGCTTGCGCGCCCGAACGCGACGGAAAATTTGTAAAGGTGAAAAATGTTTTGTAAATATGGGTAGATGCCAGCAATTGCTGGCATCTACCCATATTTAATATTATGCAATTAAACGAACTAACAATAAAATCCGCGCACAACGGACTTATCAAAAAAGAGTTTTCTTGCGTTGAAATAACGAAAGCTTGTTTGGATGAGATTAAAAAAAATGATGAGAAACTTAATGCTTTTATCACAGTAACAAAAGAAAATGCGATTAAAGAAGCGCAAAGTGTTGATGAAAAAATTAAAAACGGAGAAAAAATTAAAATACTTGAAGGCGCGCCGTGTTCGTTGAAAGACGTTTTTTGTACTAAAGGAGTAAAAACAACAGCTGCTTCTAAAATTTTAGAAAATTATGTTCCGCCTTTTGACGCTACTGCAGTTAAAAAATTAAAAAAAACAGGGGCGGTGTTTGTCGGGAAAACCAATACTGATGAATTTACACAAGGCAGTTCTACGGAAACATCATATTTTGGCGTAACTAAAAATCCTTATGATTTTGAGCGAGTTGCGGGAGGAAGCTCTGGAGGCTCTGCCACGGCTGTTGCGACTAATGAGTGTATTTACAGTCTAGGCACAGACACCGGCGGATCCATCAGACAACCAGCCAGCTTCTGCGGAGTTGTGGGATTAAAGCCAACTTACGGACGAATTTCTCGTTATGGCGTTATGAGTATGGCATCAAGTTTAGACACAATCGGGACACTGACTAAAAACGTTGAAGACGCCGCTATTATTTTAAAAGAGATTGCGGGGCATGATAAAAATGACGCGACAACTTCAAAAGTTGACGTTGACAACTACCCGGAAGCAATCAAACAAATTGATATTAAAAAAATAAAAATCGGCATTCCGAAAGAATATTTTATTGATGGGATAGATGATGAGGTAAAAAAAATAACCGAAGAGTCTATAAAAAAACTGGAAAAATTAGGAGCGGAAATTATAGACATAAGTCTTCCGCACACCAAATACGCTACCGCTGTTTATTACATAATAGCCCCTTCAGAAGTGAGTTCCAACATGTCCCGCTATGACGGTATTCGTTATGGATATAGAAATGAAAACAATAAAAATTTGATTGAGCAATATTTCAAAACCCGTAGCGATGGATTTGGCGATGAGGTAAAAAGGCGCATTATGATTGGAACCTACTCTCTTTCGGCTGGCTATTATGATGCGTATTACTCCAAAGCGCAAAAAGTTCGCTCGTTGATAAAACAGGATTTTAAAAACGCTTTTGAAAAGGTTGATATTATTCTTACACCCGTATCTCCCACTCCAGCTTTTAAAATTGGAGAAAATACTCAAGACCCATTAAAAATGTATTTGGCTGATATTTTTACTATATCAATGAACCTTGCAGGAGTTCCCGCGATAAGTCTGCCTGCAGACAAAACGCAAGGCGGTCTGCCTGTGGGTATTCAGTTGATCGGAAATTATTTTGACGAAAAAACAATTCTTTCCGCGGGGCATTGGTTTATGGATTATTAAAAAAGCAAAGAACTATTTTTTAGTTCTTTGCCATTAGTTCTTTGCAAAAATTTTATTTCTCGCTAATGCGAGAGGAGGAGGGATTATGAGAATTCCAGTCGCTAAAGAAGGTTATTTTTTGATTTTATTTTTTTTATTTTTAACTTTTGTTGCCACATTGATAGCATCCCTCCCAATAGGAGGGATATTTTTTTTGTTGACAATTTTTGTTCTTTTTTTCTTCCGCGACCCGGAGCGGGAAATTCCAATTGAAAAGTCTGCCATTATTTCTCCTGCCGACGGCAGGATTATTCAAATCCGTGAAGTTGAGGCGGGGGCATGGGCGTTGGACGTTCCTGCTATCCAACTGAGTATCTTTATGTCTGTTTTTAATGTTCATGTTAATCGTGTACCTTTTGGCGGCAAAATTTTAGAGAAGAATTATAATCCAGGGAAATTTTTGCCTGCCTATAGAGAAAAAGCCTCAAAACTCAATGAACAAACCACTATCCTAATTAAAACCCCAAAAGGGTTTATTCGGGTGACGCAGATTGCGGGTTTAATTGCCAGACGAGTTGTTTGTTGGCCAAATGCAGGAGACACTTTGTTGAAAGGCCAACGGTTCGGTCTCATCAAATTCGGCTCAAGGGTAGATTTATTTCTACCCAAAGCCGTAGTTTATATGCGCCGATGTAATATCGGCACAAAGGTAAAAGCTGGAGAAAGTGTCTTGGCGCACTTTCTCTAACTATAAAAGGCGGGCTGTTTCTCTAAATAGCTCGCCTGAATTTTTTAATGTTTCATTGTCTTAACAAACTTATTCGCGCTTGTAGCGGCAATAGCGCCAGACGCCGCAGCCGTGATTATTTGCCGTAAATCATACAAACCAACAGTTACATCGCCAGCGGCAAAAACCCCCTCAATATTAGTTGAACAATCAGAACTGATTTTAATTCTTTCCAAATTATCAAGCTCTGCTCCCAAATTTCTCGCCAAATCAGCAGAAGCCGTTGCTCCGATTTCAATAAATACCCCGTCAACTTTTAGCTCTTTTTCTCCTTCAAATTCGCCGCCAAGATCAACGGATTCAACTTTTTGCTCCCCATTGATTTTAATAACATTTGTATTATAAATAATTTCAATCTTACTATTATTTTTAATCCGTTCAAAAGTAACATCCTCGCACCGCAACGGCTCTCTGTGATATATAATATAAACCTTATCCGCGTGATCCGCCAAAAGCAACGCGGCCGTTCCAGCTGAATCGCTCCCGCCGATAACGGCTGTTGTTTTATTTTTAAAGAAAAAAGCATCACAAGTAGCGCAATAAGAAACCCCTTTTCCTTTTAGTTCTTGCTCGCCGGGAATTCCAAGCTTTCTTTTTTTTGTTCCAGCCGCGATAACAACAGTTTTGCTTTCAAATTTTTTGCCGCTTTGTGTTGTTGTGGTAAAATTTTTATTATTTTTTGCAATTTCTGTGACATATTCTTTTTCTATTTCAACATTAAAATACTGAACATGTTCTTTAAAATTTTCTGTTAATTCTGCGCCTGTAATTGATTTAACTCCCGGCCAATTTTCAACCAAATGAGCTTCAGCCATAGCGCCGCCATCAACAGCGCCGATAATAACTGTTTTTAATTTGTATCGCGCCGCGTAAATAGCAACTGAATACCCCGCCGGCCCGCAACCGATTATGGTTAAATCGTACATAATTTAAAAATTCAAAATTTAAATCTCAAAATGAAAAATGACAATACAAAATTTTAAAATATCTTTTTGAATTATCAACATTTAACACTTTTTATGGCTCATACGCAATTTAACCAATAATAACAATCGTTAAAAATTTTCAAACTCTATAATTCATCTTGTCTAAACAAACCCTGTCATTCCAAAAAATTTTTTCTGTGGAATTAAATAAACCAATTAAAACAGAATAATATCGCGTTAAAAATAACCTGCGGCGGCAAGATTAAAAATTTATAAAGTAAAATAATATTATTAACTGACATTACGCACGCATTGTCATTCCGACCGAACAGGCTGTCTAATAAGCCCTTTGACAATTTAATAAAAATCAGACAAATTAGGACTGGTTGTCCCTTAGGCTGTTGCTGGCAGCCTCATTAAAGCATCTAATTGCAAATTTTTAATTTCTTTTTTT
>JBDRHN010000093.1:0-22310 GCA_043816765.1 bacterium | reverse complement strand
AAAAAAAGAGTTGGTTTGGACGGCAAAGGCGAAAATAATTTTTACGTCTACATTATTATTGTGGGGCTTGGGTTTATTTGGTCTTACAATATATTTATTTTTGCGCCTGAAGTGGTATTGGGCGCTGATTGCAGTTGCGATTATAACTCCGGTTTGGCAAATACTGCTAGTATTCTTTTTACTTATACCAACCACCTTACTCAAACCATTTGAAAAAATTTATATCTATTTTTATTTACGGAAAGCAAAGAAAAAATTAACGTTTTTGAGAAAACAAAATAAGGATTTGAAAATTATCGGAATTACGGGGAGTTATGGGAAAACCAGTGTTAAAGAATTTTTATCTTCAATTCTTAAAGAGAAATATAATATTCTAGCAACTCCGGAAAATATTAATACTCCGATAGGCATAGCTAGATTGATTTTAAACAACCTTGCAAAACACCATGAAATTTTTATTGTTGAGATGGGAGCTTATTTTCGAGGGGATATTAAAAAAATATGTAATTTAGTTCATCCGGAAATTGGAATTTTAACAGGGATCAATGAGTCGCATTTGGAAAAATTTAAAACGATAGAAAATACGATTAAAACTAAATTTGAATTGATTGAAAGTTTGCCGAAAGATGGATTGGCTTTAATAAATGGTGATAATAAATATTGCGCGGAGCAAATATTGAATACGAAAAAAATTATCAAACCTGTAAAATGTAAAGTTAAATTATACTCGCTTTCCGTGTCGGAGTCCCCTTCGGGAGACTCCGACGGAGCAGGGGGAGGGGATGTTGAAATAGTCAAAGTAAAGCTGGCGAATTATCAACAGTTGGAGAATTTAACAAAATTTGCTATAATTAAGCAAAATATAAAATCGGAATTTGAGATAAGGCTCCTTGGCAAACATAATATTTTAAATATTTTGCCGGGAATTTTGGTTGGCGAAAAATTGGGTTTAACACATGAGCAGATTAAAAGGGGAGTAGTAAATATAAAGCCGATTCCGCACAGATTACAGCCGATTATTTCGAAGAATAATATTTTAGTTATTGACGATGCTTATAACGGCAATCCTGACGGGGTAATGGCGGCAATAGAAGTTTTGGCTAATTTTAGCAATCGTAGGAAAATTTTTGCGACTCCTGGGTTGGTTGAAATTGGGGAGAAGAGGGGAGAGGTGCACAAAGAAATTGGATCACGTTTGGCTGATACAGCTGATTTAATTTTACTGATACAAAATTCCAACACAAAATTTTTTCTGCAAGGGTTAAAAGAAAAAAATTATTCTAATGATAAAATAAAAATTTATCAGACTTCACAGAAGATGCAGGAGGATTTAAAAAATATTTTACAATCCGGCGATGTGATTTTATTTCAAAACGATTGGCCTGATAATTATTTTTAACCAATTCAAAATTTTCATTGGTCGGGTACAAAAACTAAATTACAAAAATCACATAAAGACCCAAATAAACCTTTAAAAGCGGGGAACATAATACCACAATGTCAAAAATGTAACAGGGCTGATAGAAATAGGTGGGTTTATGATGATAAGGGCAGGGTGATCAAATTAGCAGATGCAAATTTTGTTAAAAATTTTGATAAAAACGTTAGAGAGAAAATATATAAAATACTTTGCAAAGAATTTAAAAAACAAAAATGAAAAATAATAAATTATTAAATAAAATTATTTTAGGAGATTCGTTGAAAATTTTATCTTTAATAGAAAAAAATTCTATTGATATTGTTTTAACTGATCCGCCTTATTTTTTGGATAAATTGGACAATAATTGGCTGCACAAAAAAGTTAGCAGTAAAAACAACCAAAATGTAATCAAATCGCTTCCAGCTGGAATGAAATTTGACAGACAGCAGGGTAAAAATTTTTATAAATGGTATTTGGAAATATCAGAAAAAATATTTAAAATTCTTAAACCGGGAGGTTTCTTCTTTTCTTTTTCATCTCCGCGATTATATCACCGGATGGCAAGCGCCGTTGATGACGCTGGATTGGAAATTAGGGATTGTTTTTTGTGGTTATACACACAAAACCAAGCAAAGGCAATGGGGCTTGAACATTTTATCAATAAGATGGATATTTCCAGAGAAAAAAAAGATGAGCTGATTGATATGTTTGGTGGGTGGAAAACACCGCAAATTAAATCCTGCTTTGAGCCAATAGTCATGGCTCAAAAACCAACCGATGGAACTTTTTTAAAAAATATGATTGAAAATAAAGTTGGTTTACTAAATACAAATATTAAAGTTGGCGACAATATGTTTCCATCAAATATACTTACAATAGATAATATTAATGAAGTTATTGACAAAGCTTTTCTTATTAACAAACCAAATAAATCTGAAAAAGGCGAGTATAATACGCATAAAACAGTTAAGCCTCTTGAGATATGCGAGCATATAATAAAATTAACGGCATTTTATAAAGATGCGGTTGTTTTGGATCCTTTTGTCGGAAGCGGCACAACGGCTGTAGCGGCTAAAAAATTAGGGTTAAATTATATAGGCATAGACGCAAATCCTGAATACGTTTCAATTTCTGAAAAAAGGCTTTGCGAGATTTCAGGAGATTATGAAAAAAATGATTTTGAGCAAAAAACCAGCAAGGCTAAACAAAGCAACTTATTCAGTATATTATTAAGAGAAGCGCAATTTAGTTAAAATTATGAATAATAAACTAAACATAGCAGTAATATTTGGGGGAAAATCAGTTGAACATGATGTTTCAATCGTTTCGGCGCAAGTTGTAATTGAAGATTTGAAAAAAAACGGCAAATACGATATTACTCCTATTTATATTACAAAAAAGGGAGAGTGGGTTAGCGGCGAGGAGTTAAATAAAATAGAGCCGTTTAAAGATTTAAAACTCATATCTCACAAGGCGAAAAATATTGATTTAAAATTAGATTCTACCGGCAATAAGGCGGTAGTTCAATATAATAAAGAATCTTTTTTTAAAAAACAGATAAAAAAGATTGACGTCGTTTTTCCCGTTATGCATGGAACTTATGGCGAGGATGGAGCGATTTCCGGTTTTTGTGAAATGTTGCAGGTGCCGTATGTCGGGTGCGGAATTTTGGCTGGCGCGCTTTGCATGAATAAAATTGCCACAAAACAAATTTTTGCAGTAAATAATATTCCATCTGTTAAAAATTTATGGTTTACAACTGATGAGTGGGAAGTTAATTCTGAAAATATTTACGCGCAAATTGAAAAAGAGCTAAAATATCCAATTTTTGTAAAGCCGGCCAATCTTGGCTCAAGTATCGGAATATCTAAAGCGATTGATGCAAAAACCTTAAAATTCGCCTTTGAAGTTGCCGCTCATTATGACAGTAAAATAATTGTTGAAGAGGGGATTGCTAATTTGATGGAAGTTAATTGCGCTATTTTGGGTAATGAAGATCCTTTACCCTCTATGTTGGAAGAGCCGATTTCCGCGCAAGATTTTTTAAATTTTGAAGAAAAATATATAAGCAAGGGCGGCTCAATGTCTGGAAAATCAGAATCAAAGTTAAAAATACCAGCGCCGTTGGATAAAGAAAAAACAAAAGAGATACAAGATTTAGCTATTAAAGTTTTTAAAGTTTTAAATTGCAGCGGCATTGCAAGAGTTGATTTTTTAATAGACAAAGATGATGATTATAAAATTTATGTTAACGAAGTTAACCCTATGCCGGGCACATTACACCAACACCTCTGGAAAGCCAGCGGAATAGAGCCCGAAGATTTAGTTGAGAAATTAATAGTTTTAGCGATAGAAAGATTTAGCAAGAAACAGCAATATACCTATACTTTCAGCTCAAATATTTTGGATATAATAACAACAAGTGGTGGAGTAAAAAGCGTTAAAAATAGTTAATATTAGTATCAATAAACGAGTAAAATTACTATTTACTTATTACTGATTACTGATTGCTAAAATCATGAGGAGGGTTTATTACGGGGGCACCCGAAAAGATTACAAAAAAAGAAACAGAAAATATAAAAAGCGCGATTGGCATCGCAGCGAGTTTAATAATCCCTTTTTTGGTAAACCCAAAACCTTAAACCTTAAACCCTATTTATATTTTTTGTTATTTAGCGCCATAATTGTTGCGTCCAGTTATTTTTTCTTAGTTTTTGACTATTGGAAAATAAATTCTGTTACCATTGAAACACAAAATCAAGCATATCGCGATAAAGTTCAGGATATAATTGATGACGCGCTTAACTCTAAAGTATTGAAAGTACTAAACGGGAGTAATTATTTTCTTTTTAACCCCCAAATCATCAAGGAAAAAATTGAAAATGAGCTTTTGGTTAAAAATTTAGAAATACAAAAAAAGATACCCAACAAAATTATAGTAAATTTTAGCGAAATAAACCCATCTTATATCTGGATACAGGGAGGAAAGTTTTATAATGTTGATGAGAATGACGTTGTTTTGGATGAGATAATAAGCGTGCAGAAACAAATAACAGATGATGCTAATGCCGCTGAGGATGAAATTAAAAACGAGTTTGATCTTGAAAAAATTAAAAAATTTTTACAAAACTCTGATGCTGATTTAAAACTGCCAATAATTTACAATGAAAGCGATGGGGCAATAAAAAGCAGAGAGTTTATTGACAACAAAGAGGTATTCCAGACGATTAGCGATCTAAATCTTAAAATAACACAAAAAGTTGGTGTGAGTATTATTTTATATAAAATCAATACAGACAATTTTAAAAATATTGAGGTAATTACAGAACATGGATGGAAAATATTTTTTAACCCTGACGCGGATTTGGTTCAGCAGTGTGAAAATTTATATAGTCTAATGGAAAAAACATTCAAAGAAACAGAGCCAAGCGAATATATTGATCTGAGGTATGGGAATAAGGTTTATTATAAATGATATTTTTTATCCACGATTGCTTTTGCCATTTCCATATCGCGGATGGCTTGCGGGGAGAGTTGATATTTAGCTCGCAGATACTGAGCAAGCTCCGGGAGTCCGCTGTCGTAATTATCTATATAACCTGACTCTTTCAAAATTGCGGACACAGGGATGTTGAAAAATTTTGAAAGCTTAATCAGGGTTTCAATCCCAATAGTTTTAAAAGTATCGCCAGCTTCTACTTTGGCAAGATAGCTGGGAGCTAGCTGGCATTGTTTAGCAACATAGCGAATGCTAAACTCTTGCTCTTGGCGAAGTTGTTTGAGATATTTTCCAAGTTTTGTAATTTCGTATGAAATATTTTTTTTTAGCATAATCATGTTTAAAAATTTAAAAATCAAATTTGTTTTTAAGAAATTTATTAAAGTTTAATTATCAAATATAATACACCTGTGGATAACTTTTATATTTATTCTTTTTCTAATTATATAATAAAAATAGTTAAAATACAATTGTAGATATAATGAATTTTATAAGAGACAAAATTTTCTAAAAATATAATAAAAAAGATAAAAAATTTTTCTAAAAAATAGTATATGTCTATTATTGGAAACAAAATGTAAAAGATTTATAACTCTCTCTCTCTCTCTCTCTCTTGACATGTCTCTTTGTTGGAATTTAATTCTATGCTATAATTATAATATTAAAAAAATATAGAGATGCAAAAAATAAACTTTCTACAACTAAATTTTATTGATAATGCAACCCAGCAGATTAGGTTATTTTTAGGTGGTGTTCACACTCACACACACACACACACACACACACACCTTCAACTAAAAAATTTAATAAAGATAAATTATTTTATTCCCCCTCATTTATTATTTGTTATTTGCGGGGGAATTTTTTGTTGATTAGAATTTGTTTGTTGGCTGGCGGATTAAAAAAATAAAACTGAAAAAATGGCCCTTAATTGTAGTTAAATACATAAGGGTTTTTTATTTGAATAAAATTTAGATGTCTGAACGGGGCGTAGGTGGGCCATTAAAATTCGACAAGTATCTACAAAATTTTTTATAAAAATTTTGTAGTGCATGGAAGAATCTTAACTACATCCTACACCCCATTCAGACACCTAAGCTTCCATTTTTTTTAATATTTCATTTATATTATTAAATATTTGTCAATAGTTAGTTGGTCTAATTATTTTATCCTTTTTAAAAAAATGAAAGCTATTAAAAAAATTACAAAATTCATTAAAAGTTTGGGTGAGAGAAAGCAAAAACGAAAATCTATCAAGGAGATTATGACGCGAGCGGAAGAAAAACAGAAAGAAAATTTAAAAGAAGACAATCTTTTTCCTTATTAAAATTTATTTGTAAAGGTCGGATTTATATAAGTAATTAATTAAAATTAAAATCACCGCTTACGAATTTTATAAAAAGATTTGTAAGGCAAATGTGATAAAATTTTATGGCTGTAGAAAAATCAATGGCTAGTTCTAGCTTGGTAGAAGTAGTAGATCGCATTCTTGACAAAGGCGTTGTTGTTGACGCTTGGGTAAGAGTTTCATTAGTTGGAATTGAACTTTTGGCAGTTGAGGTCAGAGCCGTAGTGGCTTCAGTTGAGACTTGGCTAAAATACGCAGAGGCTATTGGCCTTACCGCTACTGCTTAGGAGCGAAGTCTGCTTTAGCTAAGCGAAAATTTTTGCTTAATTTAAGTTTTGGACATCCTTTGAGTTGTCCGGAAGCGCAAATTTTGCCCTTCTGGAAGGAGTATACTCCTAAAGACTTTAAAGTATGTCTCAAAGCTTCATTAAACTATCATGGCTAATAATTCTAATATTGCAAAAGAAATTGTTGCTTCTTATGAGGCGAGAGTAAAGGTGGTTCAAACAATAGTTGAGGACACCAAAAAACTGCTGGAAGAATTTAGGGACAGAAGAGAAAAAATGAGTCAGGCGCTAAAGGATGCTTTAGTAAAACACAAGTCTTTAAGAAAGAAGGATTTTGATAAGATGATGGAGGATATTTTGACCGCTCAAAAAAAGCGCGAAGAAAATGTAAAGCAGATGCTTACTGATTTTCAGGATCAAGAAATGGTTGTGGTTGGAAATTTGAAGAAAATGCTTGAAAAAGGAGAGGAGCTAAGACTCAATGATTTTAAAAAAACTTTGGCTAAAATTAAAAAGGAGCAAGAAATTCGTCAACGAGAAACCCCCAATAAAATCAGTCAGGAATTCAGCCAAATACAATCAGAAGTTCGGGAAATGCTTGATAATTTTAAAAAAGAACGGGAAAAGGTGGCTTCTGAGTGGAAAGAAATGACAACTGCGATGATTAATAAAAAAAATAATATACAAGCATAGCTATTAAAAAAATATGCCCAAAAAAGAATTATCCAAAAAACAAAACAAATTTTCTGCGAAGCAAGTAAAAACCAAAGAAATTATTTGCGCTTTTTGCAAAGGAAAAGGGAAAGATCCCTTTGGAGTTCCTTCAAAAATTTCTAATTGCCAAGTTTGTTGGGGCAAAGGAAGAGTTGTTATTTTTGATCAGCCGCACAAGACATGCGATGCTTGCGGCGGAAAAGGAATTTTTGCCCACCATAGATTGCCCTGTTCGGTTTGCAAGGGGAAAGGGGTGGTTCCAGAAGATGGAAGGGAAGGTAAAATCGGATTAAATCCTGATACAGGTCTTCCAGAAATAGGCTGCTATTAGAAATAAACTAATATAAAAGTCGAAATTTAATATAAATCTAAAAAATTAATTATTAATTTAAAACATTATGGCTTACGCTCAAGAATTAAAAAATTTAGTTGCCGAAATTAAAATCGGCCATCAAGACAGAACGCAACATATAAAGAGCATTAAAGAATATACCAAGGGCATCAAAGAACATGCCAACAAATTAATTGCTCAATTTAATAAAGAATTAAAACAAAATCAAGAAGAGTTAAAAAAGGCCGCTAAAGAGCTAAAGGATTTTTTAGCTCATAGCGAAAATAAAAGAAAAAAAGATTTTGATGTTACAATTGAGGAGATAAGGTCTACCATTAAAGGAATACAGTCTAGAGTAAAAGAAATAAAAACTGATGCGAGAAATTTTATAGCTAAAAGCGAGGAGAAAAGAATAGCTGATTTCAAAATTGCGATGAAAGATATTACCGCAACCGTAGAAGAGATTGAGAAATCTACTAATGCGTTGCTTGGCAATTATATGTCAGAAAGAAAAGGGGCCGCTGGCTATTGGGCTTCTTTGAGTAAAAAAGGCGGGGCTGGGAGCGAGGGAGAAGAGGAAGAGTCTGAAAAGAAAGAAAAAAAGAAAAAATAGACTTTAGTGATTTATTATTTATTTATTATTTATTATGTCTTATTTATCACCAGAAGAAGAGCAAGCGATTATTGAGCCTCGACCAATGGCTGATTTTGTGGAAACCCCCTATATCAAACGTATTGTTTGCAGGTCTTTGGGTTATCTTAATGCAGGAATTCCTGTTCATTTTAGGGGACCCACGGGGACGGGCAAAACCACCCTGGCTTTGCATGTGGCTAGCAAGATCGGCAGACCTGCAGTTCTTTTGCATGGAGATGAAGAGAATAAAACCTCTGATTTGATAGGCGGAGAACATGGATATCGTTATCGTTACTTAAAAGATAACTTCATTTCTAGCGTTTTAAAAGTAGAGCAGGATATGTCTAAACGTTGGATGGATAATCGTTTGACCATAGCATGCAAACAAGGTTGCACTTTAATCTATGATGAGTTTACCAGATCAAAACCGGAAGCTAATAATGTTTTGCTTTCAATCTTGCAGGAAAAGGTGATGGATCTGCCTTCACAAAGAGAAGGGGAGGAAAATTTTTATCTCAAGGTTCATCCTGATTTCCGCGCCATTTTTACTTCTAATCCGGAAGAATATGCGGGGACGCATAAATCTCAAGACGCTTTAAGGGACAGAATGGTTACCATAGATGTGGGATATGCTGATCGGAAGACTGAAATAGCAATAACTCAAGCAAAGTCAGATCTTTCCCAAGAAGAGGCAGAAAAAATTGTTAGCATAGTGAGAGAGATGAGAAGGAATAGTCCTTGTGATTTTCCTCCGACTGTTAGGAGTTGCATTACACTTGGCAAGGTTTTAAGGGCTAGTAAAGGAAAAATCGCGGCAAACGATAGGGTTTTTAGGGAACTAGCTCAAGATGTATTGGTTTCGCAGACTATTAGGAGTCCTTTGTCGCCTAGCGGTAAAGCGGTGGAAAATTTGGTAAAAGATTTAATAAAAAAATATTGTTAAATTTATGAAATCATCAATCAAGAGTCTTCAAGACATTGGCGGTCTTAATGATTTACGAACATATACTGGAGCTGTGCGCAAAAGCGGCAAGCCGGATCTTCCCACGACCGCTATTATGGGTTTATATATGCGAAGGAATGAAAAGGATAGAATAGAAGGAGAATTAAAAAGGCTGAAAAAAAGAAAGATACAGTTGCAAAAAAAATTAGTAGATACAGAGAAGGACATAACGAAATTTTATGAAAAGGCTACTAAGGTAGCATTGGAAATGAGAGGTTCAACGAGTGAAGAAAGTGTTTTGAGCAAAGAACCAAAAGGGAAAGGAAAAATGGTTTTAGAATATTAGGAAATATTGTTAAATTTTTTATGACTACAAATGAATCTAAAATTTTGGATATAATTTAGAATTGGGGAGGAGAAGCTTCAATTGACATTATAGCAAGGGAAGCTAAGGTGAGCATTGATTATGCTCGGCTTTTTTGCAATGGTTTAGTCAAAGAAGGATATATAGATTTTTTGAATTCAAAATTGTGCAAAATAAAAGATAAGGGCAAAAATATATTGGCTGGAAAAGTAAATCCAAACCCGCAAAAGCCAAATAAGTTTGGTCTTGATAAAAATAAAAAAGGAAGATTAATTTTAAATTATGGCTAAGAGCGCATTTTTAACCGTGTCATTCCAGAAAATTTTTTCCATCGCCATTAAACAAAAATTTTTACTTTAATTAGGGGCTGATATTAACAGAACTTAATTAACGCGCTGAAAAAATTTATCTGGAATCCAGGTGTTATTGCAATGCCTCCTGGATTCCAAATAAATTTTTAATCCCGCTGTTGCAGATTTTTATTAAAACAATATTATTCTATTTTAATTTGCTGCAACTAATGTCGTTGGAAAAATTTTTTGGAATGACAGGTTGGAGTGGCGGCGGGAATGAACAGTCTGTTTTGAAAAAGAACAACAATCAATTATTATTCAATTGTTATTAAAAAAATTAAGTTTAAAAATTAATAAAAGGTCAATATGGCTAATGAAAAGAATATAAAAAATAAAACTTCTGACGGCAAGGTTGATCTAAATTTAGAGGGGATTCCTTTTGTCGGGAGTTTGTTTAAAGGAATTGAAAAGTTAGTTAATTTGGCAGAGAAAGTTGAACAAGCCGGGGGAGAAATTAAAAGAACAGGGGAAATTAAAGGATTAGGTGATAAAAAGGCGGTTTATGGGTTTTCAGTAGGGACATGTATTGGCGGCCGGCCAAAGGTTCAAACCTTTGGCAATATTAGACCGATTGAAAAAAAAGGCAAAATTGAAGTTGAAATAGCAGAGGAAAGAGAGCCGATAGTTGATGTTTTTAATGAGAAAGATCATATTTTGATTATCGCTGAATTGCCTGGCATAACACAAGATTGTGTTAAGTTGGATATTAAGGGAGATATTTTAATTCTGGAAGCTAATGCTGAGAAGAGAAAATACGCTAAAGAGATTTTGCTTCCGGCTAAAGTAGATTTTGCAGGCAGAGAGGTAAGTTTTAAAAATGGAATTTTAGAAGTAAAAATCAAGAAATAAGTAATCAGTAATTACTTATTACTTATTACTTATTACTGATTACTAATTATGAGTGATTTAGAATTCAAAGTAGTTGAAGCAGAAGCCAAGGATGTTGGCAGGGCTATTGTCAGATTAGATCCAAAAGATTTTTCCAAAATTAATGCTGAAGTTGGTGAATTGGTTGAAATTAAAAACAGCAAGAAAAATGTGAAAGAAATAACTGCGGCTAAAATAATGCCGGCTTTTGAGGAAATGAGGGGGAAAGGTATTATTCAAATGGATGGGATTTTAAGAGATAATGTCGGAGTTGGTCTTGATGAAAAAGTAATAATTAAAAAAGTTGAATTAAATCCAGCGACCACTATTGTTTTAGAGCCTTTAAGTTCAGAACGATCTTTGAAGCAAGAAGATAGTGAATATTTGGCTCAATTATTAGCTGGCACGCCGGTTGTTAAAGGAAATAAGATTAGAGTAAATTTATTTGGAACGCGCTTTCATAATTTTTTAGTAGCAGATGCTGATCCCCAAAAAGCGGTTTTAATTACCACAGAGACTGTAATTAAGATCAAAGGACAAGGTAAAGAAAAAAAAGGTGTAGGAATTACTTATGAAGATATTGGGGGTTTGAAAAAAGAGATTGGCAAAATTAGAGAAATGATTGAACTGCCATTGAAATACCCAGAAGTATTTGAAAGATTGGGAATTGAACCGCCCAAGGGAGTTTTGCTTCATGGAGCACCAGGTTGCGGCAAGACTTTAATTGCTAGAGCTGTTGCTAATGAGACTGATGCTTATTTTACTAGCATTTCCGGACCGGAAATAATGGGTAAGTTCTACGGTGAAAGCGAGGGCAGATTGCGTGAAGTATTTGAAGAGGCTGCGAGAAACAGACCAGCCATACTCTTTATTGACGAGATTGATTCAATTGCTCCAAAGCGGGAAGATATGGGAGGCGAGAAACAGGTAGAGCGCAGAGTGGTTGCTCAATTATTAGCTTTGATGGATGGTTTAGAATCGCGAGGACAATTGATAGTAATTGCCGCTACCAATATTCCTAATACCTTAGATCCAGCGCTAAGAAGACCTGGGAGATTTGATCGGGAAATTGCCATTAGTATTCCTGATAAAAATGGCAGAAAAGAGATATTGGAAATTTATACAAGAGGGATGCCATTGGCTGAGGATGTTGATTTGGAGAAGCTCGCTGAAATTACTCACGGTTTTGTTGGCGCGGACTTAGAAGCTTTAGCCAGAGAAGCGGCGATGTCGGCTTTGCGAGAGATTATGCCAGAGATTAATTTTGACAAAGAGTATATTCCTTATAAAAAACTTTTAAATTTAGAAGTAACCAAAGGTCATTTTCAAGAAGGATTAAAAGAGGTTGAACCTTCAGCTTTAAGAGAGGTGTTTGTAGAAATTCCTAGTGTAAAATGGAGTGATGTGGGGGGATTGGAAAGTGTCAAGCAGACTTTGAAAGAAGTTATTGAATGGCCATTAAAATATACTGAGTTATTTAATTATTCAAAGACCAATCCTGCTAAGGGCATATTGCTTTATGGTCCGCCCGGCACCGGCAAGACCCTGATTGCTAAGGCGGTAGCTAATGAATGCGGAGTAAATTTTATTTCAATTAAAGGTCCCCAGCTGTTATCAAAATATATCGGAGAGTCGGAAAAAGGGGTGCGAGAAGTTTTTAAAAAAGCTAAACAAGCATCGCCCTGCATTATCTTTTTTGATGAACTGGATAGTTTGGTTCCGTTGCGCGGTCAAAATACTGATTCTCAAACAACGGAGAGAGTGGTTGGCCAATTTCTTACTGAACTTGATGGCATTGAGGAGCTTAAGGGCGTGGTAATTATTGGCGCGACTAATCGTTTGGATTTGATTGATCCTGCTTTACTTCGTTCTGGCCGTTTTGATTTTCTTTTAGAGGTGCCAAAGCCCGATCAAGAATCAAGACTGCAGATATTTAAAATTCATACTCAGGGCAAGCCAATAGGGGAAGATGTAGATTTTAAAATATTAAGTCAAGAAACAGAGGGGTTAACCGGAGCTGAGATTGAGAGTATTTGCCAGAAAGCTTCAATGATGGCAATTAGAGAATTTATTGAATTAGGGAGCGTCTTACCTAACAACTATAAAAAAATAAAAATTACAAAAAAACATTTCAAGAAAGTATGCAGCCAGATCCAAACTTTACAACCATAGAGGAATTAAAAGCGGCAGGAGAAGAAATAGAGCATGCTTTTCCATCAGAATTTGATAAAGATGAGGAAAACATTAGTTCTTTTCAAAATGGCGAACAAGAGATTGTTCTTGCGGCAGGGATAGATGAAAACGTCGCGGCTGACGAACCGAAAAACAACGAAGAAACAGATTTGCTTAAAAAAATAGACAAGTATCAGCAAAAAAAAATTGATGAGCAAACAGACTTAGAGCAAATTTATCAAGAGGTTAAAGAATTAAAGCAAAAGCTAGAAAACAGAATAGAATTATTAAAAAAATTGCAAACCAAAAGTAAAGATTTTCGCGATGAGTTAGTGCTGATTCAAAAAGAAGAAGATATTGATTCTTTAGAGCAAAGGGCTGAGTATCTTATATCTAATATTTAGTATTTGGTATTTCATCTTTTATCTTATACAAAATGCAAGATACCAAATACTAAATACCAAATAATATGAATAGCGAAATACAAATTTTAAAAAAGATTTGGGAAAATGAAGGGGAAAGTCATATTAAATCAATTTATTCACAAACAGGGTTTGGCTTGGATTATATCCGTTATGTTTGTAATTGTTTAATAAAAAAGGGGAAGATTATGGCAGTTAAAAATAATCGGGATTTATATAGAATTACTTCTATTGGCAAAAAAGAATTGATGATGTTTGGAATTATTAAGCCGCAGGTTTTACCATGGGTGCGAAATACAAAAAATAAAGAGATAAAAATCAAAAAACCGAAGAGCGATATGATTCAGCCTGAAGAGAAAAAAATAAATTTAGGGCGAAATTTTACTAAAACAATATCTTTTTTAAAACATCGATTTAAGAACGACAAAAAATAATATGACAGAAAGAAAAGAAACAAAAAAAATAATTCCAATTCCAGCAAAAAAAATTCAAGAGGGGAGGGGTTTGGATTTGGGCACCGCTTTTATTCATTGCGCTCAAAAAACAGGTTCTCAGGTAACTTTTAGAACCCAACGGAACGCTTTTTTTGATATAGAATATTCTGACTTTGTTCAAGGAATTTTGGAAAAAGGCGGTGTAAAATATATTTTAGATGAAAATAGAATTTACGTGGTAGGAGATGATTCTATAAAATTTGCCAATGTATTCAGTAAAACAACTCGAAGACCGCTAAGGAGTGGCGTAATTAATCCAAAAGAAGCTGAGGCGTTGCAGGTGTTGGAACTTATCGTAAAAAGCACTTTAGGGTCGCCTTCTAAAAAAAATGAAACTGTTTTTTATTCTGTCCCTGGCGCGCCAGTGGATGCTGATTTTGATACTATTTATCACCAAAATATAATTAAGGGATTTTTGGAAAAATGGGGATATATACCCAAACCGATTAACGAGGCTTTGGCAGTAATCTTTTCTGAATTAGGGGAAGATAATTTTACAGGTCTAGGTATTTCCATGGGTGGCGGTATGATTAATGTCTGTTTAGCTCTTATGTCAGTGCCTGTATTTTCTTTCAGTATAGCAAGGGCTGGAGATTGGATAGATGAGCAGGTAGCCATGGTCGCCAATGAGCCGATAAGCAAAATTACCATCTTAAAGGAAACTTCTTTGGATCTAAGAAAATCTGAAAGTAATCTAACCAAGATCGAACAAGCCTTTTTTATTTATTACAACAATCTTATTGAGTATATTCTGGAGCAAATAAAAAAAGAGATTTCAAAAAATGGTGAAATTCCTGAATTCGAAAAATCCATCCCCATAATTATATCAGGAGGAACGGCAAATCCGCCGGGGTTTATTGGAAAATTCAAAGACAGATTGGAAAGAGCCAACTTCCCGTTAAAAATAAAAGAGGTAAGATTGGCTCCCAATCCTCTTTATACCGTGGCCAAAGGAGCATTAATTGTCGCTATTGCCGACAAGAAAGAGAGTTGAAATAATTTAGGAATTTTAATATATGGTTATAGAAGGAAAATATATTTATTGCATCATCAAAGAGAGCGATGATAAAAGTTTTGGTTCTATTGGGATCAATAATCGAGAAGTGAGCCTCCTTCATTGTAATGATATGGCGGCAGTAATTTCAAGCAGTCCGATTATTAACTTTGATCGCTTAGATAAGAAAGAACTTACTAGACAGGTGGCTTTTCATCAAAAAGTAAACGAGCAACTTATGAAAGATTATGATGTTGTTCCTATGTCTTTTGGGATTATTGCTCCAAGCGCAATGGATGTGAACAGGATATTGAGAAAAGCCTATTTTCAATTTGAAGCAGCTTTTGAAAAAATAGAGAGAAAAATGGAGTTCGCGGTGCAAATATTTTGGGATGAAAAAAAATTTTTGGCAAAACTTGCCGATAGTAATCAGGAAATTAAAAATTTAAAAGAAGAGATTGATACGAAAGGATCAATAAGGGGCATGGGAGCTAAATTAAAACTAGGGAAAATAATTTTTGATATAGCAGAAAAGATCCGTAAAGAACTTTTAAAAGAGATTAAAAACCAACTGAAAGAATATTGTTCAGATTTTAAGGAAGGAAAGCTAATAGATAAAACCATGATCGGTAATATTTCTTTTTTAATTAATAAATCAGATGAACCTGTCTTTGATAAAAAAATGCAGGAGTTAGGAGAAAAATATGAAAAATATGAGTTAAGTTTTAAATACGTGGGACCCATGCCCGCTTACAGCTTTGTAAATATTAATTTTAACTTGGGTAATTTTGAAATTATAGATGAGGCAAGAAAATTATTAGGATTGGACGTTGAAGCTACCATTGACGAGATTAAAAAAGCTTATCGCGCGTTAGCTCACCAATATCATCCTGACAAGCGCCAAGATGAGCAACAAGAAGAAGCTCAAGATCAAATGAAAAAAATAAGTCAAGCTTACCATACTTTAGAACATTATTGCCAAGGTTGTTATGAATTTATGGGACAAATTGAAGGTCTGAAGTATTCTTTCAGAGAGAAGGACGTGAAAGATTCCATAATGTAAATAAATAAAATAAAGGTCGATTTTATTAATAATTAATTAACCAAAAATTTATGAATTACAACCTAACACACATTGGTCGTTGGGCGCTAATTGGCGGTTTAATATTATGCATATTAGCCGCTCTTACTACCATTTCTTATTTATTGATATTTCTTTTTGTTTTGGGTTTAATTGTTGGCTTGTTAAATATAACAGAAAAAGAGAGCACCCCTTTTCTAGTAGCAGTGATTACCTTGCTTTTAGTTGGAGTAAGCGGTTTGCAACTTGGGGGATTAACAGAATTAGTGTCTTCAATTTTTCAGAATTTTATTGCTTTTATAGCGGCGGCAGGATTAGTGGTAGCATTAAAACAAATCAGTGTTGCGACTAAGCCATCTTTGCAGAAATAAAATAAAGCAATCTATGAGTGAAGCAAAAGGAAAATATCTTTACTGTGTTATTAAGGAAAGAATGTCAAAAAAGTTTAACTTTTTGGGGCAGGGCGGCGGGAAGGTTTATACTATTAATCAAGGCGGGTTAGCGATGGTGGTAAGTGATTCAGATATTAAAGAATATCTATTTATTAAAGAATATTTAATATCTCATCAGCGAGTCATTGAAGAGGTTATGAAAGAGGGATACGATGTTTTACCTGTTCGTTTTGGCACCGTATCGCAGAACGTACAAGACATTGAAGGGCGGATTTTGGAATCAAAAAGGGATGAATTATGGGAAACTTTTAAAACAGTGGAAGGGAAGGTGGAATTGGGTTTAAGAGCATTCTGGAAAGATATGCCGGTTATTTTTCAAGAGATAGTTTCTGAGAACAAAAGCATTCAAGAAGCCAAGAAAGAGGCTCAAAGAAAATCTCATCAATTGGCAGTGGCGGGCGTGGGAGAATTAATACAAAAAGCCCTTGATTTTAAAAGAGAAAAAGAGGCAGAACAGCTTTTAGGACAGCTGAAAGAAATAACGTCGGATTTTAAAGAAAGAGAATTGATGAGATCGGCAGAGCCGATGAAAGATTCAATGATTTTAAGCAGCGCTTTTTTAGTATCAAAAAAAAATGAAAAAAAGTTTGACAAAAGAGCCAAAGCATTAATTGAAAAGCATGAGACGAGAATTAAATTTATTTACATTGGACCCATTCCTCCTTTTAATTTTGTTGAGTTGCGCTTAAAGATATAAGGGCTTGCAAAGAAATAATTTTTTTACAAGCCCTAAACGCGATAATAATGAGTACCCAATTTTTAACTAATCCCAAATTAAATTTTGTCATTTTTGGCGGAAAGGGAGGTAGCGGAAAGACAACTTCAGCTTGTGCTACTGCTTTGTATTTTGGCCAAAAGTTTAAGAGCCCCGCGCAAAAACAAGTTTTAGACGGGGCAAGTAAAAAAATTTTGATAGTTTCTACTGATCCGGCTCCTTCTATTGGCGATAGTTTTGATGTTGAGGTTGGAAATAAAATTACTAAAATTCAAGATAATATTTGGGCACTGGAGATAAACGCCAAAGAGGCGATGAGAGATTTTAGCGCCAAATACACGGAAGTTATAAAGACTATAATAGATCGAGGAACCTATCTTGACAAAGAAGATATAAAAGAATTTACTGAAAAACCTTTGCCCGGGATGGATGAGGTGATGGCAATAATAAAAATTGCTGAACTTTTAGAAAAAGAATATGACCTTATTATTTTAGATACCGCGCCTACTGGACACACTAAAGTTTTATTATCTTTGCCTAAGGCAATGAAAAAATGGTTGAAAGTAATGGATTTAATGATGGCCAAGCATAGATTTATAATGAAGCGAATAAAAGGAAAGTATCTCCAAGATGAGTGTGATAATTTTTTAAAGAAGACCATTGAAGATATAAATAGAGTTGACGCTTTTTTAAAAAATCAAGAAACGACTGAATTTGTTCCAGTTACCACTCTTGAGCCGATGAGTATTTTGGAAATTGAATCATTGTTTAAAGATTTAAAAGAAATGGAAATTAAAACAGAGAGTGTTATTGCCAATCGGGTGATGATGGCGCGAGAAAAATGTTCTTTGTGTACCTCTAGGATAAAAGAAAAAGAAAAGTACCTGAAAATGATTGAAGAAAAATTTGAAGGTTATCAAATTTTAAAGATACCTCTTTTTCCTACAGAAATTAGGGGCAAAAATGCGCTTGATGAATATGCCAGAATACTATTTAAAGAAAAAGAATTTGCAATTAAGCCATCAAAAACTTTGATAAAATTTTCAAAGATCCCTGAAGGTAAAATGTATGATTTTTTGAAAAAGGATTTGGATTTTATTATTTGTGGTGGCAAGGGAGGGGTAGGCAAAACTTCAGTGGCAGTAGCTACCGCTGTAGCTTTGGCAAAAAAGCATAAAGAGAAAAAGATTCTAGTTACCACCACTGATCCGGCTCATGCTTTGACTAATATTTTTGATCAAGACATTCCCTTGAATACAAAAGCGGTTTCTATTAAAGGTTTTGACAATCTTTTTGCTTTAGAGATAGATGCTCAGCACAAACTTCAAGATTGGAAAGATGAATATAGAAAAGATATTAAAAAAATATTTTTTACAGGACCGGGAGTAGAATTAGTTTATGATCAAAAGGTTTTAGAAGAGTTGATGGAACTTTCCCCATCTGGGCTAGAGGAGTTAATGATTTTGGGTGAAATTATGAATTTAATGAAGGAGAACAAATATGATATTTATGTTTTAGATTCAGCTGCCTCTGGTCATTTACTCCGTTTTTTGGAGCTCCCCGGTTTGGCTAGAGATTGGTTAAAAAGTATTTTTAAAATCCTGCGTAAATATCAAAATCTTAAATTGGAAGGAATCGTGCAAAAAACAATCAGCTTATCTAAAAATATTAGAGAAATTCAGAATACTTTATTTAGTTCCGCTAAAACAGAATTTATAATGATCACTATTCCCGAAGAGATGGGAATAAGAGAGATGGGGGATTTGGCAGAATCTTTGAAAAAGCTTGGTATTAATTATAATTATATTATTGCTAATTTTGTTAATCCTGCCACCAGATGCAGTTTCTGTTTGGCGAGAAGAGAAAGTCAAGAAAAATATTTAAAGATAATCAAAAAACAATATCCGACAAAAAAATTGATTTTAGCTCCTTTGTTGCCCAATGATATCAGGGGGGTTGATTCATTGAATGGGTTGGCAAAAATATTATATGGGGGATGAATTAATTTTAGATTTATTTTTATATTCCAAGAGCGATAGATTGATGCATGGGTTTAAATCAAAAATCTAAAATCTAAAATTTGAAATATGTTTATTATAGACGATATATTATTATTTCCGGTTAAAGGCTTTTTATATATTGCTAAAAAAATTCAGGAAATAGCAGAAGAGGAGCTGGAAGATACCCCCGAAAAACTCAAAAGAGAGCTTTTGGATTTGCAAATGCGTTTTGAGATGGAAGATATTACCGACGAAGAATATCAAAAAAAAGAGAAAGATATTTTAGAGAGATTAAATGCTTTAAAATAAAAATTTTTTTAATAAATTTTAATAAAAAAAATTATGCAACCAAAAGAAATTATAGAAAAAGCCAAAAAACAATTAGCCGATTTAACCGGTTTCACCTCACCGGCTGGCATTGGTTTAAAAAAAGAAAAAGAGGAATGGGTGATTACTATTGAAATTGTTGAAAAAAAATCTATTCCTGATCAGATGGATATTTTGGGGACGTATGATGTTTACATGAACTCAGAGGGAGATTTATCTAGATATGAACGAAGGGGTTTACGAAAAAGAGTGGATGTGGGGGTTGCCGGGGGAGGGGAATAACTTTATAACTAAAATATGACAGGATTATATTTATATTGTATTAGGGAAAAAACTGATTCTGGTTTTTTTATCAAGGGGATAGATGGAGGAGATGTTTTGGCTTTGCCATATAAAGACTTGGAGGCCGTAGTCAGTGAGGTTTCCTTAGAGGATTTTGGCGCCGAAGAGATTCAAAAAAAAGCTCAAGAAGATTTAGGTTGGATAAAAGGAAAAGCTCAAGTTCATGAACAAGTTATAGAAAAAGCAATGGATTATCATTTTTCTCCTTTTCCGTTGGGGAAAAGCCCTTTGGAAAATAAAGGATTAAAGGCCGCGATTCCAATGAAATTTGGCACTATTTTTAAAACCAGAGAAAAGTTAAGACAGGTATTGAAAAAACATTACTTTCAATTTAAAGAGAATTTAAAAAATTTACATAAAAAACAAGAATGGGCGGTAAAAATATATTTAGATCGCGGTATTTTTCAAGACTGGATAAAAAAAAGCAGTTCAGTTGTGCAGGACAAAGAACAAGAGATAGCTTCTCTGCCCGAAGGAACAGCTTATTTTATGCAAAAGCAGATAGACGAGGCTGTGTCCAAAGAGTCGGATAATGCTCTAAAAGAATATATTGATATCTTTTTTGAGGAATTAAAAAAATATACCCATGCCGGAACGAGGGGTAAAATTTTAGCAAAAGAATTAACCGAGAAGTTGTGGCCGATGGTTTTAAATGCTATTTTTCTTGTTTCAGAAGAAATGCTAGAAGATTTTGTAAAAAAAGTTAATAAATTAAATAAAGAATATAAAAGTAAAGGCTTTAGGTTTGAATATAGTGGTCCTTGGCCAGCTTACAATTTTATTTAATTATACTAAAGCATTTTATGGAAAATCATAAAAGCGGAATTAAAAGCATTATGAGAAGCAATCCTGATTCTGAGAATGTAACTTTAATAGATGCTTTGGATAAAGTTCTTGAAAAGGGCGCGGTTATTAATGGTGATGTTGCCATCAGGGTGGCTGATGTGGATCTTATATTTTTAAGCTTAAGAGTTTTACTTACTTCTGTTTCCAAGGCAGAGGAAATGTCTGGAAAATGTTGGGGCAATCCCAAAAAAGAAGCCGTAGAAGAAGATTTGAAATATATAGCAAAATTAGAGCAAGAGATAAGGCGGGCAGAAGCAAACATTCCTACCCTCATTGATGCTGAAAGTCCTAAAAAAGCCGAACAAGGAATAGCTAAGTTGGTACTGACGTTAGTTGAGCTTTTAAGAAGATTAATGGAAAAAGAGGTTATTCGACGTATTCACAGCCAAAGGCTTTCTGATATAGAGATTCAAAAATTGGGCATGACTTTTAAAGCCATTGAGAAGAAAATGCAAGAATTAAAAGCTGTTTTTGGTCTTGAGGATGAAGAATTAAATTTGGATTTGGGACCGCTGGGAAATCTTATGTAATTTTCTAAAAAATACTATGGAAATTAAATATTCAATTATATTGCGAGATTGTGGATGAATGTTGCAAATTTTTTAATCAAATATTAATTTATAAAGTTATGTCAGATCAAATTACTCACGGAATACAATCAACAAATTTAGCGGATATTTTAGAGCGAGTTTTGGATAAGGGAGTAGTTATTGCCGGCGATATCCAGATAAAATTAGCTGATGTGGAGTTGTTGACTATCAAAATTAGATTATTAATTTCTTCAGTGGATAAAGCCAAAGAGATGGGTATAAATTGGTGGGAAACTGATTCTTATCTAAGTACTCCTCATGCGAAAGAAATAGAAGGAGGGGAAATAAAACTAGAGAATAGAGTTGCGGAGCTGGAAAAACGGCTTAAATCCAAAAATTAAAATTTATATAGCTCATTATCTTTTGAAATATCTATCATGCTCCGCGAGAGTCTCCTTTCCGACAAGTCGACAAGAGGGGACTCTCGCGTCTATTGAACAAACGAGCGATGATGAAGTTATTAAGCTAATGGGTGCAAAAAGATAAGTTTTGTTTAGTTTTAATATTATGCGTCACAAAAGATATATTCTGCGACGCATAATATACAAAACATACGAGATATTATCTATTATATAAATTTATTAATTTTTCCGTATAATCCCCCACCCCTAATTTATCCACTGTGTTTTTGATTGTGTTGGAATTAAAAGTGGGAAGTTTTGTTGTACCTAATTTTATTTTATTTATTAAATCTTTTTTGTTGCCGGCTTCAAATTTATATCCGTTTTCAGGTTTAACAAGCTCCGCCGCGCCTCCGATATCTGCGGCTATAACAGGTTTTCCCGCACTTAGAGCTTCTGAAATTACATTGGGCGAGTTTTCATAACACAAAGAAGGCATGATGACAAAATCGGTTGCTTGTATTTTGTTTAAAGTTTCTGCGTGGGAAAGTCTGCCAAAAAAGTTAATATTATCTTTTGCTATCTTTTTTGATTTTTCAAGCAATGACCCATCCCCTATTATATCTAATTCTGTATTTAACAACATTTTGTCATCGGGTAGGTTCGGCGACGTCGCCGAACCTACCCGATGACGGTTGCGCAAAGAATTAAAAGCGTCAATTAAAAATAAAATTCCTTTGTGGTGCTCAATATGTCCAATAAATAAAAAATTAA
>JBDRHN010000092.1:0-6449 GCA_043816765.1 bacterium | reverse complement strand
CGTGAATTCTATTCCAAAGTGCAACGTTTTGATTATTGATTGAATACTTCATATGGTGTTAAATAATTAAGTCTCTTGCGCGGTCGGTTGTTCAGCAATTTGACCGCTTTTTGTATTTCTTGTTGAGTTACTGGGACAAAGAACGACTTTTTGGGGAAAAACTGACGCAACAATCCGTTGGCGTTCTCGTTGCAACCTCTTTCCCATGAATGGTAAGGGTAGGCAAAGTAAACACACAATCCCGTTTCTCTCTCGGTTAATTCGTAATCGGCGAAGGTAGATCCGTTATCGTAGGTCATGGTCTGCTTTTTGATCTTCGGGATATTTTTAAATCTCGCAGTTGTTTTTATTCTCGTTTCCTCGGCCGTGGCCGAAGAAAGTTTATCGGCCAGGATTAATCCTGATTTCCGTTCGACATGAGTGAGAATGTGATTTCTATCTTTGCCTAAAATCGTGTCTCCTTCCCAGTCGCCGATTCTTTCTCTTTGATCTACTATTTCAGGCCGTGAATCAATCCTTTTCTTTTTTAATGCTTCCCGTTGTTTCTCTCTTATCCTCGTGCCGTATCTTCTTCGGTATTTGCCTTTCTGGCACCTTAGGTATTTTACCAGATCTTTTCTTTTTGAGTAAATGAACTTGTAAATAGTGTCTTTGCCGATGTGTTTTCTTTGGTGGTTTCTGCTCCATCTCCCGGCTATTTGTTCTGGCGACCAGTACTTCTTTAATTTCTTTACGACGTATCGTCTTAGATATTGGTCGTTCTCAATCTTTCTGAATCTGGCGTTAGCCTCAATCCTTTTATCTCTGGCCAGGCATTTCGACCTTTTGACGTAATACCGGCCGTTCGCTCCTTCTCCTCTTTTCATCTCTCTCCAGATGGTTGTTTTATTTTTGCCCAGTTGCCGGGCGATGTTTTTCTTTTTTATTTTGGCCCTTAGCAGGGCGGCTAACTGATTTTTTTGTTCTGGTGTAAAATGTTTATGGGGCATGCTGATTAGGTTAATAGTTAATGGTGTTTCACTAACTATTCTACCAAACTTCAGCTGCCCTTTTTTGTTCTTTCGATGTTGCACTTCGGAGTAGAATGTACCGGTTTTGATTTGACAAATTTATTAAATAATGTTATACTGTTAATAGTACAAAATATAATAAAGGAAAGGAGGTGAGCACTGTGAAAGTAACGATTCGTGCTACATACTGGCCCCCGGAATTAAAGGAAGGTTTGCCCATCGTGAGAATGGAGCCGGAAAGCGGAGAAGAGAAGAAGTTATGTCGAGAAATCATCGATCAAGGTTGCGCTTATGGCTTTTCACTCTCAGGCATGGACAAAGATGCGCAAATACTTGGCATTGAAGTGATTTTGATGAAAAAACCATAAATCTCACTTCTGTTCCTCCATTATCCATTAACAACAGATCAAGTCTGTAAGAACAATTTTACGGGCGAAGCTAGAAGAGAAATCTTCTAGTCTTTTTTTATTTGTAGTACGTTGAGGCTCATCCTCAACGAGCCAAAAACAGGAAAGGGGCGAAGCTCTTGGTGGTAGAGCTTCGCCCCTTTATGGTATTGCAATGATATATATGAAAGTGTGCGACAGTATGAAGCGGTGGGTTTAAGAAATCAGAGTAGGTGATCTTATCCGTGGAAAGATCGAAAAATCCTGGAATTCCGGCACCGTGAGTGATACAGATTGGAAAAGAGCTGTCGACCCGATTTGAATCTTTGATGATGCTTCGATCTCAGTATCCTCCTTTCTGGCGTATATCCCTTAATCTTGTTTTGGATTAAGCAAGGGATTAATTTACTTTATTTAAAAAGAGAAAAATTGTCAATAATACATTTTATTCAAGAATTAAAATTAAAAAGGCGGGGCATTCTAATTTGAAAATTTTGAATATATTGACGTTTTCAATTTTATGGCTTATAATTGATTCTTGAGTATAAAAAAATATGGGAAGTATCCAAAAAATAAAAGAAATCGAAAAAGAGGCTGATCACTTGGTCAATAAAGTAAGAGCCGAATCGGAAAAGAGCATAGCTGAAATCAAAAACGATTGCGACAAAAAATTAGCCGATGTTGAAAATGCGCTTAGAAAAGACATCGCTTTGGTTTTGGAAAACGCTAAAAAAGAAGCCGGAAAAATAAAAAAACAAAAAGAAATTGAACGAGGGAAACTTTTAGAAGAATTGGAAAGGTCCATAGGCGGAAAAATAGAAAAAGAAGTTAAAATGGTTTTAGATAAAATACTTCATTAAAAAAAATGGCAGTCAGCAATGTGATAAAAATAAAATTAATTGGGCGCAAGCAGGATGAAGATGCAATTATAGAACGATTGCAAGGGTTGAAAATAATGGAAATTGAAAGGCTGAAAGAAGAAAAAAATACCAATGTCAAATACCGCAACAGCTCCGAAATTGAGTACGGGATAGCGGAAATAAAGTTTGCCATGGGCTTTTTGTCTGAATTTTCGACTGAAAAAAAATCTCTCAAACAATTATTTTCTGGAACAAAAATCGAGATTGACTACGCGCAGCTTTGCAATTTCGCCAAAGATTACAATTGGCATCCAATTGTTCTAAGAATAAAAAATCTGGAGGCAAAAATGAACAAAAGTAAAAACGAATTAGAGGAACTGATAAAAAATGAAGAAATTTTAAAACCGTGGCAATCTCTTGAGGATAATCCCGAAAATTCAGAAACCATGTTCACGAAAATCGTTTTCGGAACAATATCTGAAAAAAAATATCTAAACCTGGTTCAACGGTTCAACAAGATCAAGTTTGCCGACGTCAGAAAAATAAATGAAATTTCGAAAGAGGCCTTTGTTGAAATTATTTACCGTAAAGAATTTGAAAAGGAAGTCAAAAGCATTTTGGAAAATATAGAGCTAAAAGAGGTTTCATTGCCTTGTCAAGGATTTAATCCAAAAAAATCTATTGAAAATCTTCATCAAAAAATAAGAGAAAAAAATGAAGAAATTATAAAATTAAAAAACGAAGCTCGAGAATTAGCCGGTGAATTTAAAAATTTAAAAATAATTTTTGATTTTCTAGAATTGAAAAAAGAAAGAATGGAAGAGGGATCATTTTGTGCGCGCACCAATTCCACCTTTTGCATAATGGGTTGGATTGAGGAAAAGTTTGCTAAAAGATTAATTTCAGATATTAAAAGAATTACTCCCTATTTTAGTGTTTCTAAAGTGAAAATAAAGGATGCAGAAGAAAGACCGGTTGTCATTTACAATCATCCTTATTGGCGGCCATTTGAATCGGTAACTAATATTTACGGTTTGCCAAAATACAATGAAGCGGATCCTACACCATTTTTAGCTCCATTTTTTATCTTATTTTTTGCTCTTTGTCTTACCGATGCTGTTTATGGTTTATTTTTAGCCATAGTTTCTTTTTCGGCGATTAAATTTTTAGGAGTGCCAAGGGAAAATCAGCGGTTAATAAAATTACTGGGAATCGGAGGAGTGGTTACTTTTGTTGTCGGAGCCTTATTCGGCGGCTGGCTTGGGATAACGATTGAAAATTTACCTACATTCATCGCAAGGCCCCTTATGGCTGTAAGATTGATTGATCCTCTGCAAAATATCTTATTAATTTTAGGATTTACCTTGGCTTTAGGAATAATTCAGATTTATTTTGGGATTTTAGTTTCGTTTTATTGGAAATTAAAGCAGAAAGAAATCAAGGAAGCTTTTTTAGCCGATGGCGTTTGGCTTTATTTTCTTCCAGTTATTTGCGCTTTTGGGTTGTCCAAATTTGGAATAATAAAAGAGGGTTTTGAATCATTTGTCACATATCTGTTTTATTCGGGAATAATTTTAATCATTTTAACCGGTGGAAGAAAACAAAAAAAACCTATTTTAAAGCTTCTGGGCGGCGTTGTTAAACTCTATAGTTTAGTCGGTTATCTTTCAGATGTTCTTTCTTATTCGCGTCTTTTGGCGTTGGGTTTGGCAACGGGCATTATTGCCATGGTTATTAATTTAATTGCAGGCATTGCATTTAAGTCTGTGCCGTATGTTGGAATTTTATTTGCCGCTTTAATCTTGATTGTTGGGCATATTTTTAATATTATAATCAATGTCTTGGGCGCATTTATTCATTCTGGACGTTTGCAATTTGTTGAATTTTTTCCTAAATTTATGGAAGGCGGAGGAAGAAGATTCCGGCCGTTTGGTCAGAATACGGAATTTATTAAAATTACGAATGAAAATTAATTAATATAAAAAAATGGTCGATGAAAAATTATTAATTTAACAAGTTAAATTTAATTAATATATATGATGACATTAGGTATTGCATTAGCTATTTTCGGAGCGGCTTTAGCCGTAGGTTTGGCCGGAACGGGATCGGCCATAGGCGTTGGTATTGCCGGTCAGGTCGGCAATGGAATTATTTCGGAAGAACCTGAAAAATTCGGAAAAGTCCTGCTTCTTGAAGCTCTGCCGGGAACGCAAGGTATTTACGGTTTTTTGGCAGCAATTATGGTTCTTCAAAAGATTGATTTTTTGAGCGGCATGGCCATTAATTTGACAATGAGCCAGGGGTGGCAGATATTTTTTGCCTGTTTGCCAATAGCCATAGCTGGTTTGACTTCAGGTATTTTCCAGGGGAAAGTCTCGGCTTCCGGCATGGGGGTTGTCGCAAAACAGCCGGCAGAAGTCGGAAAAGCCATTATCTTGACTGCCATGGTTGAAACCTACGCAGTTTTAGGGTTGTTGGCCAGTATTCTTTTAATCAATGGAGTCAATGTTGGTTGATATTTTAGAAAAAATTAAAGATGAAGCCAGGAAGGAAGTTGAAATCATACGATATGAAGCAGATTTTAAGATTGAAAAAATAAAGAAAGATAATGCGGAGGCGATAGAGCAAAAGAAAAATAAAATTTTTGGCCAAGCTCGAGAAAAGGCAGAAAAATTCTTGACAAAAACGGAATCCGAGTTTGAACAAGAAACAAAAAACCTCCTTCTTAAGAAAAAGCGTGATGCGATTGATGCTGTTTTTTCTGCAATTTTGGAAGAATTAAAATCCTTAGATGAAAAATCTTACCAGGATTTGCTGTCGAGATTAGCGGAAAAAATCCCAGATTTAAAGAGCGGAGCCATTTTTGTTGCCATCAAGCGGGAAAAAGAAACTAGGAAGTTTTTTGAAAAACAAGGAATTCCTGTAAAAGGAACAGTCAATGCTTCCGGAGGATTTAAGTTTTTATCCGAGAATTTTGAGATTGACGAGACGATCGAAAATTTGATTTCGATTATCCGCAGTGAAACAGAAATGGAAGTAATTAATAATCTTTTTTCGAAATAGCATTATGTCATATCTTTTTGCGGCTGGAAAAATTAGATCACTCGAAAAAAAACTGCTAAGTCAGAATGATTTAGATTTAATGTTGAATTCGAAGAATGCCGAGGAATCATTCAAGGTTTTTAACGACACCGATTTGGCCGATAATCTCTTAAAAGCTGATGCCAAGGATTTCGCCAAAGTAATCTCCGATGATTTGATTCAGAACCGGAAATTTATCGAGGACATTGCCGGCGATAAAAAGATCTTGAAATTAATTTTTCTGAAATATGATTTCCACAATATAAAAGTTTTTCTTAAGGGAAAAGCGAATAAAGGCATTTTTTCGAAAAATTCCATTTCTTTATTTGGGATTGTAAAAAATGAAGATTTGGAAAAGCGAATTATAAAGAACGATAAAAAAATAAGATTTGATGAAGATTTTACGGTTTCTCTGGAAAATATACAAAAAAGAATCAAAAATCCCGCATCCCCTCAAGAAATCGACACCATATGCGATCAGGAGTATTTTAATCTTTTATTGAAAATCGCCGAGTCTCTTAAAAATAGTTTTATTTTGAATTTCTGTAAATTGCAGGTAGATTTGGCAAATTTCAAGATTTTATTGCGCGGGCGGCTGATGAAATACGAACCTGGCAAAATAAGCTCTGTTTTCATTGAGGGAGGAAACATTATAATAAACAAGTTCCTTTCTTTATATAAAATGACGGATAGCGAAATCATTAATTTTTTAAGATTGAGCTTAAGACCGTCTGAAGAGATTCTTTTCGACGATTATTTTAAGGAAAAGAAACTTTGGCAATTTGAAAAAGCTTTCGGCAATCTTTTAGTGAATTATTTGGAAAAAGCTAAATGGATTAGCTGCGGCCCGGAACTTGTTTTCGCTTTTGCTTTTTCAAAATACAATTCTTTAAATAACATCCGTTTGACTATGGTTGGAAAATGGAATGAAATTGAAACCGATGAAATTAAAAAAAGATTACGTAAAATACTTTAAATGAAAATTGCGGTTTTGGGCAACAAAGAAACAATAATGGGATTTAAGGCTTTAGGAGTTGATATTTTTGGCGTAAGGGAAAAAAATGAAGCAGAAAACATTATTGAAGAAATTTATAAAAAAAATGAGTACGCTG
>JBDRHN010000091.1:0-14585 GCA_043816765.1 bacterium | reverse complement strand
AACATCGGACTAATAGATTTTTCAGGAGTAACTATTGACTCAGACGGATATTTTAATGGATACGCAAGCGGCGACATAACAGGACAGATTAATTTCAACTGCGCGAACAACAGCGCGTGCGACAGTTTAGATTACAAAGTCCGAACCGACTGGCGGCCAAGGAGTGTCCGCCCAACCTGCAACAACGCCCTTGACGATGACGGAGATGGATTAACTGATTACCCGGCAGACTTGGGCTGTGAATCTCTGACAGATAACAACGAAATAAATCCAAGCGGTCTTTCGCCCTCTGTGCAGAATCCGCCAACCCCGCCAACAGAACCGCCGACAGCCGACAATCCAACAGGGGGCTTCAATGTTTCAATCAACAACGGCACAGAATACACAAGGAGCAAAGACGTTACCCTGAAATTATCAGGAGGCCCTGATACCCAAAAGATGGCAATCTCCAATTTTTCTGATTTTCGAGGAGCAAATCTAATTCCTTATCAAGAGGAGATTAGCTGGGAACTCGACCAAGCAAAAACCGAAAATGAATATACTGTATACGTAAAATTTTACACCCGATACGGCCAGCCGTCAGTTGTTGTTTCCGACACGGTTATTTTAGACGAAGCCCCGCCTGAAATTCCAATCATTATTTACCCAAGCAATGGGTCTGTTGTTAAAATAGACAAGCCAAATTTTCATGGAACAGCGGAAAAAGAGACCCAAATTTCCTTGGAGCTGTTAAGCGGCCAAAAAACATTATCTAAGGCAACCTATGCGTCAGATGAAGAAGGGAAATGGTCTTATTCAATCCCAATGCCGCTCGCTGACGGGAATTATCAGCTAAAAATTTATGCCAAAGATGAAGCCCAAAATATAAGCGAGACAGCGACTAGTAATTTCAGTATTCAAACTTTTGTGTGGCCGACACAGGAAATAGAAACAACAACAGAACCGTCTATTAACACGACAGAGGAAGAGCCAACAACCCCAGCCGTTCAAGAATCAACAAAAAAAACATCTACTGTTCCCACAACAGAAGAGCCAACATCACCGCAAACACAACCATCCACCGAACCGACCGAGCCAACAGGAGAAGAAAACCCGACAACCGCCACCTCAAACGAAGAAACTCCAAGCGCGCCAGTAGCGCAACCAACAACAGAA
This sequence comes from bacterium, assembly GCA_043816765.1. GTDB lineage: Bacteria > Patescibacteriota > Patescibacteriia > JBDRHN01 > JBDRHN01 > JBDRHN01. The sequence goes on along the minus strand of JBDRHN010000091.1, from coordinate 13,430 downwards.
CAGGACACGCATCTAACAACACAAACAGAAAGCCAGTCGCAAGTTAAAACCGAAGAAGTTATTATCAAATCCGTTTACGGCAATCTTAATTTAGCCCCCGTTTCTGCAACCTACACAACAGGAAAAGAAACAATCTCTGCTATTCACGCTTTTCCAAGCCAGACGGTAGTTTTTTCAGTTAAACCGGCCAAACCCGTTTTTGGGGTTGCGGGACAGATTCTATTTAACGGCGAAACAGCGCAAATTACGCCAGAAGAACAGAAAGAAAACCCATCTTTCCAATCCCTCATTGATTTTCTAAAACCCGCCGCGGCTTTAGCTCAAAGTGAAACAGACCAGACATCGCCCGCTGAAGGAGGCTGGAAGATGCAAGATTTTACTTATCTTGACGAAGACAATGACGGCATTTACACGGCAGAAATTCAACTGCCAAACGCGGCTAACCCTTACACCCTAAAAACTCTGCTTTATTACAAAGACGGAACTATTAAAAGCCTTGACACTCCTATATTAATTGATCCTCAAGGATATGTTTATGAGGGAATTGACGGTCAAGAATTAAGAATAAACAAGGCCGTTGTCTCTCTTTACTCCCTAAACCCGGAAACCAAACAGTATGAACTTTGGGATGCGTCGCCTTATGAACAGGAAAACCCTCAAGAAACAGATAAAGACGGGATTTATTCTTTTTTAGCGCCCAAAGGAATATATTATATCACCGTTCAAGCCGAAGGCTATCATCCTTTTGAATCGCAAAAATTTGACGTTCAAGAAGGTGCTCCCATTGTTAACCTTAACTTGGAATTGCAAAAAGAGAAAGAAGCTAAGTTCAACGGGATTAAAACAGTTATAGGCTTTGTTGCGGGGATGATTGGGTTATTTATGATAATATGGATAATTTTTTTAAGAAAAAAAGGGGAAAAGAATCTCAACAATTAGCAGGAGTCTATAAGGGTTTATTTTGGCTCATACGCAATTTAACCAATGCAAGACAATGCAAAATATCTGTCAACGTAAATAATTAAAATTCAACATCTCAATCTGTCATTCCAGAAAATTTTTTTTCATGAAATTTAATAATATTATTTTACTTTATTTAAAGTATAATGGTTAATAATCAATTCATTGGTTACAGTAGTTTTTCAAGCTTTGAATCTACTCCAATAAGTGCCGAGGTGTATGCTGTTTTCCCACGTGTCGTACAGTATCGAGTGGTTGTTTTTTTGGATTTCCACTGCAATTGTGGCGATAATGTTGTCCATCCATTATCATTCGCCACTTGATTGCCGGCATTTTCAAAACACCATTCTACGAATCCGTCGCATCGACCGCGAGATTGGAACGGAAAGCTGGCTCCAAAACTCTTATAGTCAAAGAAATTGTATTTGGCTTTTTTTTCTAATAATTTCTTCGCCTCATCCACCCTCTTTTTGGCGGTACTTGAGTACCCTGCATAAAACGATCCCCAATAATCAACGTAAAAATTAGTCAACGCTGTTTTTTCGATTCGAGGGGATTGCATGTGAATAACTTCAAAATTGCCGATGCAAATACCGGCATGCCCGACAAGCTTTATTGAAGCTATTGACGAGTCTATATCGCGATAAACCGCGTCTCCCGCCTCTGGCATTGCGCCGGACATTGCAACTCGCGTGGTGGACAAAGAAAAAAACAGAATCATTAAAGCTAAAAAACCAAAAAATTTTTTAGACATAATAACGTCTCCTCTTAAAAAATTCAAAAAAGTTTTTACAACAACGTTAACGTTTAGAAAATAGAACCTAACAAAAATCTATTTTAGCCATCACACAATCATAGACACCACCTCCTAAATTTAAAAAGAACAAAAAGTCTGTAAATAGCTATTGATTTAATTGCGTAAGAATCTCTTCATAATTTTTGATAAACTCTTCATTCGTTTCCTTCTCTAAAGCTTTTTTGATATATAGAATAGCTCCTTTCTGTTTTTGGTCTTTTAAGTATTCAGCAGCCATTACTGAATTTAGACCATTAGCTTCCTCTATTATTTCATAAAGAAATTGATTCGCTTCTTCTGTCCCTAAGCTAGCTAAAGAACTAATAACTAAACTGAATGAATTTTCATCCTGCGGATCATACATATCTTTTAACAACTCAACAGAAGAGTCAGAATGAACATTTTCCAGGAGAATGGCAATAGTGTCTTTCTCATCGCGAGTCGCGTTTTTTAAAATTTCTCTTACTTCAGGGATAGACATATCTCCGCCAATTGCAATCATGCTTCCCAATAAACAACCCTTAACTACTTCATCTTCTTCAGTATAATAACGAGATGAAACTTCTTTGTAAATTTGCTCATTTCCTTGGTCGGTTATGTCTCTTAAAATAGCAGATGCTTTATCGCGTATAATATCGTCATTATTGTCAAGCAATCCAACCATTAGATTGCTCGCTTCTCCATCTCGCAAACTACCTATTTGATCCATTGACGATACTCTTAGTGAAAACGGCTCGTTTTCATCTTCAGCTATCTCTCGAAACAGAGGCAAAGCTTCGTGTGCACCGCGATTTCCCAAAATTTGGCTTAGCCAAAATTTTGTTTCCCACTCAAGACTCGGGTCGCACATTGCGTCAATCATCGCAAAGTCCGCCCCTTTGGGCAAAGCCAATATTTCTTCAAAAGTTTTTTCCATAAAATACGGCAGAGTTTCTCTTACTGCATCTGGATTGGCATCGCCAAAAATATCATAAGCTGTCTGCATAACTTTAAGTCCGTTTGCCAATCTTTCCATGTCGTCAATATATCCCCACATTTTTTTGTATCCATCAGAATCAACCACGCTTTTTGTTGTTTTAATCTGTGCGATTTTTGGGTCTGCACAAGACTCAATCTGTTTTTTTGACTTTTTATTTTTTCTGTTGCCATAAAGCTCTTTTTGTTCTTTGGTTGCCGGCAACATCGTCAAAAAATCTTTTGGAACCGAAAGATTTCCACTAAAAGTCCACAAAAACCAACCTGCCATCAGACCGCCTGTCAACAAAACTGCCGCCAAAATAATTATTACGATCTTTTTTTTCTTAGTCATAATTTTTCTCCTTATAAATTAAACTGAGAAGATATTACCACAAACCGATGTTATTTACAAACTTAAATTTTCAAATTTTAAAAGGGCAAAAATAATGTTTTCCCCTCCAATTGCTTGTATCTAATCGCATCTTGCGGAAAAAGTCAAATTTCATCATTAAAAATTTTAGGAAAATGTCAAAATTCCATACGATATTTTTTCGTTTCATTTTTTCCTCCCGGTTTATTTGGAACAATTGTAATATTTACAATTTTGTTTTATTATTAAAGAACTAATCCTAAAAAAATTAATATTTCGCTAGGATTTAATAAAATTTATCATAATTTATATTTTATGTCAAAAAACAAAAATACTAATGCAAGCAAATATAAATTATTGTTTATAAAATTTCTTTATAGCGCCCATCTTAAAACTTACGCTGGCACTGATTTTGAACGTAAAAAAACAAAGTGTCAAAGATCAAAATTACTAAGGCATTGTGAATATTATTATGCTGAAAAAAACTGGGAATATTTTGATAGCTATGACGGACACACATTTCCGTCAGGAAAAGAGGTGATATATTATAAAAAAAAGCCATTTTGGACTATGAGTTATCAAGGACAATATATTTATAATAAAAAAATTACCGCCGAAGAGGCATATAAATTTTTAAAAGAAGCGATCAGGAACACCAATCCCGAAAACCCATTTAGGGGTCCAAAAAAATATCAAAATAATAAGTGGAAATATATTTTTAAAACAAAAGGAGCTTGGCAATACTTTATTGGAAGAGAGGATGTGTATTATAAAAAAAAGCTCGTATTTTTTCAAGATATTATGGGAAGCGCGATTAAATAATTTCATCCTAGGGAAAAGTCAAGTTTCATCATTAAAAATTTTAGAAAAATGTCAAAATTCAATATGATAAAGTTATATGTTTTTTGTACAAGATTTGTACAAGATTTTGACAAAAAACACCCAGACTGGTAGTATAATTACAAATTATTTATTAATTCAGCAACCAGTGGCAGAAAAAATAAAAAGAAAAAAAATCGTTACAATCACCGGCGGAACGGGCGGTTTTGCATTGCTTTCCGGGCTTAAAAAATATCCGTTTGATATTTCCGCCATTGTTTCAATGATGGACAACGGCGGTTCAAGCGGGACGTTAAGAAAAGAGCTTGGGGTGTTGCCGGCAGGAGACGCGCGGCAATGTTTGGCGGCCATATTAGATGATTCTTCAGAAGTAACAAAAAATTTGATGAATTATCGTTTTGAAAGTGGAGCGTTAAAAGGTCATAATTTCGGCAATATTTTTTTATCAGCTTTGGAAAAAGTATCTGGGGGGTTTAATGCTGGAATTGAAGAAGCGGTGCGGATGTTAAATATATCAAATCAAGTAGTTCCTGTTACCGAAGGTGATACTCAAATTTATACAAAATTAAAAAGTGGAAAAATTCTAAAAGGCGAGGACGAGCTTGATCATAATAAAGAGATTAAAAAAATAGGGATTGAAAATATTTATTTAAAACTTAAGGTAACAGCGTGCAAAAAGGCTATTGAAAAAATTAAAAGCGCTGATTTTGTAATCATTGGTCCTGCTGATTTTTATGCTGGAATAGTTTGCAATTTGTTGGTTGGAGGGATTGCGGATGCTATTAAAAATTCTAAGGCTAAAGTTATTTTTGTTTGCAATTTGACTAACAAAAAGGGGCAGACAGAAGGCTTTGGCGTGGATGATTATGTTGAGAGGATAAATAATTATTTAGGCAAAGACAGGGTTGATTATGTTGTTTTTAATACTAAAAAGCCGTCGTCGGAGTTAATTAAGAGATATGAAAGAGTTGAAGGCAAGAACAGCAAGGTGCTGGACACCCAAAGGGGTGTCCAGCACCTACGGGCTAAAGTAATTAAAGCTGATTTACTGGATGATAGTTTAATTAAAAAAGATAAGTTTGATGCCATTGCTCGCACTCGTTCTTTTATTAGGCATGATAGCAAAAAACTTGGAAAGGTGTTGGCGCAAATTATAAAATAATAGAACGCGGATTACCATGATCGCCATGATTTGCGCGGATTTTTTTATCATGGTTGATCAGGGTAATCATGGTAATCCGCGTTCCATCCAAATATGAAAATTTTTTTAGATTTTGACGATGTTATTTTTGACACAAAGCGATTTATTGACGACAGAGATCAAATTTTTTTGGATAATAATATCGCTCCGGAAATTTTTAACAAATATCCAAATGACTATTCGCTAAAAAGAAAACAGGGTGAATTAGTAAAATATAGCGATAAAGAGCATTTAGAGAGTTTAAGAGATGTGTTAGATAATAATGTTGATTTTGAAAAATTGAGAAAAGAAATATCAGAACTTATCAAGGACGCGGAAAAATATGTTTTTAAAGAGTTTTATGATTTTGCGGAAAAAATAGGCAAAGAAAATTTGTTTTTACTTTCTTATGGAGATGTTAAACATCAAACAGAAAAAGTAAAAAATTCTGGAATTATGGATTATTTTGCTGATATTATTATAACAGATGGGCTCAAATCAGAGGCATTGTCAAAAAAATTATTAGCAGACAATAATGAAATATGCTATTTTATAGATGATCGTATCACACACCTGGAGGATGTTAAGAAACAATTTCCGAAAATAAAAACTTTTTTAATGGCGTCGGGGGACGGAAGATATAAAGATGATATTAAAGATAAAGAGCGAATTGATAAATATTGCGATGACGTTGTTAAAAATTTTGCTGAAGTTGAAAAGTTGTTAGAACAAAATGGCGAGTTGAAAAAGAGTTGCGTTTAAAATTAAAATAAGGTTATTTCGTCGCTCCGTTGCAGTCCCTAGCTAAGGAGACCGCAACGGAGCGGTGGTAAAGTTGTTGGAATAGAATGGCGAACTGAGCAGAGAACTTTGTCGTGAATTCAGAAAAGCGTGAATATTAAAATAAAGATACAAGGATACAAGATACAAGGATACAAACAAATCACAAATTCCAAATTTCAAATTCCAAACGTTTGGAATTTGGAATTTGTATCTTGGAATTTTTTTGGTTATTGTATCTTGTATCCTTGTATCTTAATAAATTTATGTGTGGAATAGTCGCCTACATTGGCAAAAACAAAGCAATGCCGATTTTAATTGAAGGATTAAAACGGCTTGAATATCGCGGTTATGACAGCGCCGGTTTTGCTGTTATTGAAAATGGGGAAGTGATAACAAGAAAAGCGGTTGGAAAGATTGTAAATTTGGAAAATAAAATTGATGAATTAAATACGCGGGAGTCATCTGCGGAGAGACTCCCGCGGCGCGGAATTGACAGTAGAATCGGAATCGCGCACACTCGTTGGGCGACGCATGGAAAGCCGAGCGAAGTAAATTGCCATCCGCATAGCGATTGCAACGGCGATATTTGGCTTGTTCACAATGGAATCGTTGAGAATTATTATGAACTGAAAGATTTTTTAACTAAGAAAGGACACAAATTTTATTCTGAAACCGACAGCGAGGCTATTGCTCATCTGATTGAAGAGTTTAATAAAAAGTATGATTTTAAAACAGCGGTCTTAGAAACGTTGAAGTTAATAAAAGGGACTTACGGGCTGGCTATTATAAATAAAAAAGAGCCAGATAAAATTATTATCGCGCGGCTGGGAAGCCCGCTTGCGCTGGGGATTGGAAACGGAGAATATATTATAGCCTCAGATGTTTCGGCGATTGTTCGACACACTGATAGGGTTGTTTATTTAGAGGATGGAGAGATTGGCATCGTGTCTGAAAATAATTATGAAATAACAAATATTCAGAATAAAGTAATTGATAAAAAAATTGATAAGCTTGATTGGTCAATTGAAGAGGCGCAAAAAGACGGGTTTGAACATTTCATGTTGAAAGAAATTTTTGAACAGCCTCATGCGATTCGTGATGCGATTCGCGGAAGACTTGGAGTTAAGGAGGGGATAGTTAAGCTTGGCGGATTAGACGACGTTAAAGACAAGTTGAGAAATTTGAAGAAAATTATTATTGTAAGTTGCGGGACATCTTATTATGCAAGTTTAGTTGGAGAATATATGCTTGAAGAGTACGCGGGAATTCCCGTTGAGGTTGAATATGCTTCAGAGTTTCGTTATCGCAAGCCGATTATTGATGAAGGAACCGTTGTGCTTGCAATTTCGCAATCGGGTGAGACGGCCGATACTTTGGCGGCGATCAGAGAAGCAAAAAATAAAGGCGCTTTAACGCTCGGAATTGTTAATGTTGTCGGTTCTACAATTGCCCGTGAAACTGATGCCGGAATTTATAATCACGCCGGTCCGGAAATCGGCGTGGCGTCAACAAAAGCATTTACTTCGCAATTAAGTATTTTGGTTTTGCTTACAATAATGTTGGGACGCCAAAGAGAGATGTCTTATGTGATGGGGCAGAGAATCGCAAACGAACTTGATAAAATTCCTGATTTAATTAAAGAAATTCTAAAAGATTCTGAAAAGATTAAAAACATTGCTCAAAAATATTTAAAATATGATAATTTTTTATATTTGGGGCGGAAATATAATATGCCAATAGCGTATGAAGGTTCTTTGAAGCTCAAAGAGATTTCTTATATTCATTCAGAGGGCTATCCGACGGGCGAGATGAAGCATGGTCCGATTGCTTTGATTGATGAAAATTTTCCTTCTGTTTTTATAGCGCCGAAAGATAGCGTTTATGAAAAAAATATTTCAGGAATGGAAGAAACCAGGGCAAGAAACGGAAAGATGATCGCTGTCGCAACAGTTGGTGATGAAGAGATTGCAAAAATAGCGGATGATGTTATTTATATACCAAAAACATTGGAAATGTTAACGCCTCTTTTGTCTGTAATTCCATTGCAGCTTTTTGCTTATTATTTTGGAATTGGAAGAGGGTGTGATGTGGATAAACCGCGCAATTTAGCCAAAAGTGTTACTGTTGAATAAGTTTTTTAGGCACAAAAAACCTCCGTAAATCAAAAATGAGTAGACAAAAATTTTTTTTAAAAAAATAAATTTGCCCTTGACTTACGAAGGCAGAAAGTGGGTCGGCCGTAGCTTTTCCCAAAAATAAAAAAAGAACATTAGTTCTCCAAATCCCTCCATGGGAATTAAAAAAAATTGGAGAACATTATAATAATGGCGTAAATAAGCGCCATGATTATAATATTTTCCAATTTCTATATTTAATATCATAATAATAACTAAAGTATATCATTTTTTTTTATTTTTGTTAAAAGTGGTTTGTGGATAAAGTAATTAAGTTGCTAATTTTAGCTTAAAATATTATAAAAATAAATGAGAGCTTTTGACTTTTTTGGATAAAAATGATAGAGTATTGTTTTTGAAATTAAGATGAAGTTTGCTTTGCGCGTTGGACACTCGGCGTCCAGCGCGCAAAAGCTTAATTTATGACACTAAAAGACAGGCAAAATTTAATAAAAATTGAAAAATTGCTCTTAAATTGGGAAGAAGCATGTTGCACCCGTCAAATTGACGAAGATGAGTCAAAAATCAAGGTGAATAAGATGGTAAAAAAACTAGGCTTGGGGTATGAAGGATTAAGGATTATTGTTGATGGCGATCGCGGGCATAATAATTGCTACAAAGCAATTAGGAGGATTTTGATAAGATTGATTTTAATGGAAAAAAGGAAGCCCGAAAATGTCCCTCGGCTTTTGATTGAAGAATTAATCAGAGGGGATTTTTTGGAAAACAATAAACTTCCAAAATCAGATATAAAAATTGTTTGGAGAATATTAGACAAATATATTGTGCTGATGAATAATGTCTCGGTAAAAATCAGCCAAACCGTTATCGGTAAAAAAATTTCCAAAAGATACGCAAACAAGAAAAAAAAAGAGATTAATAAATGGTTATTTTCTTTGGCGGCAAGAGAAATAGAAAAATTTTTAGCGCCAAAGAAAAAAGAAGAGGTGATTACTAAATGCATGTATGAATACATAGCAGAACAGATAGATATTGATGATTCATCCTTATCCGAGCAAGAAAAAAAGATTCAAATATATATAGCTGTTCAAAGAGCTTTTTTACAATCCGATAATGGGACATTAAGTTATTATTTATTTAATTTAGAATGCCCGAATTGGTCAAATTGCGATGAATATGGTTTAGACATAATCGCGAAAAAAATTTTTACAATTCAAGAGAATGTTGAACGTCGCCTAAAACATCCGATTAATCAAAGATTGCAAAGGATTTGCGGAAAGTATGCAGTGTATTTTATTATTTTATCTGATATTTTAAATAAAATAGGCGCCGCTGGTTTTGCAAAATTATTAAAAGATAAGCCTGAGCTGGAAAAGCAAATAACAGAAACGGTTGAGGGGCCATACAAAAAAGCTAAAAAACGAGTAAGAAGAGGATTGGTATCAAAAACGCTTTATGTTTTTATCACCAAAAGCGTAATGGTGAAATATCCAGGATTTAATTTTAATTTTAGCAATTTAGAACTGCTCGGCGTATTATTCGCGGGACCAATCATAATGGTGGCAGTCGGGTTTAGCATAATGGCTCCGCCGAAAAAAAACACGAAGAAGATTATTAAAGTTTTTAATAGAATGTTTTTTGAAAACAGAATAAGAACCGCGCAACATGAGGTTAAACAGGTATCTTTTCCATTGATAAAAAATACAATATTTACTATAATCTATCTAGCGACTTTCGCCGTTGTCATTTTTGGAATTTATGTGCTTTTAAATTTTATCGGATTTAGGCCGATGACCACTTCGATTATTTTATTTTTCTTCTCAATGATTGCTTATTTCGGTTTTTGTTTACGCGCGATTGTTCGCGCGTATGTAGTGCTTGATTATGAAGAAAATTTTATAGGCTTTATGTTTGATTTTATCTCTTTGCCGATATTAACCATTGGGAAATCTTTAGCGTGGATTGCGAATGAGATGAATATATCCAGATGGATTTTGGATTATATAATAGAAGTTCCCTGTAAAACTTTTATTAATTTTTTTGAGCACTGGACGTTGTTCATAAGAGAGAAGAAAGAGGATTTACAGAAAGGAGACTACTAACTAAAATTTTCAATTTCTAATTTTCAATTTTCAAACAATATTTTAATTTCTTAATATTTTAATTTCCAAAACTATTTCTATTCAAATCTATTGAAATTTTATTGAAAATAAAAGCAAGCCAATGCTTCAAGGTTGTATTTTTTATAATTGATAATTGACTTATTGAAAATTAGAAATTGAAAATTATAATTTGGGGGTGTGGTGTCAATGGTAGCACAACGGTCTCCAAAACCGTTTGTCAGGGTTCAAATCCTTGCGCCCCTGCGTTAAAAACGCAGATTTACGCGGACTATACGCAGAATAACGCGGAAGAAATATGTGCGAAGTTTAATTTATATAGTGAATTATTTATGACAGACTTGCAATCCACAAACAACAAACCGGCAAATAAATTCCATTGGGGCAAATTTATTTTGTATTACTTTTTAATAATCGCCGTAATCGGCGGATTTGTCGCTGGTTTTTATTATGGAAAAGTAGAATCGGAAAAAATTGTTGACGCAAAGGCGAGAATCCAAGAGTCTGAATTTATAAGCGGCGAGATTACAGGCAAAAATACGGTGCCAAAATTTTTAACTCGCGATATTGATTTTGATATATATTGGGATGTCTGGAACAGGGTAATGAAAAGTTATGTTGACAAGCCTGTTTCTCAGACGAAAATGTTGTACGGTTCTCTATCGGGAATGGTTGCCGCCGCAGGCGACCCTTATACTATGTTTTTTGATCCCGAAATAGCTTTTAAATTCCAGCAGGAATTAGAAGGAAATTTTGAAGGAATTGGCGCTGAAATTGGTATTAAAAATGACCGTTTGACTGTTATAGCTCCGCTTCCAGATACGCCTGCAGAGAAAGCGGGACTACGTCCCAGTGATAAAATTTATTTTATAGGAGATGTTGATACTTCAAACATTTCAACCGATGAGGCGGTTTCGTTGATAAGGGGTCCAAAGGGGACGACTGTTGTTTTGAAAATTTGGCGCGATAATAATGGCGAGGATCTGATCAACATACCTATCGTTAGAGATAAAATCAATGTAATTAGCGTTACTTGGGAAAAAATAAAAAACGAAGAAACTGGAAACAACATAGCTTATATTAAAATCAGGCATTTTGATGAAAAGGTTGATGCTGTTTTGGATGAAGTTGCTTCAGAGGTTTTATCCAGCAGACCGGATGGTATAATTTTGGATTTGAGAAGCAACCCAGGCGGGTACTTGGATCGTTCAATAAATGTGGCCAGCAAATGGATTGCTAAGGGGGATGCAGTTGTCAAAGAGAAAGATTCTGAGGGTGATATTATTGAATATGATTCTTCCGGCAGGTCTTCTTTTGCGGGAATTAAGACTGTTGTTTTGATTAATGGCGGCAGCGCGTCGGCGTCAGAGATTGTGGCGGGCGCTTTGCAGGATTATGGTCTTGCGACTCTTGTCGGTAAAACATCTTTTGGCAAAGGTTCTGTTCAGGATTATCAGAATTTAGAGGACGGTTCGGCTTTGAAAATTACGGTTGCCAGATGGCTTACTCCGAAAGATCGTTTTATTGATAAAGAAGGAATTACGCCTGATATTGAGGTTGAGTTGTCTGATGAGGATTATAATACTAACAGGGATCCGCAGTTGGATAGGGCGGTGGAGTTTTTGGTGAAAGGGGAGTAGAGGGTAAGTTTAAAGTTTAAATTATTTAAAAAAAGCTATAATCAATTTAGAAGCGCAACTTTGAGTGATATACTCAAGGTTGTATGAAAAATAAAATAAAGCAAGTGAAGAATCCCGACGTGGTTGCAATAACCGCGGGATTCTTCACTTGCTTCTGTACGTTAATAAGTTTTGTGAAATAGTATTGCTTTTTTCTTTCTAAATACATATTGCGAAAAGTCGTTCAGAATGACAGGATTGTTGCTGGGCAAACCTTGACAGTAACAGCAAAATACTATATAAATTTATTAAAATAAATTACAGATATCCGCCTGTAGCTCAGTCGGTAGAGCAACAGCCTTTTAAGCTGATGGTCGTGGGTTCGATTCCCTCCGGGCGGACAATTTTAAATACAAAAAACAATGGCAAATAGATGCCATTGTTTTTTGTATATACTAGACGAATTTGACTTGTTCTATTTATTTTTTAAAACCCTCCCCAACCCCTCCGCGGGAGGGGGATTGCTGGTAGAACAAATCAAATTCGTTTGGTATTATTTGCTCTTGACAACAATTTTCTCTTTGTTATAATATCATTAGCACTCAAGTTGTGAGAGTGCTAATTATTAAACATCATGAACGAACGTAAAGAAAATTTATTAAAATATATTGTTGAAGAATTTTATCAGACGGCGCAACCCGTTGGGTCTAGTTTGCTTGTTGATAAATATTATCCCGACCTTAGCTCGGCGACTATTAGAAATGAAATGGCTGATTTGGAAAAAGAAGAATATATTATCCAGCCTTATACTTCGGCAGGGCGGATTCCGACCGAAAAAGGGTATCGTCATTATTTGGACAATCTTTTGAAGCCGAAAAAATTAGCTAAAAGCAAATGCGGTGTTATTGATGAAATTTGCACAGCAAGGGGAGAGCAAAGAGATAATATAAAAAAGTTATCCAAGTCAATTGCCGCGATGTCTTCCGAGACGGTTTTTGTGGCTTTTGATAAATATGATTTTTATTATACAGGCATCAGCAATCTGATTGCCAAACCCGAGTTTTGCAGTCAGAATTTGATTTTGAATATTTCTAAAGTCATTGATCATTTTGATGAGGTTTTAGAAAATATTTTTAATAAAATAAATGATAATGTTGATATATTAATCGGCTCGCAAAATCCTTTTAGCCCTAATTGCGCCGCTATTATTACAAAATACAAGACAAACGGCGTGGAGCAATTATTGGGAATTTTGGGTCCGATGAGAATGAATTATCAGGAGAACAGGGCGATTCTTGGGTATTTTAAGGAGAGGGTAACTAGTAATTAGTAAATAGTAATTTAAAATATTAAATGCGAAAGTGATGACCATAACCCTCCCCCTAATCCACTCCGCGGGAAGGGGGACGGGTGGAACATTTTTATTTAAAACAAAAGACGGGTCCGTCAGCTGACGGATTCCCCCTTTCGCAAAGGGGTAAGGGTAAGGGGGATTTTTGAAATTTACATTAGACTTGTCGCGTAATTAGTTTTGTGACGAAATTTTCAGATTTTGAGGCAAATTTTTCAAACAATTTTTGAGGTTTAGCCCAAGCTAAGCTGAAAAAATTTTTGGAAAATTTGACCAAAATATGAAAATTGCAGTAGGAACTAATTACGCGACAAGTCTA
>JBDRHN010000090.1:0-6149 GCA_043816765.1 bacterium | reverse complement strand
CACTCAGCGCAACTTCCTTCGCACCAGCTGGCGACTTTTTGATCTTTGACCGCTGTAATTTGACGGCAACCGTTAAATGTATAATCAATGCCGACGGCTGTTGGGAAATACATATCTTTTGGCCAAACTTTTTCTTTTTTTTGATTTGTCCAGTTATCAAGAGTTGTTAGCGGTCCCCATCCTGGTCCATCGGATGGAGTTGGAAGCTCTGAATTTTCTAACGTTACGCCCAAAACATCATTCCACGATGTCCAATTGCTTATTGATTTTCCGATTTCGTAAGTTCCTTCCGCGAGCGCGGGGTAACGGCTATATCTCGCGCGGTAATTTTCCAAAAGTTCATTTAAAGTTGTTATATCGCTTAATCTTTTGACGTCTCGCTGAATTTTGGCCTGCGCGCTTTTGTCAGAAATATTAACATTAAAATTCCAATTTTTTGTCAATTGATCAAAAATATCCACAATGTCTTGGTCTGCTCCAATCTGACAAGATATTATATATATGTTGGTATCTAAAGCATCGTCACTTGGGTCAGCTGGCGTACTTTTAACATCAACATTAGCAGCATTAACATAAATGGTTTCGCCATTTCCGCTCGCGCAAGATCCGACAGAAACAGCTTCATAACCCGCGAAAAAAATTGACGACGGATTGCTGGTTTTGCCTCTGTTCGGAGCGTATTTTTCATACCACTCTGACGGGGAAAGATGCTCGGCATTTCGCGCGACGCCAATGACTATGGCGTTTCTGGCGGCGCGGAGAGGATATGGATACAAAACACAAAACAACAAAACCAAAAACAATAATATTGTTTTAATGTTGTCATGTTTTAATGTTTTAATGTTTTCATGTTTTAATGTTTCATTAAACATCATATTGTCATTATTTCTTTTTCTTTTTTATCCCCAACCTCTTTTATCTTACCGTTAAATTCAGCGATTTTGTCGTCAAGTTTTTTTAATAAATCAAATTTCTCGTCTTGCGATATGTCTTTATTTTTTTCCAAATCTATTATTTCGTCTTTGATTTTATCTCTTATCTGCCGAAGGCTGATTTTGGCTTGTTCAATTTTTTTATTTAAAATTTTAATTAAATTTTTTCTTGTTTCTTCAGTTAGTTTAGGAATTACCAATCTAATTAGTCCTCCTTCGTTAACAGGGTTAATTCCGATTTCAGATTCTCTGATAGCTTTTTCTATTTCTCCGATGATGCTTTTATCCCATGGCGCAATGACAAGAACCATTGCTTCTGGAATGCTAATAGATGCCAGCTGGTTAAGAGGCGTTTTTGTTCCGTAGGCTTGCGCATATATTCCATCAATCAAGCTTGGATGCGCGCGTCCGGTTCTGATGCTTGCGATTTCGTTTTGCAAAAAATCAATTGTTTTTTTGAACTCTTGTTCAGCTTTATTTATTTGTTCGGGCATAGATTAAATTTTTAATTTTATTGCAACTGCTCAGGCGCCAGCACGCCCCTCGCTGTCATTCTGAACGACTTCTACTGCGAAATTAGAAATTGAAAATTATTTTTTGGGCGCCGGCGGTTTTAGATTATACATTCCAATGCAGACATTTGGTTCTTTGCCAATGTTTGGGGTAACAATGATTTGATAGACTGCTCTTGTTCCAGGACCTTTTATTGTAGTCCAATTTTCACCCCCGTCTGTTGTTCTAAAAAGCGTATCATCTGTTCCGTAATAAAATTCATCCCCTTTTTCGGGATTAAAAGCAAGCGAATATATAATAGCTTTTTTCTCTCCCTTTGGAGGAATTAATTTTATCTGTTTCCAAGTATTTCCGCCGTCATCGCTTTTTAATATCCCATAATTAGAAGCATGCATAAGCGAATCCTCTTTATCAGGGATCATTTCCATATCTCTAAAAATCAAACTTTCCCTAATCTGTTTTGTTGATTTAACATCAGTGGCAAAATCAATTAACTGTTCAAATCTTTGGATAAATTCTTCTTTGGAATTTTTTCCAGGAAACTCCTGCGCCGCGCCTGTGATATCTTTCCAGCTAATTCCGCCGTCAATTGTTTTTAACAGACCGCTGTTGTGCGTGGCTGCATAAACAATTCTGGTATTTTTTGGGTTAATTAAAATTTCACTTATCATTGATCCTGCCGACGTTCGCGCCGCAACCTGCCAGCTTTTCGCGAAATCAACGCTTTTAATCACATCGCTGGCATCTTTCGCTTTTTTTTGATTTTGAGTGTCAATGCTTAGCCCCGCGTAAATCGTCCCTTCATTATATGAATCAACGGCAAGCGCGGAAATATAATAGCCCTCCCTGTCTTCACTATACATTCTTGTCCAAGTTCTGTTGCAATCTTCGCTTTTGTATAATTCAGAACCAACGGCGATATAAATTAAACATTTGTTTTTATAACTAACAGCGATATCGTTTATTCTGTTTTTTTTAAATTTTTCAACAGTGAACCAATTTTTTCCTCCATCATAAGTATAATACATTCCATTTTCTTTGGTTCCCAAATAAATCGCGGAGCCGTCTTGCGGATCTTTTGCCATAGCCAAAACGTCCGCGTTTTTAAAATTCGGTTTTTGCGAAGATACTGTGGCTAAATATGCGTTCTGCGACCAAATATAATCGCCATCGCTATTTTTCCCCAATTCATAAAATCCGCCGTCTTCAGGAATTGGCGCGGTTGCGGTTGAATTTGATCCGAAAGAAATGCAACCGCTAAGCAAAAGAGCAAGGATTAAAATTGAGGGTAGTAATAATTTTTTTCTGGACATAGCTTTTTAATTTTCAATTTTTAATTTTTAATTTTAAAATAATGCTTAAATTTTTAATGATTTAATTTTCAAACAGCTTCTTGATAATGTTTGAAAATTAAAAAATTAATTTATTGGAAATTGTTTGAAAATTTAAAATTAGAAATTGAAAATTTAATCAAAGCGCTAAAACAAAATTTTCTAAAATTAATTTAGGACCAACATTGCTTTCTAAGTAAATTCTGCTTTTTTTAATTTTGTCTAGCAAATTAATTAGCTGCGTATTTTTATATTTCTGCGCTATTTGTTTTAAAAATTCTTTTTCTTCTCTCTGCGGTATATCGTTTTTTATCATTAATAAATCACGAATAATCAAACGCCATTTATTTAAAAAATCAATAGTAATCTTTTTCTGATCCTCTGTTTCTATCTTTTTCGGCAACATTGCGTTTATAAATTCAATTCTTTGGTATTCATCTTGACTGATTAAATCAATAATATTTTTCAATTCTTTGTTGTATTCTCGCCAGTTTTCTTCATCAGATGTTTTCTCTAAAAAATATTCAACTAGACCGGGTTTTCCGTGAGCTAAATCAGACACGCTTAACGCAGTGTCGCGACTCGCCATTTTTATTTTAACCAAATAATCATAATTTTCTGAAAAAGAAACCTGCAAAAATTTAATTTTCTGACAACGCGAAATTATTGTCTTTGGCATGCTTTCCAATTGATCGGCAATCAATATAAAAACGGTTTTCCCTTTTGGTTCTTCCAAAGTTTTCAGCAAAGAATTTGCCGCGCCCAAGCTTAGTTTTTCCGCTTCTTCTATTATAACAATTTTATAACTTTTTAGAAAGGAGCTAAGCGATAGTCTGTTTTTTGTCTCTTTGATTTGTTCAATGCTGATATTTTTTTTAAGCTTTCCTGTTTTGCTGTCTGCTGTTCTTTTGATAATTACAAGGTCTGGATGAATTTTATTTTCAAACTGGCGGCAGTTTGCGCATTTGCCGCATGGCAAGCTGTTTTGAGGGCTTTGTCCCGCGCAAAGAATGCTTTTGGCGAAAAATCGCGCAACTGTTGTTTTTCCCAAATGTTTCGCGCCGTAAAATATATAGGCGTGGGAAAGATTATTTTTTTCAATGCCGGCTTGCAGAAAATTGACTATTTTTTCATGCCCGACGATCGACCAGTTGAATTTTTGAAGCATAGTTATTATAACACAATTTGGTGTTGATGTAAAAAACTTTTCTAATTTTTGTGATGATGTGTTTAATGGGCGCAAAGACACAACAGCAGAAAGATACAAGGATACAAGAAACAAGATACAAACAAATCACAATAATCAATATCCAAATTTCAAACGTTTGAAATTTGGAATTTGTATCTTGGAATTTTTTTGTATCTTGTATCCTTGTTTCTTGTATCTTTATTTTAAATTAATAATATCGATTTTATGCTTCGCGGCATTTTACTTAATTTAAACTTTTTATTTAGCAGCTAATATGCTTCTCTTATAGCTTTCCAAATTATCTAATGCTATTCCTGTTCCTCTTGCGACGCAGAGAAGCGGACTATCTGCTACATAAACTTGCACGCCTGTCGCTTGGCTGATTAATTTTCCCAAATTGCGCAAAAGTCCTGTGCCGCCCGAAAGAATGATTCCCCGTTCCATAACGTCGGCGGAGAGTTCCGGCGGTGTATCTGATAAAACTGTTTTAACCGCGGCGATTATTCCGTGAAGCTGTTCTTGAGTGGCGTTAGTAACATCATCAGAAATTACTTTTTTAGTGCGCGGCAGACCGCTTACCATATCGCGCCCCTTTATATTCATAACTAATTTTTCTTCTAGCATCATCGCTGAACCGATATTTATTTTAATCCTTTCAGCTGTCCGTTCGCCAATTGCCAATCCATAATTTTTTTTTAACATAATCAGAAATGGCTTGATCAAATTTGTTCCCGCCAATGCGCACTGATATTGAAGATACTATTCCTCCAAGAGAAATCACCGCCATTTCTGACGTTCCGCCGCCAATATCAATAATCATGTGTCCCGAAGCGCTGCCAATGGGAATGTTTGCCCCAATTGCGGCCGCCACCGGTTCCTTTATAATGTAAGCCGCCTTTGCTCCCGCCGCCAAAGTAGCATCAATAACCGCTCTTCTTTCAACGGAAGTTATTCCAGCTGGAACGGCTACCATTACTTCAGGACGAAACAGCTTAAAACCGCCAAGGGCCTTTGAAATAAAATAACGAATCATTGCTTCGGTTATTTTATAATCAGCAATAACCCCATCTCTTAGCGGTCTAACGGCGACAATTGTGTCGGGTGTGCGCCCAATTGTATCTTTTGCTTCATTTCCGACTGAAATAATCTTTTTATCAACCGTTGATATAGCAACCACGGAAGGCTCGTTAATTATTATTCCTTTTTTTGGTATATAAACTAAAGTGTTTGTCGTCCCGAGGTCAATTCCGATTTTTTTGATAAACATAGATTAGTAACTAGTAATAAGTAACAAGTAACCAGTAATTTTACTGATTACTTGTTACTTGTTGCCGGTTACTGTAATGTTATCCTATCTTAAAATTATGTTTTTTGCAAGGCATAAGATGTGCTTTATTTTTTTAATTTTTTAGAGCATATATGGGGGGGTTTGTAAAGGGAAATGAGCGCTTTTGGAGGGGAAAAATATAGGAAATAAAAAACAGGATTTTTTGTTTTGGGGATCCTGTTTTTGGGAAATGCTAAAATAAATCTTGATTTTGAGATGGAAATTGTTTAGGTTGCTATTTTAACTAAACATGAGAAAAAGCAACAATATAATAAACAACCAACATAACCATAAATGGTATAGCAGAATAAGCCATTATAACTCTATTTTTAGATATCGATTTTTTATTGTATTGATAGATAAATATTGAAAAAATTATCCATAACAAAATTGCTATTGTATCACGTAATATATCCATCGGCGAATGTGTTATTTTAAATCTTGAATAGTCTGAATAAATACCATAAATATATTCGTGTAAAATTAATGATGTCGCTAAGACGGCTATGAGATAAATAAAGTTTAAAACTATAATTATAATTTTATTTAATTTATAATGTACTTTGATCATAAATTTGCAATTGTTTTTTTGAAATTATGCATTAATTTTTTTTCTCTTTTTAAATATTTTTTCAAAACCCCAATAAATCAAACATGCAAGAAAATAATTATAAAAAATACTCAATAACAGAGATATAGTCCCCATAAAACCGCCATAACGGTTAATAATCAAATGAAAGGAGAGACTCGATATTTTACCTTTGTTCCTTAAATTGGTAGACTAATAAGATATTTATTATTAATCTATCAATCACATGAACAAAGAAAAATTAATCAAGTTGAGAAAAAAAGTTAAT
>JBDRHN010000089.1:0-7802 GCA_043816765.1 bacterium | reverse complement strand
AAAACGTTAAGCCAAGCGGGTAAAAGTAAAAAGGTTGGGAATTGTTTGGAAATTGATCATTCATTGAAAATTGAGAATTGTAAATTGAAAATTAATTACCTTATATAAATATTTTATATTGGTTAAATTGCGCATGAGCCGGTTTCGTCTCGTTTGCTAGATAACAAGAAAACAGCCATAGAAAGAATGCGCCATAGTGGTGTAATATTACATCATTAGAAATGTTAATGTTTGAAATACTGAAGAAAGCCGGCACAGATGAATTTAGGGAGGCAAGAAAATTGATACTTTAAAATAATTAAATAATATATGAACGATTCAAGATGGGAAAATTTAACTAAGATGATTGAGAGCAAGTTTGATGTTGAGGAGGATTATATTGAGGAGATTCCACAGAGCGAAGGGGGCGGGAAGATTGATGTTATTATTTGTAACGCGGGGGCGGGGAAAATTAAGCTGGAAAGATATGTGCGTCCGCTTGTTTTGGATAAAAAGACTTTTTATTCAAAGCGCGGCGGGAGTGATACTGCGGTGGAATATGTGTATTCAGAAGATGAAACGACGCAGAGTTTGAAGCTTTACAAGTGGGATGAATTTAATGAAGTGTGGCGGGAAATTAGTTCAAACAATATAAGTGATATAATTGGCTAGGCTGAAAAGTTTATAAAGTTGAAAGTTTAAAAATAAAGAAAATTAAAAAAGATACAAGATACAAAAAAATTCCAAAAACCAATAACCAAAACCTGCCCTGAACGTAGCAAATTTGGTTTCAAACATTTGGATATTGAAATTTGATTATTTTTTGGTTGTTGTATCTTGTATCCTTGTGTCTTATAAATTCTATGTCAATTAAAAAAAACATCAATAAAGATTTGACAAAATCTTCTGCTATTGCTAATTTAAAAACTCGTATTTTTTTTATTGTATTTATTGGGGTTATTTCAGCTTTGGTATTATTTATTTCTATTTTAATTTTATTGAACGTCAAATACACATGCAACAAGGTCAAAAAAGAGACTGTTGATGATCAAATTTATAAATTATCCAAAAAGGCGGAGCCTTCAAATTTTGATTTTGATAAAAATTCAGGCTTTAACGTAGATGGGGAGGCGGATTTGCCAATAGTTGATCAGGTAAAACTGGGGCAAGAATATGTAAAAGATTTGAAAGAAATTTTGGCAACTTTGGATCAGCAAATTCAATCGTTGAGTAATGATGAAGCCATAGATATTGAAGCTATTAAAATTATCAAGAAAAAAGCGATGGAAGAGATTATCCCAAGAGAGTATCAAGAGATGCACATTGATTTGATATTTGCGTTGGACTTAATAATAAATGGGGATGTTAACCGTGCGATGAGTGATTTGGAGGAGATAAAAAATAATATAACAAAATAATCATGTTAATCATAAAGAGATATTTATCTTTTTTACTTGGAATAATAACTTTTGTATTTTTGGAGATGTTCTTTTTTTTCTCCAAAATAATAACTGAGAAACTTTTGTTGCACAAAATAATATTAGCTTGGTTTTTATTTTATCTGTCTATACTAATTTTATCTTTGTGGTATTTGGAAAGAAATAAACTAAAAGATATTAAACAAAAAATTGCTTATTTTCTTTTGCCGATTATTTTAGTAATAAATTGGGTTGCATTTTTGCTATATTTAGATTTTGGCAAAGTTTTTTTGCATTTGTTGGCATTGCTTTTGGGGATAGCAATTTGGCTTTATCTTGAAAGTTTTTTTTTAAAATATTATTTTGTGAGATTTTACAAACCTAATTCATTTGAAAACATGACTGAAGAGATAATTATTTTTACTTCTTTTTTGGTTTTTGTAAATTTTTTCAGTTTTAAAGTTTACGTCGATTGGGCTTATTATAAATTATTTATTATTGCTGGCGTTATTCTGTTTTTATTCGGATTTATTCAGTTCGCATTTAACAATTTTTTAACCAAAAAAAGATCTTTAATTTATTTGTTTGTTATTCCTTTTTTAAGTTTGGAATTTTTATTTGCATCAACATTTTTACCGACGAATTTTTACAGCCTTGCAATGATTAATACTCTATTTTTTTACCTGTTTATGATTTTTGCGCGCCATCATTTGTTGGAGAAATTTTCCGCAAAAATGGCGCGCAGATATTTATCGTTGGGAGCGATTTTATTAATTTTTATTTTAATAATCAGCCGATGGACGTAGTTTTGGCAATCAGTAACTAGTAACAAGTAATCAGTGGATTATTTAAATTTCTAGTTACCGATTACTTGTTATTGATTACTAACATATGCAAAATAATTCAAAAACAACTTTTTTATTTCTTTCAATTTTTTTCGGTTTTTTGGCTGGCGCTTTGGCGGTTTTTTTGTTGGGAGAATACCAGTTTAATAATTGGTATTTAGAAAGGGCGGTCTTGGATGTTGATGATGGCTCGTCAAACATAGTAATCCAGTCGCAGGGAAAAGTGGAGGTTGTTCAGGATTTGCGAATTAAAGAAGTGTTTGCGCAGATAAAACCTTCTGTTGTTTCGCTGTATCGCAAAAAGACAGCTGGCAAAGATATTATTTCACAAGTGTACCAAAAAGATAATTTCGCTGGTTATGGGATTATTTTAACAAGCGACGGATGGCTTGCGAGCGCCGGCGGCGCGCTAAAAGAATTAACTGCAGATGAGGTGGTTGTTGTTTATGACCATCAAGTTAAAGGCGTTTTAAAGAAAATATTTGATCGGGCGACTGATACTTTTTTATTGAAAATAGACGGTGTGGATTTGCCGGTGATTAAATTTGGTTCGGTAAATAATTCTTCAACCGGCGAGCAGTTGCTGGCAATCAATACTGATGAGATAAAGCTGACCAATTTGTCTAATATAAGTTATGTTGACAGTGATGAGCTTTTGCGTTCAAGCGAAAAATATTATGAACATTTTTTATTGTCTTTGGGTAATTTGGCGGCTGGTTCTGCTGTTATAAATTTTCAGGGGGATTTTATTGGAATGGTTGTTGAGAATTATTTCGGACAAAATTTTATTAGAGCTGTGCCGATAGATTTTTTGCAGAGAACCGTTAATTTGGTTTTGCGCGAATCAAAAATAAATTATCCTTATTTGGGTATTCATTTTTTAGATATTTCTTCCAGTGTCGGCCTTAATCAGCAGGCGACAAAAGGGCTTGCGTCAGGAGCTTTGCTTTATGGCCGCGGGTCTGAGCGGGCTATTAATAGCGACAGTCCTCTTTCTGGTTTGCTTTTGGAGGGGGATGTGATTACTAAGGTTGGAAATTATGAGATAGGCGATAAATATAATTTGTCTGAGTTTGTTTTGAATAGCAAAAAGGGGGATGTTGTTGAGATTGAGTATGTGAGGGATGCGGGGAAGAGGGGGGTTGTGAAGGCGGAGTTGAAGTGATTTTTAAATTAGACGTAATTCAAAAAGTCTTTTTATGAAAATAAAATCTAAAAAAATAAAAACCCCAGGAGTCAGGATTTCTATTGAAATTGAAGGAAAAGAATCCGGGCGGGCGTATCTTTATATATTGAGAAATTATCCCGAGCAAAAACCCTATGGATTTTTAGCAGAAGTTTCAGTTGATGAAAATTTAAGGGGAAAAGGGGTCGGGACAAAATTATTAAAAAAAATTATTGAAGAAGCGAAAAAAAATGAATGTTATAAGATTGTAGGCACAAGCAGGGCAAGAAGAACAAAGGTTCACAAATTTTATAAACTTTTGGGTTTTAAAAATGTCGGTTACGAATTTAGAATGGATATTTAATAAAAAATAAAAATAAAAAATGTCGCCTAAAATCATGTTTAAAAATAAATTTATTTTATATTTTACAGCATTAATGCTGTTAATTTTTTTGCATTACATAAATATATTAAAACCAATAGAAAATTTTATTTCATATATATTTTTACCAATTCAAAGCGAATTATATGAAGCGGGAAACAATATTAGTCAAATTTGGGAAGACGCAAATCTAAACAAGAAAGAACTTATCTATCAAAATCAAAAGCTAAAAGAAAAAATCAAAGAACTCACAATCGCGAAAAGTAAAATATCGGAACTTCAGTCAGAAAACACATTGTTGCGAGGACAGCTTAATTTTGTTGAAAAAAGCGGACATAAATATTTAATCGGCAGAGTCGTTGGAAATAATTTGCAATATAATATAAACAGCTATATCTTTGACAAAGGATCAGACGACGGAGTAAAAACAGGGCAGGCTGTTGTCGCTGCAGACGGAATAGTAATAGGCAAAATTCGTCAAGTTTTTCCAAAACAGTCCGAAATATTGCTTTTAAACGACAACCAAAGCGCTATTGCCGCGGTAATTCAAAACAAAGAGAACAGCCAAGGCATTGTAGAAGGTCAATACGGAATTTCAATGAAAATGAATTTAATTCCGCAGAACGAACAGATTAATTCCAATGACATAGTAATAACATCGGGAATTGAAGAATACATTCCCCGCGGACTGTTTATCGGACAAATTGATAAAGTAGAAGCAAATGTCAATGAAATATTCCAAAGCGCTATTATTTACCCCGCGGTTGATTATAAAACTTTAAATATCGCGATGGTCATTATTGATTAAGAAAACAAAAAAATAAATATCCTCTCATTTTGTCCGCCAGCAGGCGGATGCATTTTCAATTTTCAATATGCAATCAAGACTAAAATATTTGCTAATAATCATACTCGCCATATTCCAGCTGAGTTTTTTCAAAGGTCTTGGTCAGCCTTGGCATCACATTAATTTACTCCTCTGCGCGACGATTTTTTGGATAATGTATGGAGGCATAGAAGAAAATTTTTCGCCAATCATTGCCGGTGCTTTAATTTTAGATTTATTTAACGGACATATTTTTGGAACAGCCGCCTTGTCAATATTTTTTACTTGTTTTCTAGTAAATTTAACATACCTCCGAGTATTCACAAATCAATCTCTCGCCGCGTTGTTAGCTTTGGGCGCAATTGGAATATTGCTATATAATTTTTTTATTGCCGTTTTTTTCTATTTTTTTTATTGGATAAACGTAAGCCGGTATTATATTTTTATAGACGCGAAATATTGGAATAATTTAATTTGGCAGATTATTTTTATTTCAATGATTTTAACTATTTTTTATCGGCTATCCGATTTAAAGTTTATAAAGAATAAATTTTTAAACAGATGAAAGATCCATTTTCAATCAAAACTGATCATCCTAAAAATTTATATATAAGAAAAAAAAATCAATGCGATGAAATCGTCGTTGATTTTTATAATAATAAAAATTTTAAAGATGCGGAACAAAATGAGGAATTTTTAGGGCAATTTATCAACGCAGCCAACTTAAAATTATTATTATTATTTTTATTTTTGGGATTTGGAATTTTAACATTTCGGGCATATTATTTGCAAGTAAAAAAAGGGGGTTATTATAATTTAATGTCAAAAGGAAACAGTGTCAGAAGATTCGCGCTGCCAGCCGCTCGCGGAATTATTTTTGACAGAAATGGGGTGGTTTTAGTTCGCAATGTTCCTCGCTTTGCCGTTTTTATTACTGTTGCCGATTTGCCCGCAAAAGTTAATAGTCAGGAAGCGATTTTGAAAAAGTTGTCTTTGTTGACAGAAAAAGATATAGGTGAAATTAAGCGCATTATAGCAAAGCAGAGAGAATCGCGCGCGATTTACAAGCCAGTAAGCATTAAAGATAATTTAAGCTATCAGCAAGCCTTGGTTTTAGAAATAGCTATTAAAGATTTAGCTGGAATAAATGTTGAAGTGAGCCAGCGACGTGAATATTTGGGCGGCGAAATTTTTTCGCCGATTATGGGATATACGGGTAAAATCAATGAGGAAGAATATAGTGAAAAAAAAGATCAAGGATATTTTTTAGATGACACAATAGGAAAGGCTGGAATTGAATATTTTTATGAAGATAATTTAAGGGGCGTTAACGGCTTTAAAGAATTTGAAGTTAATGCTTTGGGGAAAAGAAAAAACGCAATATCCATTGAAGAGTCGGTTGCTGGCGATAATTTGTATTTAACAATAGACAAAGAGCTTCAAGATCAAGTAAGTTTAATAGTTAAAGATATTTTACAAAAACAAAAAAAAAGCAAAGCAAACGTGGTGATTTTAAATCCGCAAAATGGAGAAGTTTTAACGTTATTAAGTTTTCCGACTTATGATAATAATTTATTCGCTCAAGGCATCAGTTCTGATGATTATAACAAACTAATTAACGATCCGGATAAACCAATGTTTTTCAGGGCGATTGCCGGCGAGTATCCTTCAGGATCAGTAATAAAACCTGTTTGGTCGGCGGTCGCTTTGCAAGAAGGCATAATCACGGAAAATACAACCATCTTGAGCACGGGAGGAATAAATATAGGGCAATGGACTTTCGCAGATTGGAGAGCTGGAGGACACGGAATAACAAATGTTAGAAAAGCTATCGCTGATTCAGTGAACAGTTTTTATTATTACATTTGCGGAGGATATGGAAATTTTCAAGGTTTGGGAATTGAGAAAATGGTTCATTACGCAGATTTATTTGATTTGGGAAAACCAACAGGCATTGATTTGCCTGGCGAAAAATCGGGATTTTTTCCTTCGCCAGAGTGGAAAAAAGATCATAAAAATGAAGATTGGTATATAGGAGACACATACCATGCGGCAATCGGCCAGGGCGATTTTTTGACAACACCTCTGCAAGCGGCTAGATGGACAGCGTTTTTTGCCAATGAAGGAAAAATAATAAAGCCGCATTTGGTAAAAAAAATTGCGCAAAAAGAAGAAATAATTGAAGTTAAACAGAAAACTGCAAGCGAAGATTTTATTGACCCAAAAAATATTCAAATAGTTAAAGAGGGGATGAGACAAGGAGTTGTGAAAGGAAGCTCAATAGCATTATCTGATTTATCCGTTGATGTGAGCGGGAAAACAGGCACCGCCCAATGGAATGCGGACAAAGACAACCATGCTTGGTGGACCGGTTTTTTCCCCTACGACAATCCTCAAGTTGTAATAACTGTTTTAGTTGAAGAAGGAGGCGAAGGGAGCGCGATAGCAGTGCCCATCGCGAAAGAGATTATTAAATGGTGGTGCGAGAATAGGGGTGAAGAATAAATTTGGTTGATAATATTGTTCTCCTTTCTTTTTTGATTTTTTGCTCGGCATTGATTAAGGCAAATTAAAATAAAATAATATCGTTTTAATAAAAACCGACAACAGCAAGATTAAAAAATTTATTTGGAATCCAGGAGGCATTGCGCGAACACCTGGATTCCAGATAAATTTTTTCAACGCGTTTAATAAATTTTACTAATATCGCATCGTTAAGCAAAATAAAACAGTAGTGTGGAAATGCCATGAGAAAAAATTTTCTGGAATGACAGACCCAAAACAGACCCGACGGGTCTGTTTTTTTGTTTCTCTTTTTTATTCTTGACAAGAGAGAGAGAGAGCTATATTTACCACTGAGATAAAACTTTAACAAACCCAAAAAGAAAGGAGGAAAATAAAATCTGTTCGCGCGGGGCTGGCCGCTCAAAATCGCTTGGGAATGATTCTTGGGTGATGTGGTGAATTGGGTTTGTTGGAGGAGTTGTCTAGATTTTTATTAAACCCGCTCCTTAACAATATAAATTACCAACAATTAAAAAAATAGGAGAGAGAAATGTTGAACTAATTTATCAACAGCCCAAAACGCCGACCCCGATGTTAAACATTGATTCAAATAAAATAGGAGAAGCTATCGCCAACCTGATTGACAACGCAATTCAATACACATTAAAAGGCAAAATTAAAA